>NZ_JBJDNC010000023.1:310-106100 GCF_044900265.1 Pseudomonas sp. NPDC089406 | reverse complement strand
CGGTCGAGCGCCGATCGGGCCAGGGACGGCCCGTCGGCGCGTACCCCCGGAGCAAGCCCGGAGTGAGGGAACCCCGGAGCGCAGCGCAGGGGCCGGATGATAGGAGCGAGCGGTTTTGCTTACTTTTGCCAAGACAAAAGTAAGCCGCCGTAAGGGCGGAAAGGTGAATAAGCGTCACTACAAATAATGAATGCGCATACAACTTTCAAAACCAACTAAAACAACAGGCAACAGGCAACAGCGTACATCACATAAAACAAGCCACCCCCATCACCAGCAAGCCGCCCCCCCACAGGAAAAACCCCACCCCGCAGGGAACCACACCCCCCAATCAGCCCTGAGCAACCCTACCCCGCGCCGCATGCAGCTTCTTGTAGCTCTCCACCAACCGCAGATGCCGATCAAGCCCCTCAAGCTTCATGCTGGTAGGCGTAAGCCCATAGAACCGTACGCTGCCATCCACCGACCCCAGCACCGCATCCATCCGCTCGTTACCGAACATGCGGCGCAAATTCCCCTCGTAGTCGGCCATCTCCAGCTCGTCATCCAGCACCACCTCCAGCACCACGTTCAGCGCCTGGTAGAACAACCCACGCTCAACCGTGTTGTCGTTGAACTGCAGGAACATTTCCACCAGTTCCTTGGCATCGTCGAAACGCTGCAGCACCAGGTGCACCAGCAGCTTCAGCTCAAGGATGGTCAGCTGGCCCCACACCGTGTTGTCGTCGAACTCCACGCCAATCAGCGTGGTGATGGTGGTGTAATCGTCCACCTCGGCGTTGTCCAGGCGCTTGAGCAACAGTTTCAGGTTGCGGTTGTCGAGCTTGTGCAGGTTGAGGATGTCACTGCGGAATTCCAGCGCCCGGTTGGTGTTGTCCCAGATCAGGTCCTCCACCGGGTAGATCTCCGAATAACCCGGCACCAGAATGCGGCAAGCCGTGGCGCCCAGGTCGGTGTAAACCGCCATGTACACCTCCTTGCCCTGCTCCTCGAGGATGCCGAACAACGTCTGCGCCTCCTGCACGTTGGAGTCCTGGCCCTCGCCCGAGAAGTCCCACTCGACGAACTCGAAGTCGGGCCTGGCACCAAAGAAGCGCCACGACACCACACCGCTGGAGTCGATGAAGTGCTCGACGAAGTTGTTCGGCTCGGTCAGCGCCAGGCTGTCGAAGGTCGGCTGCGGCAGGTCGTTCAAGCCCTCGAAGCTACGCCCCTGCAGCAGTTCGGTGAGGCTGCGCTCCAGCGCCACCTCGAAGCTTGGGTGGGCGCCGAACGAAGCGAACACGCCACCGGTGCGCGGGTTCATCAGGGTCACGCACATCACCGGGAATTCACCGCCCAGCGAAGCATCCTTGACCAGCACCGGGAAGCCCTGCTCCTCCAGCCCCTGAATGCCGGCAACGATGCCCGGGTACTTGGCCAGCACCTCTTGCGGTACGTCCGGCAGGCACAGCTCGCCCTCGAGGATTTCGCGCTTCACCGCCCGTTCGAAAATCTCCGACAGGCACTGCACCTGGGCCTCGGCCAGGGTATTGCCGGCGCTCATGCCGTTGCTCAGGTACAGGTTCTCGATCAGGTTGGACGGGAAGTACACCGTCTCGCCGTCCGACTGGCGCACGAACGGCAGCGAACAGATGCCACGCGCCTTGTTGCCCGAGTTGGTGTCGTACAAGTGCGAGCCACGCAGCTCGCCGTCCGGGTTGAAGATCTCCAGGCAGTACTCGTCGAGAATCTCCGCCGGCAGCGCGTCCTTCGGGCCGGGCAGGAACCACTGCTCGTTCGGGTAGTGCACGAACGGCGCGTTGGCGATGTCCTCGCCCCAGAACTGGTCGTTGTAGAAGAAGTTGCAGTTCAAGCGCTCGATGAACTCGCCCAGCGCCGAGGCCAGCGCGGCCTCCTTGGTGGCGCCCTTGCCGTTGGTGAAGCACATCGGCGACTGCGCGTCGCGCACATGCAGCGACCACACGTTGGGCACGATGTTGCGCCACGAAGCGATCTCGATCTTCATCCCGAGCCCTGCGAGGATCGCCGACATGTTGGCGATGGTCTGCTCCAGCGGCAGGTCCTTGCCGGCGATCAGGGTCTGGCTGTCGGACACCGGCATCAGCAGCGCCTGGGCGTCGGCGTCGAGGTTGTCGACCTGCTCGATGATGAACTCAGGGCCGGTCTGCACCACCTTCTTCACCGTGCAGCGGTCGATGGAACGCAGGATGCCCTGGCGGTCCTTCTCGCTGATGTCCTCGGGCAGCTCGACCTGGATCTTGAAGATCTGGTTGTAGCGGTTCTCCGGGTCGACGATGTTGTTCTGCGATAGGCGAATGTTCTCGGTGGGGATGTCGCGGGTCTGGCAGTACAGCTTGACGAAGTACGCCGCGCACAGCGCCGAGGACGCCAGGAAGTAGTCGAACGGCCCCGGCGCCGAGCCGTCGCCCTTGTAGCGGATCGGCTGGTCGGCGATCACCGTGAAGTCGTCGAACTTGGCTTCGAGACGAAGGTTGTCGAGAAAATTGACCTTGATTTCCATGCGAAGGGGTACCAGGAAGCGGGGCGGAAAATGGCCGGCATTATCCGGGATTTTTGCCAGGAAGTGTTGGCGGGTGTTCGGCGCCCGGCCGCGCCCCTGACAGGCGGGTTGAGCAGCAATGCCAGTTGCGGCAAAATCCGCCGCGCAAAACAACATGGACGTCGTTGATGCACTGCACCCTCCAGCCCGGACCGGCCACCGGGTGCGGCCACAATGCCGGGCGCGTGCGCTGCCGCACACGTGAAATGAAAAGGATCTTCGAATGAGTGGTAAACCCGCTGCACGCCTGAATGACCCTACCGCCTGCCCGATCCCTGGGCATGTCACCAATCCGCTCACCAGCGCATCTGCCAACGTGATCATCGAAGGCGTGGGCGCCGCCCGCCTGAGCGATACATCAGCCTGTGGCAGCCCGATTACCGAGGGGCAGGCGCTCATCAATGGCCTGAACGCCTCCGTTGTATTTTCGCGATGACGCGTACCTTGCTGTTGTGTTTGCTGGCGGTCTTGTGCTCTGGCTGCGAACGCACCCCACCCCAGCCAAAGGCCCAACTGACCTACCTCAAATTCGAGCGGGTCAACCTCGGCTTGTACGTGATCACCTACAGTTCCGACATGGACCTGCTCAATGTGTTCGACCGCGCAGCAGGCGATGGGCAACTCGCGACACTGCTTACCTGCGCTGTGGACGGAGATCCAGATTTCACCGTTGAGCACATGATTGAAAGAACGCTGTCAGGCGTGATCGGCATAAGCGGAAAAACACCGGGACCACCTTACATTTTTCAAACACTGAGCACATTTGACCTGAATTACAATGAAAAAAGTAGCAGCCGACCGCTACCCCTGGAGGAGTTGAGCCGTCTTCTGCGCGAGCGCGATGAAATTTCCTGCACTGTTTCAATCACAGTATTCGGCTACAAGGCTTATTACTCCAACCCGCTAAAGATCCCGACCAGAGATATCATTAAAGAAGTTGAAAGAGAGCCCCGCATCTGGATAAAAGGCGCCGGCAGTGAGTACCTGCCACCTGAACTCAAATACTGAGACGCCGAAAAACGCCACTCGAAAGCCAAAATCGTGCAAATCGCCAACGGGGGCCAGCCTCGCCAACACGAGCTGACTCACCCCTCTGACACTACGTAAAAAGAGCCTGCCGGATGTTGATGCGCCCACTCCTGATCGCCACCCTGCTGCTGCTCTGCGCCTGCGAATCCGGAAGGCCCAAAGCCCACCTGACCTATCTGGACATCGAGCGCATTGGCAGCAATGACTATGTCATCCACTACAACGCCGACATGGACCTTTTGAATGTCCTCGTCGACGACCGAGGCACCGGCCAGATCACCAATTTTCTGATCTGCTCGCTGGACGGTGATCCGCTGTTCAGCGCAGACCACGAGATCGAAAAGTCCTTCTGGGGCGATATCGGTGGCAAAGGCCGCACGCCCGGCCCACCTTACCTGTTCGCCACCCGAGGCAGCCTCAGCCTGACGCTCGACGAGGGTGGCTCACAGCGCGACCTCGACAGCGCCGAACTCAGGCACATGCTGGCCCAGCGGGAGTCGGTGCCGTGCAAGGCGCGGATCGCCAACTTCATCTACAAGATCTACTTCAGCCATTCGATGTGGGTACCGACTGCAGACATTCTGCGCGAAATCGAAAAACCTGCCTCGGCCTGGAAGCCCTTGCCAGAAACGCCTTTGTATTGAGGCTTGTGGGGGCAACCGCTGACCGCCGCCTCACCGCGTATAACGAATGACGATCCCCTTCAACTTGCGCCCTTCCACCGACTCGATGTCCCGGTCCCACATCGGCCCGCGCACATAGGCGGCTACCGGCTGAATACGGTCGTAAACCACCACCACCGCATCGCCACCGATAGCCGCCGCCTCGCTGCGCAGCTTCTGCTCGATCTCGTTGACCGACGCCGCCGGCTCGGTGCCGGCGCTGACCAGAATTTCGCCCAGGCGCACATGGGGCCGGGTGGGTTCGCTGCGCAGGATCTCGACGTTGCCCGGCGCGGTCGGCGCCGGGTGCGGGGCGCCGACGTATTCGGTGGTGTGCGCATCGATGCTGCTGCAGGCGGTCAGCGCCAGGGCCATGGCGCCCAGCAGCATGGCGGGGATGAAGCGGAGCTTGGACATGCCTGTTCCTCCTTGGGTTGGCTGGTTCAAGAATGGCCCAGAAATGCCCGTTCGCAAGCCAGCACCACACCCTGTAGGAGCCGGCTTGCCGGCGATAGGGCCGCAACAGGCATAACCCCTATGCCGCCCTGCCCTGCAACCCCTCGCGCACCACCTGCGCCAAACGCCGCAACCCCTCGTCCAGCAGCTCAGGCTGCACATGGCTGAAGTTCAGGCGCATATGCCCCAGGTGCCGGTCCGGCTCAGGAAAGAACGCCTCCCCCGGCATGAACGCCACATCCACCGCCAGCGCCGCCGGCAACAGCGTGCGGGTGTCCAGCGGCTGTTTGAGAGTCAGCCAGAAGAACAGCCCGCCTTCAGGTACCTGCCACTCGGCCAGGTCGGCGAAATGCGTGTGCAAAGCGTCCTGGAACGCATCACGCCGGCCCCGGTAATAGCTGCGCAGGGTCGCCAGGTGCTGCTGGTGCTTTTCACTGCCCAGCCACTGCAGCACCTGCCACTGGCCGACGCGGTTGGTGTGCAGGTCGGCGGCCTGTTTCAGGCGCAGCAGGTAGGGGAACACGTCGGGGCTGGCGATCAGGTAACCCACCCGCAGGCCCGGCAGCAACGTTTTCGAAGCGGTACCTGTGTAGATCCAGCTGGCCTTGCGCAGGCGCCCGGCGATGGGCGTGGCACTGGCGCCGTCAAAGCTCAGCTCGCGGTACGGCTCGTCTTCGATCAGGGTCACGCCGAACTCGTCCAGCAACGCCGCTACCGCCTCGCGCTTGGCCTGGCTGTAGCGCAGGCCCGAAGGGTTCTGGAAGGTCGGAATCAGGTAGACGAATGCCGGGCGCTGCTGTTCAAGGCGCTGGCGCATGGCCGCAAGGTCCGGGCCATCGGCCTGCATCGGCAGCGCCAGGCAGTCGGCGCCGAACAGCTGGAAGTTCTGCAACGCGGCCAGGTAGGTCGGCGCCTCCAGCAACACCGGGGTGCCCTTGTCCAGGTACAGCTTGGCCGCCAGGTCCAGGGCCTGCTGCGAGCCGCTGAGCACCAGCACCTGGCTGGCCTGGCAGTCGATGCCCTGGGCCCGCGCCTCGGCCGCCAGGGCCTCGCGCAGGGCCGGCTCGCCCTCGCTCATGCCGTACTGGCCCATGCCCACCGGCATGTCCTGCCACTGCACCTTGGGCAACATGGCCTCGGCCGGCAGGCCGCCGGCAAACGACATCACCCCCGGGCGCTGGGCCGCAGCGAGGATTTCACGGATCAGGGAACTCTTGAGGCGCGTGACACGTTCGGAGAAAGCCATGGGGGTCACCGGTAGCGAGGCGTGGGAGAAATACGTCAAACTGCTTGACCGAAACTACGATGCCGACCACGGATAAGTCAATATGCTTGACCTTAAAAACCCCGCCTGCCAGCAGCAGGCCATGGAAGCCTTTTTCTTCGGCTACCAGGCGTTCACCGCCAAACCCGACGAGATGCTCGAGCGCCGAGGGCTGGGCCGGGTGCACCAACGCATCCTGTTTTTCATCGCCCGTTATCCGAACCTGAACGTGAAGGAGTTGCTGGGCGTGCTGGGGGTGAGCAAGCAGGCGCTGAACATGCCGTTGCGTCAGCTGATGGAAATGCGCCTGGTGAACAGCGTGGCGTCGGCGGCCGACAAGCGCATGCGCCTGCTGGAGCTGACCGAGGAAGGGGCGCGCCTGGAGCAGGCACTGCGTCGCGAGCAGGTGAAACTGCTGGAGCGGGTGTTCGCCGAGGCCGGCGAAACGGCGGTCAATGGTTGGCTGGCGGTGAACCAGGCATTGGCCAACGGGGGTGGGGAGTAACCTTCAAAGGCCCCATCGCCGGCAAGCCGGCTCCTACAGGGTCGTGCGATCCGTTGTAGGAGCCGGCTTGCCGGCGATGGCGCCAGGTCAGGCCAACTCAGGCCTGGGTGTCGACCACGCTGCCGGCGCTGCTGCCGCCGTCCTTGGTCAAGGCTTCGAGCAACTTGCCGGTAGCGGCCAGCAGTTGGCCGGTCAGGGTGGCGATGCTCGATTGCTTGGCCGCCACCTGGGCCTGCTTGGCAGGGTCGTCGCCGGCCTTCGCCATCAACGCGGCCAGTTGCTTCTGCTCATCAGCCAGTTGCTTTTGCAACTGCTTGATCAGTTCACGCAGGGTCTTGACCTCGACCGACTCGCTGCTGTCGCTGTCGGATGCCTCGGCCTTGCCGCCAGCTGCGGCGCTCTTGCCGGTGGTCACCTGGCCCATGTCGGCCTTGACGCCCTTGGTGATGTCTTCGCTTGCCTGGGTGGCGGTCGAAGTGCTGGCCTGGGTGGCCGCGGAGTTGATGGTGATTGCGCTGATACCTGCCATGTCCCTGATCCTCTAGAAGATGGGTCCTTTCGATAACCGCCCTATCGGCAGCAGCGCAACATTCTTTAACACAAAGCCCCGATAAATTTGCCGCCCCGCTACTCGTCCACCTGATACCCGAGCCCTGTCCGCCCCTTTTCGCCCGGCGCCAGGTTCGCCCCGATCAGCCCTGCAACGAGATGGCAATGACCAAGACCCGTTCCCGCAAAGCCCTGTATATCGGCCTGTCCCTGGCCCTGGCGGTCGCCGCAGGCAGCGCCGCCGCCGGCTATTTCTACTGGAAGCAGAATGCCGGCTACCCGCGCAAGATCGTGCAACAGGCTAACGCGCTGCACGAGCACATGTTGTCTTTCGACAGCCATATCACCGTGCCCCTGGCTTATGGTGGCGAAGGCTACGAAGCGGACAAGGACGGGCGCGGCCAGTTCGACCTGGCCAAGGCCGCACGCGGGCGCCTGTCCGGAGCCGCCCTGACCATCTTCGGCTGGCCGGAGCTGTGGAACGGCCCCAACGCACCGCACCGCCCCACCCCGGGTTTTGTCGACGAAGCTCGCCATCAACAAGAGGTGCGCTACAAGATCATCACCGGCCTGGCCCGCGATTTCCCCAACCAGGTCGGGATCGCCTACACCCCGGAGGACTTCCGCCGGCTCAATGGCGAGGGCAAGTTCGCCATCTTCATCAGCATGCTCAACGCCTACCCGCTGGGCACCGACCTGGCGCAGCTCGACCTGTGGGCCAAGCGCGGCATGCGCATGTTCGGCTTCAGCTATGTGGCCAACAACCCCTGGGCCGACTCGTCGCGGCCACTGCCCTTCTTCAACGACACCCCCGACGCCCTCGGCGGCCTGTCGCCACTGGGCGAGCAGGCAGTCAAGCGCCTCAACGAGCTGGGGGTGATCATCGACGTCTCGCAAATGTCGACCCTGGCCCTGGAAGATGTCGCGCGCCTTAGCCGGGCACCGTTCGTGGCCTCGCACTCGGCGCCCCGGGCGCTGGTGGACATTCCGCGCAACCTCTCCGACAAGGAGATGCAACTGATCAAGGCCAGCGGCGGCGTGCTGCAGGTGGTGGCCTTCCCCACCTACGTCAAGCCGCTGAGCAAACCCACTTTGGACAAGCTCGAGGCCCTGCGCGCGCGCTTCGACCTGCAACCCCTGCATGGCCTGGCCAACGCCCTGATGCCGGGCGATCCGATCATCGCCATCTGGCCCGAGTCGCGCTTCGGTGAATACGCCGGCAGCCTCTACGACATCGTCGACCAGGAACCGCGGGCAGGCCTGAAGGAGTACGTTGACGCAATTGACTACGCCGTGAAAAAGATGGGTATCGACCACGTCGGTATCAGCTCCGACTTCAACGATGGCGGCGGCGTCGAAGGCTTCATGAACGTCGGCGACATCCGCAATGTCACCGCCGAGCTGCTGACCCGCGGCTATTCCGAAACCGACATCGCCAAGCTGTGGGCCGGCAACTTCCTGCGGGTCTGGGGCGAAGTGCAGAAAGCCGCCACACCGGTGGCGCAGCGCCAGGCCCCTGACCAGGTGGCCCGCCATGACTGACCGGCGCACCTTCCTCAAGCAGGCCGGCCTGTTTGCCGCCAGCCTGCCGCTGCTGCCAGGCGCCCTCGCCGCGACTGCGGGCTCGCCCACCGCGGGCGGTGCGAACAAGTGGCAACAGCTGCGCAGCCTGTTCCCGCTGGCCCCCGACATTGCGCATTTCGCCAACTTTCTGGTCACTGCCCACCCACGGCCGGTGCAGGACGAGATCGACCGCTACCGCGCCATCCTCGACCACAACCCGGCGCAATGCATGGACTGGGACAGCCAGTACGAGTGGCAACGCGAAGACCAGGTGCGCGAGTGGGCGGGCCGTTACCTGGGCGTGCGCCCCCGGCAGGTCGCCCTCACCGGCAGCACCACCGAAGGCCTCGGCATGATCTACGGCGGCCTGCACGTCGCGCCGCACCAGGAAATCCTCACCACCGAACACGAACACTATTCGACCCGCAACTGCCTGGCCTTCCGCCAACGCCAGCAAGGCACCCAGGTGCGCAAGCTACGCCTGTTCGACACCCCGCGCGAAGTCTCCACCGACCGCGTACTGACGCTGATCGACCAGCAGATCCGCCCGCAGACCCGGGTGCTGGGCATGACCTGGGTACACTCCGGCAGCGGCGTCAAACTGCCGGTGGGCGCGATCGGCGAGCTGGTGCGCCAGCACAACCGCAACCGCGAAGAAGCCGAGCGCATTATCTACGTAGTCGACGGTGTGCATGGCTTCGGTGTGGAGGACCAGCGCTTCGCCGACTTCAACTGCGACTACTTCATCGCCGGCACCCACAAGTGGATGTTCGGCCCGCGCGGCACCGGCATCATCTGCGCAGCTTCCGAGCAGATGCAGCACCTGACCCCGACCTTCGCCACCTTCTCGCGCAACGAGGACTTCGGCACCATCATGACCCCCGGCGGCTACCACGCCTTCGAACATCGCTGGGCGCTGGGCAAGGCCTTCGAACTGCACCTGAGCCTGGGCAAGGCCGATGTCCAGGCGCGCATCCACCAGCTCAACGACTACCTCAAGGAGCGCCTGGGCGAACACCGCGCCATCGAGCTGGTGACGCCCAGAAGCCGCGAATTCTCCGCAGGTTTCACCTTCCTGCGCATCAAGGACCGCGACGCCGACGCGGTGGCTGCCCACCTGATCGCCAACAAGGTCATGGTCGATGCCGTCGACCGCGACGCAGGCCCGGTAGTGCGCTTCGCCCCTGGCCTGCTCAACGACGAGCAGCAGATCGACCGGGCCATGACCCTGCTCACCCAGCAACTCTGACAAGGCACCCTTCATGAACCGACCTCTACACCGCCTGACCCTGGCCGCCGTGCTGGCCGCCTGCAGCCTGCCGGCGCTGGCCGCCGACAACAAGCCCGGCACGGTCTTTCGCGACTGCAAGGCCGCCTGCCCGGAAATGGTCGTGCTGCCTGCCGGCAGCTTCCAGATGGGCACCCCCGAAAATGAACTCGGCCGCCAGGACGACGAAGGCCCGGTGCACACCGTGACCTTTGCCAAAGCGTTCGCCATGAGCCGCTTCCAGGTCACCGCCGCCGAGTGGGACAGCTACCTGAAACAGAGCGGCGCACGGATCGCCGATGGCGACGACCGCCCCGGGCGCCGCTGCACCGCCAGCAAGCCGAGCTACCCGCAAGGCCCACGCCAGCCAGCCGTGTGCATGAGCTTTGCCGATGTCCAGGGCTACGTCGCCTGGCTGTCGAAGAAAACCGGCAAGCACTACCGCATGGTCAGCGAGGCCGAGCGCGAGTACGCCGCCCGTGCCGGCAGCAGCGGGCCGTTCCCGTTCCCGATGGACCCTGGCGAGGATTACCAGATCAGCCGCCATGCCAACACCTACGGCCCCAAGGACGGTTTCAGCTACACCTCGCCGGCAGGCAGCTACCCGGCCAACGCCTTCGGCATGTATGACATGCATGGCAATGTCTACGAATGGCTGGCCGACTGCTGGAGCCCCAACTACGAAGGCGCCCCGAGTGACGGCAGCGCCTGGACCACAGGCCTTGCCGGCGGCGACTGCAAGACCCGGCAAATACGCGGTAACGACTGGAGCGAAGCGCCGATCTTCTCCCGCTCGGGCAACCGCAATACCCGCAACCCGGACATCCGTGGCGACTGGCTGGGCCTGCGCGTGGTCCGCGAACTGTAATTGCCGCCAAGCGCCGGACGGCCACGTCCGGCCGCTAAATTCCCCCACCCTCCACTCGTTCCAAGAAAAGGTCCCAGGCCGCCCCGCAGGCGCCTGGCCCCCTTTGCCGCGTGACCACGCCACCCAGTGCCAGACGGCCCCGCGCGCGCCTTTGCAAGGCTACCCACTCAAGGAATCGACGACATGAGCCAGACGACTTCGCACGACACGCTCCACGACCTGATCAGCGTAGGCTTCGGCCCTTCCAACCTGGCCCTGGCCATTGCCCTGGAAGAGAAAGCCATCAGCAGCGGCCAGACGCTCGACGCCCTGTTCATCGACAAGCAGCAGGACTACCGCTGGCACGGCAACACCCTGGCCACCCAGAGCGAACTGCAGATTTCGTTCCTCAAGGACCTGGTATCGCTGCGCAATCCCACCAGCCCCTACAGCTTCGTCAACTACCTGCACAACCAGGGCCGCCTGATCGACTTCGTCAACCTCGGCACCTTCTACCCCTGCCGTCTGGAGTTCAACGACTACCTGCGCTGGGTGGCCGAACACTTCACCAGCCAGGCCAAATACGGCGAGGAGGTGTTGCGTGTGGAGCCGGTGCTGAACAACGGCCACATCGACACCCTGCGGGTGATATCCCGCGATGCCCAGGGCCGCGAACATGCGCGCCTGACCCGCTCGGTGGTGGTCGGCAGCGGCGGTTCGCCACGCATCCCCAAGGTGTTCGCGCCCTTGCGCCATGACAAGCGCGTGTTCCACCACTCCCAGTACCTCGCAGCGCTGCAGCAACTGCCCTGCGCCAGCGGCCAGCCCATGCGCATCGCCATCATCGGCTCGGGGCAAAGCGCCGCCGAAGCCTTCATCGACCTCAACGACAGCTACCCCTCGGTCAAGGTCGACATGATCCTGCGCTCGACCGCGCTCAAGCCGGCCGATGACAGCCCGTTCGTCAACGAGATCTTCGCCCCCGAGTACACCGACCTGGTGTTCAGCCAGAACCCGCAAGGCCGCGAGAAACTGATCGAGGAGTACCACAACACCAACTACTCGGTGGTCGACATCGACCTGATCGAACGGATCTACGCCATCCTCTATCGCCAGAAGGTCTCCCACCAGTACCGCCACCAGGTGCTCTGCCGCCGCGCGGTAGAAGCCGTCAACGCCAGCGTCGAGGGCATCGAGCTGACCGTGCGCGACCACGCCACCGGCAAGGACCAGACCCACCGCTACGACGCGGTGATTCTTGCCACCGGCTACGAGCGTCGCTCGCACCGCGACCTGCTGGCAGCCCTTGAACCCTACCTGCAGGACTACGAAGTGGACCGCGACTACCGCGCCCTGGGCCAGCCTGCCCTGCGCGCCGGCGTCTACCTGCAAGGGTTCTGCGAAACCAGCCACGGCCTGAGCGACACCCTGCTGTCGGTATTGCCGGCCCGCGCCGACGAGATCAGCCACTCGCTCTACCAGCACCTGGGCAAGACCCGTGAGGCGCGCCCGGCCACCGACCTCATCAACGCCTGAAGCGAGTACCCTTCATGACCCGTCAACCTCGTAGCGCCCTGGCCGACCTGTTCGGCCTGCTCCGGCCGTTCTGGCCGGTGGTGGCGCTCTCCGTACTGCTGGGCATGGTCGGCGGCATCAGCGTCACCACGCTGCTGGCGACCATCAACGCCGCCCTGCACAGCGAGCAAGGCCTGACCCAGGGCGTGGTCCTGGGTTTTGCCGGGCTATGCCTGCTGGCGTTGCTCAGCACCATCTGCTCGGATATCGGCACCAACCACGTCGGCCAGCACATCATCGCCCGGCTGCGCAAGACGCTCGGCGAGAAGGTGCTGGCCGCCCCCATCGAGCAGATCGAGCGCTACCGCAGCCACCGGTTGATCCCGGTGCTGACCCACGATGTCGATACCATCAGTGACTTCGCCTTCGCCTTCGCCCCGCTGGCCATTGCCTTGACCGTGGTGCTCGGCTGCCTGGGCTACCTGGCCATGCTGTCCTGGCCGATGTTCCTGATGGTGGTGGTGGCCATCGGCGTCGGCACGGTGATCCAGTTCATCGCCCGCAACCGTGGCCTCAAAGGCTTCGAGGCGGCACGCGAGGCCGAGGACGAGCTGCAGAAGTACTACAACGCCATCGCCGCCGGGGCCAAGGAGCTGCGCATCCACAGGCCACGCCGCCAGCGCATGTTCCAGCAGGGCATCCAGGGCACCGCCGAACGCATCTGCCAGACCCAGATACGCTCGATCAACACCTTCGTGGTGGCCAAGAGCTTCGGCTCGATGCTGTTCTTCGTGGTGATTGGTGCAGCACTGGCCATGCAGTCGCTGTGGCCGGCGCAGAACCAGGCCGCCATGAGCGGCTTCGTGCTGGTGCTGCTGTACATGAAAGGGCCGCTGGACAACCTGATCGGCGCGCTGCCAGTGGTCGGTCGTGCACAGATCGCCTTCCGCCGCATCGCCGAGCTGTCGCGCCAGTTCAACTCGCCCGAGCCGCACCTGCTGCTCGACGCCCCCACCGCACCCGCAAGCCCGGTCACCCGCCTCGAACTGCAGCAGGTAACCTATGCCTTCCCGCCGGTACCAGGTGCCCAGCCGTTCAGCCTTGGCCCGGTGAACCTGAGCATCGAGGCCGGCGAGATCGTGTTCATCGTCGGCGACAACGGCTGCGGCAAGACCACCCTGATCAAGCTGCTGCTGGGGCTGTATGCACCGCAAGGCGGGCATATCGTGCTCAATGGCGAGCCGGTGGTGGCGCAGACCCGCGACGACTACCGGCAACTGTTCACCACCATCTTCGCCGACTACTACCTGTTCGACGATGTGGTGCAGGGCGATACCCGCATCCCCGAAGACGCCGACCGCTACCTGCGCCGCCTGGAGATCGACCACAAGGTCAGCGTGCGCGACGGGGTGTTCACCACCACCGACCTGTCCACCGGCCAGCGCAAGCGCCTGGCGCTGCTCAACGCCTGGCTGGAAGAGCGCCCGGTGCTGGTGTTCGATGAATGGGCCGCCGACCAGGACCCGACCTTCCGCCGGGTGTTCTATACCGAACTGCTCCCCGACCTCAAACGCCTGGGCAAGACCATCATCGTCATCTCCCACGACGATCGCTACTTCGACATCGCCGACCAGCTGGTACGCCTGAAGGCCGGCAAGCTCGTCAGCGAAGCACTACCCGCCTGACCCCTCGCCCATTCGCCGCCGACCGGAAAATTTTTTCCGGTTTGTGCGGTCGAGCACGTCTCACTCACAGTAATAAAAATCATTCCCAACAATCTGCCAACGCACGAGCATCGCCCGACATGTCCAAGCACGTTTTGAGCCCCCTGGCCAAGGCCCTCAAGGCCCGCCGCCTGTTTTCCAACCCGCAGCTCGCGCCGGCCCTGGCGCTGGCCATGAGCTTGCCGCTCAGCGCCCATGTACAGGCCAGCGAAGCGGCTTTCGATATCCCTGCGCAGCCCCTGGCGCGCGCGCTGCAGCAGTTCGGCCAGCAGGCCAACGTGCAGTTGCTGTTCAGCCCCGACGACGTCAGCAACCTGCGCAGCAGCGCGCTGCACGGCCGTCTGGACACCGAGACGGCAATCCGCACCCTGCTCGGCGGCAATAACCTGCGCTACAACCTCGATGGCGACACCCTGACCATCAGTGGTCGCGGCCCGTCGAGCTCTGTAGAGCTCGGCACCACCACCATCGCCGGCACCGGCCTGGGCAGCACCACCGAAGGCACCGGCTCGTACACCACCGGCCAGACCAACACCGCCACCAAGCTCAACCTGAGCCTGCGCGAAACCCCGCAGTCGGTCAGTGTGATGACCAACCAGCGCATGCAGGACCAGAACCTGCGCAGCATCGGCCAGGTGCTCGAACAGACCCCCGGCCTCAGCGTGCAGAGCCCGGGCAGTGACCGCCTGTACGTGTTCTCCCGCGGCCTTGCCATCGACAACTATCAGTACGACGGCATGCCGACCACCTCGTTCGCCTTCAGCCAGGCGCTGCCCCAGGCGCTGTCGGACATGGCCATCTACGACCGCGTCGAAGTGGTGCGCGGCGCCACCGGCCTGATGAGCGGTACCGGCGACCCATCGGGCACGGTGAACCTGGTGCGCAAGAAGCCCACCAGCACCTTCCAGGGCCACATCAGCGCCGGCCTCGGCTCCTGGGACCTGTACCGCACCGAAGTCGACGTGTCCGGGCCGCTGACCGACAACGGCGCCATCCGTGGCCGCGCGGTGGCGGCTTACCAGCAGGGCAACAGCTTCACCGACCACCTGCAACAGGAAAAAACCATCGTCTACGGCGTGACCGAGATGGACCTGACCCCCGACACCCTGTTCACCCTGGGCGTCGAGTACCTCAACAGTGACCCGCGCGGCTTCTCCACCACCGGCCTGCCGGTGGTGGGCAGCGTCGGCGGCAACGGTTTCCAGTACAACATGCCGCGCTCGTACAACGGCGCCAGCCGCGACAGCACCAACCGCCAGGAGTCGGTCAACACCTTCGCCTCGGTGGAACAGAAGCTCGCCAACGACTGGACCCTGAAAGTCGGCGCCAACTACCTGTACGGCACCCGCGACTACGACTCGATCATCGTCGGCACCACCACCGGTTTTCTCAACCCGAGCACCGGCAGCGGCCTGAGCTACACCGCCACCAAGGGTGACAACACCCAGAAGCAGCGCGGCATCGACATCATGCTCAGCGGCCCGTTCGAGATGCTCGGCCGCGAACACGAACTGGTGATGGGTTTCAACTACCAGAGCTACGAGAACCGGCGCAACGGCTATGGCAACCTGCTGGCCAACGGCACCAGCAACAACGGCGTCAGCGGCAAGCCGGTCAACGTCTGGGACTGGAACAACTACGCGCCGGTTGCCTCGTACAACTTCAACCGCGAAGACGATGATATCGACCAGCGCCAGACCGGCGCTTACCTGGCCACCCGCCTGAAACCCACCGACGACCTGTCGGTGATCCTCGGTGCGCGGGTCAGCGACTACAAGTACGACGCGTCGTTCAAATACCACGTGGCCAACCTGCAACCGTACGACACCGACGACTCGGTCAAGGTCTCCGGTGAGGTCACCCCCTATGCCGGGGTGGTCTACGACCTCAACGACGTGCATTCGGTGTACGCCAGCTACACCAGCATCTTCAAGCCAATGCCCTATCGCACCCAGCAAGGCAAGCTGCTCGACCCGCGTGAAGGCGACAACTACGAGATCGGCCTGAAGAGCGAGTATTTCGGTGGCCGCCTGAACACCGCCATCGCCGTGTTCGAGGTCAAGCTGGACAACGACGCCATTCCCGACGGCACGGTCGAAGGCACCGGTGGCATCGTCACCGCCTACAAGCCCGAAAAGACCACGACCAAGGGTATCGACATGGAGATCAGCGGCGAGCTGGCTCCAGGCTGGAACCTGTTGGCGAGCTATACCTACTCGCGGGTCAAGGACAAAGATGGCGAGCGCGTCAAGACCACCATCCCCACCGACCTGTTCAAGGTATGGACCACCTATCAACTGCCCGGCGAACTGGACAAGCTCACCGTGGGCGGCGGCGTGAACTGGCAGAGCGGCATGCACTTCACCGTCGACAACTGGCGCCTGAACAGCCCGGTCACGGTCAAGCAGGGCGACTACGCCGTTGCCAGCCTGATGGCCCGCTACCAGTTCACCCCGAAACTGTCGGCCACGGCCACCGTCGACAACCTGTTCGACAAGAAGTACTACAGCTCCCTGGACGACAACTTCTACAGCGCCTCCTACGGCAACCCGCGCAACTTCCTGATCACCACCCGTTACGAGTTCTGACTCACGCGGTTGGGTTAATGCCAGTCAGTTAGCGTCACAAACGGGGCTGCTTTGCAGCCCTTCGCGGGCAAGCCCGCTCCTATGGAACAAATCACAAGATTCTGTGGGAGCGGCTTCAGCCGCGAACACCGGCGAAGCCGGTGCCATCTAGCGCGGCGCCTGCTTCGCGGCTAAAGCCGCTCCCACAGGGACCTCATAAGCTTCAAGCCTGCATTGTACCTGTAGGAGCCGGCTTGCCGGCGATGAGGCCGGTTCAGGCAGCGCAAGACAGTTGCTCCCACAGGGGCCGTGATGCTCTACGAGAGCCGTTCCCTACGCGACAGCGCAGCCTACGAGGCTGAGTGGGCTCTTGTAGAACAAACTACAACTCATGGATTTAACACGGTCTCTGTGGGAAGCGGCCGTGGCGCATCTGCGAGATCAGTTTTCTGCGCGAAAGCGCAGCCCGAAAGGGCTGGGTAATCTCCCACAGGTACAGCGCCAGCTTGAAACCTTGCGCGTCCCCTGTGGGAGCGGGCTTGCCCGCGAAGGGCCGCACAGCGGCCCCAATTCAGTTAACTGACAGGGCCGCACCATCGCCCCCCGGCTCAGCCCTGGCGCTCAAGCCAATCCAGCGCCTGGTCATAGATGCCCTGCACTTCGGCAACGATGCCGCCCATGCGCAGGAAGTCGTGGGACAACCCCTCCTCCACCCGCAAGCTCACCGCCGTGCCATCGGCGCGCAGGCGCTCGGCGTAGGCCAGGCCCTCGTCGCGCAGCGGGTCGTGGCCGGCCACGGCGACATAGGCCGGGGCCATTACCTGCCCGGCCTCGGCAAGCAGCGGCGAGACCCGCCAGTCCAGGCGTTGCGCATCATCGCTAACGTAGTGCTGATAGAACCATTCCAGCGTCGCGCTCTCCAGCAGATAGCCTTCGGCGTAGCGACGGTGCGAGTCACGGGCCACGCTGATATCGGCCACCGGGTAGAACAGCAACTGCGCGTAAGGCTTCACGCCCAACGCCTGCGGCTCCCGGGCGGCCGTCATGGCCAGCACCGTGGCCAGGGTCGCGCCGGCGCTATCACCGGCCAGGGCCACCCGCTCCAGGTCCAGCCCCAGAGAACCGGCCAGCCCAGGCAGCGCCTTGAGGCTGTCCTCGGCATCCAGCACTGCGGTCGGGAAGGGCCATTCCGGCGCCAGCCGATACGCCGGGGCAAGCACCGCAAAACGCCCGTCCAGCGCCAGGCGCCGGCACACCGAATCGTGGGAATCGAGGCTGCCCACCACATAGCCGCCGCCGTGCAGGTAGAGGATCACCGGCAGCGGGTCGCGCCCCTGGCCTGCGGCGCGGTAAAGCCGCGCCGGCAGGTGCGCGCCGTCGCGGGTTGGCAGTTGCAGTGTCTGCACCTGCACCGCCCCCGGCGGGTTGGGGTCAAGGATCAGCGAAGAAGCCTCGAAGTCGCTGCGCGCCTGCGCCAGGGGTTGTTCATGCAACGCCCGGCTCTTGCCGCTGAGGCGGCCGAACTCGACCAGTTCGAGAAAGGCGGACAGATCGGAATGCAAGGTCATGGGGTTCTCCAGGGCCTGTCGAATCAAACGAAAAAAGCGGGGCCACCTGGCCCCGCCGCACAGTGAAACAAGCCTGGCGCTAGAGCTGCACCAGGCGCTCCAGGCGCTGCTGCAGCTGTTCGAGCAAGCCCGCTTCGGCGAGCATGTCGTAGTGACCGGCAGCCACCCGAGGGTTGGCCGGGGCGCACTGCAGGCCAGCCTCGAAGCCCTCTACCAGCTCAGCCGGCAAGTCGCCTCGCCACCACAGCTCGGCCGCGCATTCGGTACGCGGCAGCACCAGTGCCTGGCGCGACAACGCCTTCAGGCGCAGCCCCACCTGGTAGGCACGGGCCAGCTCGTCGGCAGCGAAGCCCTCGCCAGCGCGCCCGCCCAGCAGGCCATCGAACAGCCCCGCCAACTCGTCGAGGCCTGGCTCGCCGGCCGGCAGGCCATCACGCGCCACGCTGACACCGCAGGTCTGGCCGAGGAACGCAGGCAGGTCATCGCGCCAGTCGTCATCCACCGGCGCCTGGGCATACGGGATGAAGCTGTCCACCAGGCCGAGGAACTCCACCACCTGGCCCTGCTTTTCCAGCTCCGCCGCCACCAGCAATGCCAGGCTGCCACCCAGCGACCAGCCGAGCAGGTGATACGGCCCCTGGGGCTGGCGCTGGCGAACGTACTGGGCATAGTCGATGGCCATGCCGGCCAGGTTGTCGTCCTGCCAGTCGCGGTCGAGCAGCATCCGGCATTGCAGGCCGAATACCCGGTAACGCCCCTCCAGGCGCCGGGCCAGCGGCTCGTAGTCGAACACCGTGCCGAAGCCGGCATGCAGGCAGAACAGCACCGGCAAGTGGCCGCCACCGGCATTCAGCGCCAGCAGCGGGTCCAGCTCACCGACGCGCTCCTCGTAACCGGACAACTGGGCGATGGTCGGCCGCGCCAGCATGTCGCGCAGCTTCAGCTCGAACGGCTGCTGCACCTGGCTGCGCACCTTGCTCAACACCTTGAGCGTGCGCAGCGAATCGCCGCCCAGTTCAAAGAAGTTGTCGGTGATGCCGACCTGCTCGACTTCCAGCACGTCGCCCCAGATCTGCGCCAGCAACCGTTCCAGGGCATTGCGCGGGGCCACGTAGGTCTTGGCACTAAAGTCCGCGTCAGGCAGCGCCAGGCGGTCGATCTTGCCAGCCGGGTTAAGCGGCCAGGCATCCAGCCGGATGATCTGCGCCGGCACCATGTAGTCCGGCAACTGCTCGCGCAACGCTTCGCGCAGGGCCTCGGCAGCCAGCCCGGGGGCACCCAGCACATAGCCGACCAGGCGCTTGCCCGCCGCGCTCTCGCGGGCCAGCACCAGGGTATCGCTGACCCCTGTCAAGCCGCGCAGGCGCGCTTCGATCTCGCCCAGTTCGATGCGAAAACCACGAATCTTCACCTGGTGGTCCAGGCGGCCCAGGTAGTCGATCACGCCATCGTCGCGGCGGCGCACCAGGTCACCGCTGCGATACAAGCGCCCGCCGGCCTCGAACGGGCTGGCCACAAAGCGCTCGGCGGTCAGCCCGGGGCGTTGGTGGTAACCGCGCGCCAGGCCTTCACCGCCAATGTACAACTCGCCCGGCACGCCGTCGGGCACAGGGTCCAGCTGGGCGTCGAGCACATACAGGCTGCGGTTGCCCACCCGCTGGCCGATCGGCGCATAAGCCGCCAGGCAGCGTTGATCGGCGCCCGCCTTCCACAGCATCGGCGTGACCACCGTTTCGGTGGGGCCGTAGCCGTTGGTGATCCATTGCGGGCGCAGGCTGCGGCGCACCTGTTCGAAGGTTTCGTCGGCCACCGCATCGCCGCCGAAACAGTAGATCCGCACCGGCGGCGGGTTGCCGGCCTGCTCGGCGAACTCGGCCAGCTGCTTGAGGTAGGCCGGCGGGAAACACGCAATGTCGATGCGATGGGCGTGCAGGGCATCCCAGGTCTGCTCGGCGGTCCACAGGTTATCGTCGCGCAGCACCAGGCAACCCCCGGCGCACAAGGTCGACAGCCAGCGCTCCTGGGCTCCGTCGAAGGCGAACGACATGAACAACAGCTCGCGGGTCTCGGGGCCCATCTCGTACAACGCCATGATCGCCTGGCAATGCATCGCCAGCGGGCCACGGGGCACCGCCACGCCTTTGGGCTTGCCGGTAGAACCCGAGGTGTAGATCAGGTAGGCCAGCTGCGCTTCGTCGATGGCCAAATCGGGCGCCGTGTCGGCCAGGGCGTCCCAGTCCAGCCGGTCGAGCTCGATGCGCTCGGCAGTGCTGTGCGGCAGGCGCCCGGCGAGGCTGGCCTGGGTAACCAGGTGGGCCATGGCCGAGTCATCGATGATCCATTGCAGGCGTTCCTGCGGGTAGTCGATGTCCAGCGGCACATAGGCGGCGCCGGTCTTGAGCACGGCATGGAACGCCACCACCGTGTGCAGCGAGCGGTTCAGCGCCACGCCCACCCGGCTTTCGGCCCCGACCCCGCGCGCCAGCAGCACCTGGGCCAGCTGGTTGGAACGTCGTTCAAGCTCGGCATAGCTCATGCGCTGCTCACCGCACACCAGCGCCACGGCCTGCGGGCGTTGCCGTGCGTGCTCCTGCAGGCGCGCCAGCAGTGGCCTGGCTTGCCCGGGGGCATGCAGGGCATTGCCGGCCTTGGGCACTTGCCCATCGAGCATGCTCAGGCGCCCCAACGGCTGCTCGGGGTTCTCCAGCAACCCTTGCAACAGGCGCTCGAAGCAGCCGCGGATGGTCGCCACGCAGGCTTCGCTGAAGCGGTTGCGCAGGTACAGGAACTCGATGGACAGGGTCTGGCCCAGGTTCACCGCCAGGTCCATCGGGTAGTTGGTGACATCACGGCCGCTGGCCGCGCCGAAACGCAGCTCGCCGTCCACCGCCTCCTCCAGGCGCTCATCCACCGGGTAGTTCTCGAACACCACGATGCTGTCGAACAGGCTGCGCCCGGCCTGCCCGGCCCAGCGCTGGATGTCGGCCAGCGAAGCATGCTCGTGCTCGCGCACCTCGAGGTTGCTGGCCTGCAGCTCGCCCAGCCAGGCCTGTACGGTCTGCTCCGGGCGCGGCGCCTGGACGATCGGCAAGGTGTTGATGAACAACCCCAGCATGCTGCCGGCCTGTGCAAGGCTGGCCGGACGCCCGGCCACGGTGGCACCGAAGCACACCCGGCGCTGGCCGGTAAAACGCTGCAACAGCAGCAGCCAGGCGCCTTGAATCAGCGTGTTGGGGGTCACCCGCAGCTGTTGTGCGGCCTGGCGCAGTTGCGCAGTGCGTGACGCATCCCATTCCAGGTACAACGCCGCGTGCCCGACCAGCCCGGCTGGCGGCTTGGGCCAGCTGCTGGCGGCCAGCTCGGTGACTTCGTCGAGCTCGGCCAGTTGCTGGCGCCAGAATGCCTCCAGGGCCTGGGCGTCACCCTGGCGCTGCAACCATTCGATGTAATCGCGAAAACGCCCTTCGGCCTGGATCGGCCGGCCATGGTAGGCCTGCAGCACCTCGCCCAGCAGGCGCGAACTGCTCCAGCCGTCCATCAGGATATGGTGGCGGGTCCAGATCAGCTGGCAACGCTGTGCATCCAGGCGCACCACGGTGACCCGCATCAGCGGCCCCTGCTGGGGGTCGAAGCCCTCGCTGCACTCAGCCTCGGCCAACGCCTGCAGCGCTTGCTCGGACACCGCGCGCTCGCGCCAGTCGAGCACCCGCACCAGCGACGGCGCAGTGCGGCAGACGATCTGCAACGGCTCGGCCAGGCTGCTGTGCTGCCAGAAGCGCGTGCGCAGCACGTCATGACTGGCCAGCGCCTGGTCCCAGGCGGCGACGAAGCGCGCCACGTCCAGCCCTTGTACGGGCACGCAGGTCTGGTTGATGTACAGCGCCGCCGCATCGGGCTCCAGCGAGTGGAACAGCATGCCCTGCTGCATCGGCGACAGCGGGTAGACATCCGCCACCTCGCGGGCCGCCACCGGCAGCAGCGCCAGTTGCGCCTGGGTCAGCCGCGCCAGGGGCACATCGGCAGGGGTCAGCCCGCCGTTGCGCGGGTCGCAGCAGTGCGCCACCAGCTCGCGCAGCTGCACGGCGAACGCTTCGGCCAGGGCCTCGACCTGCGCGGTATCGAACATCTGCGGGCTGAAGATCCAGCCGATGCTCAACTGGCCATCGAACACCTGGCCATTGAGGGTCAGCCAGTTGCCCAGCGGGGTATCGGCGGCCCGTTCGCTGCCCGAGGCCTCGCGCGCCACGCCGAACAGCGCGGCCTGGCCATCAGCGCTGAAGCTGTTGTCGAACTGCCCGAGGTAGTTGAAGGTGACGCGCGGCAAGGCCCGCCCGGCAAAAGCCGCGCGGGTGGCGTCATCGCCCAGGTAACGCAGCACGCCATAGCCGATGCCGTTGTCCGGCACCGCCCGCACTTGTTCCTTGATCGCCTGGATGGTTGCCCCCAGCGTGGCCTGCGGGGCCAGCGCCAACGGGTACTTGGTGGTGAACCAGCCGACGCTGCGGGTCAGGTCGACGTCGTCGAACAGCGCCTCGCGGCCATGGCCTTCGAGCACCACCTGGGTGTCAGGCTGGCCAGTCCACTGGCAGACCACCCGTGCCAGCGCCGCCAGCAGCAGTTCCTGGATACGCGTGCGATAGGCCCCGGGGGCCTCCTGCAGCAGGCGCCGGGTGGTATCGGCATCCAGCCGGGTGTAGGCCGTGCGCGCATCACGCTGCAACGGCACGCAAGCCGGCTCGCGGGCCGGCAGGTCGCGGGGCAGCGACTGGCGCAACCAGTAGCCGGTCTGCGCGGCCAGCTCGCCCTGCAGGGCCTGCGCCTGCAAACGCGCAGCCCAGTGCTTGAACGAGGTGGTGCGCGGCGCAAAAACTGGCGCCTGGCCGGCGGCAGCTTGCTGGTAGGCCTGCTGCAGGTCTTCCAGCAGGATGCGCCAGGACACCCCGTCCACCACCAGGTGGTGAGCGACCAGCAACAGCCGCTGCTGGCCATCGGCCCAGCGGAACAACACCGCCCGCAGCAGCGGGCCGGCCGCCAGGTCGAGGCTGCGCTGGGCCGCCTCGCACTCGCCATGCATGGCCTGGGCATCGGCCACCTCGCGCTGCCACAACAACCCCGTGGCCTGGCCTTCACGGTGTTCGGCCAGCCAGCCGCCGGCCTGCTCGGTGAAGCCCAGGCGCAACGCATCGTGATGCTGCACCAGCGCCTGCAACGCCTGCTCCAGCGCTTCGGCCTGCAACGGCCTGGCGACGCTGAGCAGCACTGACTGGTTCCAGTGATGGCGGTCAACCACCGGGCTTTCGAAGAACATCGACTGGATCGGCAGCAGCGTCATGGCGCCGCTTTCCGGGCCATGGGCCAACGGCGCCCGCGCCTGGCCGCGCTCGGCCACCTGGGCCAGGCCCTGCACGGTCTGGTGCAGGAACAACTGTTTGGGGTTGAGCAGGATGCCCGCCTCACGGGCGCGGCTGACCACCTGGATGGAGATGATCGAATCGCCGCCGAGCTCGAAGAAGTTGTCCTGGCGCCCTACCCGCTCGACCTTCAGCAGGTCCTGCCAGATAGCCGCGATGCCTTGCTCCAGCTCGCCCTGCGGCGCGCTGTACTGGCGCTGGGCAGCTGCCTGCGGCTGCGGCAGGGCACGGCGGTCGAGCTTGCCATTGGCCGTCAGCGGCAAGCGCTCGAGCGTCAGCACATGGGCCGGTACCAGGTACTCCGGCAGGCGTGCGCGCAGTTGCGCCTGGCAGTGCCCGGCGTCCACCGCGCCCACCACGTAGGCCACCAGTTGCTGGCCACGCTCGCCGGGCATCGCCAGCACCACGGCATCCTGCACGCCGTCCAGCGCACGCAGGCTGGCGGCCACCTCGCCGGGCTCGACCCGGTAGCCACGGATCTTCACCTGGTCATCCAGGCGCCCCTGGTAGACCAGGCTGGCGCCTGCCCGGCGCACCCCGTCGCCACTGCGGTAGAGGCGCTGGCCCGGGGCACCGTATGGGTCCGGGACGAAGCGTTCTGCGGTGAGCCCGGGCTGGCCGATGTAACCCCGCGCCAGGCACGCGCCGCCGATGTACAGCTCGCCGGTGGCACCGTCGGCCGTCGGCAGCAGGCCGCCATCGAGCAGGCGCAGGTCACAGTTGGCCAGTGCCTGGCCCAGCCCCGGCTGCTCAGGGTCGAACAGCCCGGCCAGCACGCCGACGGTGGTCTCGCTAGGCCCGTAGTGGTTGAACACCTGGCACTCAGGCGCCAGCTGCGCGATGCGCGCCAGCAACCCCGGTGCGGCCGCCTCGCCCCCCAGCACCAGCAGGCGCTGCGGCAGTTGCCTGGCATCGCTGGCGCCATCGAGCAGCGCCGCCAGGTGCGACGGCACGATTTTCAGGGCATCGACCCCGGCCATCGCCCGGCCCATGGCCTGGGCATCCATGGCGGCGTCGGCATCGATCAGGTGCAGGGTGCAGCCGGAACACAGGGCGCCGAACAACGTGGTGTGGCCCAGGTCGGCGGCGACGCTGGAGACCAGCGCCATGCTCTGCACCCCCGCCATTGGCAGGCGCTGCAACACCGCCTGCACGTAGTTGGCCAGGGCGCCATGGCTGACCATCACCCCCTTGGGCCGCCCGGTGGAACCGGAGGTGTGGATGACATAGGCACAGTGCCCGGCCAGCGGCTGAACCGCGCTCGGCACGGGCGCCGAAGTGAGGTCGAGGGTATCCAGGGCCAGGCCCTCGACCCCGGCAGGCAGGCTGTGCTGCCCAAGCCAGGACGCCTCGCTGAGCAGCAGCGTGGCGCCGCAGTTGGCCAGCAGTTCAGGCAGGCGCTGCACCCCGGCCTGCGGATCTACCGGCACATAGGCGGCGCCGGCCTTGAACAGCGCCAGGATCGCCAACGGCAGGTTCAGGCCACGGCCCAGGGCCAGCGCCACTGGCGTGCGCGGCCCGACCCCGCGGGCCTGCAGCACGCCGGCCAGGCGCTCGGAGCGCAGCTCCAGCTCGGCATAGTCCAGTTGCTCGGTGCCGGCCACCAGCGCAGTGCGCTGCGGGTATTGGGCGGCCTGCTGGCGGAACAGTTGCAGCACGCTATCGGCGGCAAATACCTGGCGCGGCCCCTGGCCGGCCTCGAGCAAAGCCTGCTGCTGGGCGGGCTCCTGCAAGGCCAGTGCCTCGATACGCGCCTGCGGGTCGTCGCAAATGGCCTGCAGCAGGCGCCGCCACTGCCCGGCGATACGTTCGGCACTCGCCGCATCGAACAGCTCGCAGGCGTAGATCAGCGTGGCATCCAGCCCCTGCTCGTGCTCCAGGGTGTTGAGGGTAAGGTCGAACTTGCTGCTGCGCACCGGTTGTGTCAGCGGGCGCAGCTGCAGGCCGGTGCTGGCGGTAGCAGCGCCGCCGCCCGCTTCGCGCTGGTGGTTGAACATCACCTGGAACAGCGCCGAGTGGCTCAGGCTGCGCTCGGTGTGCAAGGTTTCCAGCAACTGCTCGAATGGCAGGTCCTGGTGCTGCTGGGCCTGCAGCGCAGCCTCGCGTACCTCGGCCAGCAGCGCAGTGAATGGCTGGTCGCCGCGCACCTGGGCGCGCATGACCTGGGTGTTGACGAAAAAGCCCACCAGGCGCTCGGTTTCGTTGCGCCCGCGGTTGGCGTTGGGCACGCCGACGCGAATGTCCTGCTGGCCGCTCAGGCGCTGAAGCAGCGCCTGATACGCCGCCAGCAACAGCACGAACAACGTCACCCCCTGCTGGCTGGCCAGCGCCTTGAGACGCGCCGCCAGTTGCGGCCCGGGGCTGGCATCGACACTGGCCCCGACATGGCTGGGCAAGGCCGGGCGCGGGCGGTCGGCGGGCAATTGCAACACCCCCTCGGCCCCGGCCAGCTGGGTACTCCAGTAGGCCAGCTGGCGTTCGCGCTCGCCGTTGTCCATCCACTGCCGCTGCCACAGGGCGTAGTCCGGGTACTGCACGGCCAGCGCCGGCAGCCCGGCATCGCCGCCCTGCACGTTGGCGGCGTAGCAGCGCGCCAGCTCCTCCAGCAGCACCTGCAGCGACCAGGCATCGGCCACCACATGGTGCAAGACCAGGCTCAGTACATGGTCGTGCGCGCCGCGTTCAAGCAAGGCGGCGCGCAGCAGCGGCCCCCGGGCCAGGTCGAACCCCTGACCCGACTGGGCCAACAGGAAGGCTTCAGTGGCCGCATCGCCATCACTGCCCGGCGCCCCCGCCAGCACCTGTACCGGCAGCGCCACGGCAAACGGTGCCAGCACCTGCTGGCGCACCCCTTCAGGGGTTTCGACGAACACCGTGCGCAGGCTCTCGTGGCGCGCCACCACCTGCGCCAGGGCACGTTCCAGGGCTGCACGGTCAAGCGCGCCGCGCAGGCCCAGGGCCAACGGAATGTTGTAGGTCGCAGCCTGTGGCTCCAGCTGCCAGAGGAACCACTGGCGCTGCTGGGCATAGGACAGCAGCAGCGGCTCCTCGGCATCGCGCCTGAACATCGGCGCAATCCCATACAGGTTGATGCCCTTCTGCTTGAGCATCACCGCCAGCGCCCGGCGCTCCTTCGCCGTGAGCGCGCCCACGGACTCTATCAACTTTTGCACGCACGACCCCTTGTCAGGAAAGCAGTTTCTCAAGCTCTTCGGCAGATAGACGTTTGAGGGCCTCCAGCGATTTAGTCAGCTCGTCCTGCACCGGCGCCTGGTCCTGGCTCAAGGCCTGCACCTCGGCGCAGAAGGCCTCCAGGCTTGCGGTCTCGAACAGCAGGCGCACCGGCACCTCCAGTTGCAGTTGCTCGCGCAGGCGCATCACCGCCTGGGCGGCCAGCAGCGAGTGCCCGCCCAGGGCGAAGAAGGCATCGTCCAGGCCGACCTGCTCCAGCGCCAGCAACTCGCCCCACACCTGGGCCACCTGCTGCTGCAGCTCGCTTTGCGGTGCGCGATAGGCCACCTGGGCCTGCAGGCTGTCCAGGCCCGGCAACTGCCGGCGGTCGAGCTTGCCGTTGGCGCTCAGCGGCATCTGCGCCAGGGTCACCAGGTGCGCCGGCACCATGTGCTCGGGCAGGCCCTGGCGCAGGAAGTCGCGAAGCTGCGCAGGGTCCAGGCCATCATCGGCCACCAGGTAGGCGACCAGTTGCGGGCCCTTGCCGGCATCCGGGGCGGTGACCACGGCTTCACGCACCAGCCCGTGCTCCAGCAACCGCGCCTCGATTTCGCCCAGCTCGATACGCAAGCCGCGCACCTTGACCTGGTGGTCGATGCGACCGGCGTACTCGATTGCCCCCTGCTGGTCGTAGCGGGCCAGGTCACCGGTGCGGTACATGCGCTCACCGGCCACGAACGGGTCGAGCGGGAAGCGCTCGGCGGTCAGCCCTGGGCGGCGGTGGTAACCACGCGCCAGGCCCTCGCCAGCCAGGTACAGCTCGCCGGTCACCCCGGGGCCCACCGGCTGCAAGTCGTGGTCGAGGATGTAGGTGCGCAGGTTGGCGATGGCCGAGCCGATCGGCACCGTGGCCCGGCCGTCGTCGATGCAGTGCCAGTGGGTCACGTCGATGGCCGCCTCGGTGGGGCCATAGAGGTTGTACAGCTGGGCGCCCGGCAGGCGGGCGAATACCTGCTGCTGGGCATCTGCCGGCAGCGCCTCGCCGCTGCAGACGATGCGCCGCAGCGAAGCGCACGCCGACACCTGCGGGTCCTGCAGGAACACCTGCAGCATCGAAGGCACGAAGTGCAGCGTGCTGACCTGCGCTTCGCGGATCAGTGCCACCAGGCGTGCCGGGTCACGGTGATCGCCCGGTGCGGCCACCACCAGGTGGGCCCCGGCCAGCAACGGCCAGAAGAACTCCCAGACCGACACATCAAAGCTGAACGGAGTCTTTTGCAGCACCACATCGTGGGCCTGCAGGCCATAGGCCTGCTGCATCCACAGCAGGCGGTTGACCAACGCGCGGTGACGGTTGCCGGCGCCCTTGGGCTTGCCGGTGGAGCCGGAGGTGTACAGCACGTAGGCCAGGTGCTCGCCATCGACTTCGACCGCTGGCCGCCCCGGGTCGGCGTCGTCCCAGGCCAGGGTATCGAGTGCCAGGGTCGGCAATGCCCCGCTGCCTGGCAGTGCATCGAGCAGCCACGACTGGCTGAGCAACAGGGCGATGCCGCTGTCCTCGAACAGGTAGGCCAGGCGTTCGGCCGGGTAGTCCGGGTCCAGCGGCACGTAGGCACCACCGGCCTTGAGCACCGCCAGCAGGGCGATGACCATTTCCAGCGAGCGCTGTGCGGCCACCCCCACCAACACGTCCGGGCCAACCCCGGCGGCTACCAGGCGATGGGCCAGCTGATTGCTGCGCGCCTCGAGTTCGGCATAGCTCAAGGTCACCCCGGCGAAGGTCAGCGCCGCAGCCTGGGGGGTGCGTTTGGCCTGGGCCTCGATCAGCCGCGGGACACTCGGTTGGCGCGGGTAGTCAGCCTGCGGGCCTTGGCCCAGGGCCAACCAGGCCTCGCCCTGGGCAGCATCGAACGGGCGCAGGTCGGCGACCCGGGCCTGCCCGTCCAGGCTGGCCATCGAGCGCAACAGCGCCAGCAGTTGCTGCCCCAGCCCCTGTATGGCAGCGGCGTCGAAGCGTGCCGGGTCGTACTTGAAGGTCACCGCCAGGTCCTGGCCGGCGTCCACCAGCACGCTCAGCGGGAAGCCGGTCTGCTCGTGCCCGAGCACCTCGCCGAAGCGCAGCCCCGCCGGGGCACCCTGCTCCAGCGCCTCGGCCACCGGGTAGTTCTCGAACACCAGCAGGCTGTCGAACAGCGCCTCGCCGCTGTGCCCGGCCCAGCGCTGAATGTCGTACAGCGGGGTATGTTCCCAATCGCGCAGTTGCAGGTTGAGGCCCTGCAGGCCCTGCAACCACGGCACCAGGGCCTGCTCGGGGATAGCCCCGGCGATCACCGGCAGGCTGTTGATGAACAGGCCGATCTGTTGCTCGATGCCCGGCAGTTCGGCCGGGCGGCCCGACACCGTGGCACCGAAGGTAACCTGGGCCTGCCCGGTATGGCGCTGCAACAGGCAGGTCCAGGCGCCCTGCACCAAGGTGTTGAGGGTGACCTTGGCGGCCCGGGCAAAGCCCTGCAACGCCTGGGTTACAGCCTGCCCCAGGGTAACCCGCAGCTGGCCGCTGGCAGGTGCAAGCGGGCCGCGGGCAATGGCCTGGGCCAGCAAGGTCGGGCCGTCAAAATGCTGCAACTGGCCCTTCCAGAACTGCTCGGCCGCCAGCGCATCGCGCCCCTGCAACCAGCCGATGTAGTCGCGAAAACGCCCGGCCGGCGCGGCCGGTGCCTGGCCGGCGTAACGCTGCAGCACCTCGGCCAGCAGCTGGGCGTTGCTCCAGCCATCCATCAACAAGTGATGGCTGGTGAAGATCATCTGGTAGCGCTGCTCGGCGCAACGCGCCAGTTGCACGCGCAGCAACGGCGCCTGGTGCAGCACGAAACCACTGTCGCGGGCCTCGGCGGCCAGGGCATGCAGCGCCTGGGGCGCATCGCTGACGCTGCGCAGGTCGACCTCGGCAAACGGCAACGCCACCTCGCGCAGCACCAGTTGCAGCGGCTGGGCCTGGTCGGCCGGCCAGTGGAACTGGCAGCGCAAGCTGTCATGGGCATCCAGGGTGGCCTGCCAGGCCTGCTGGAAACGCTGCGGGTCGAGGCCGTCGATCTGCACCTGCAGCTGGTTGATGTAGTCGCCGCGCGTCTCGCTGTACAGGCCATGGAACAGCATGCCCTGTTGCATCGGCGACAGCGGGTAGGCATCGGCCAGGTTCGCCGCAGGCACCGGCAAGCTATCCAGCCGCGCCTGGTCGAGGCCGGCCAGCGGCACATCGGACGGGGTCACGCCGCCAGCACCGGGGGCCAGGCAGTGCTCCACCAGTTCGGCCAGTGCTCGGGCATAGTCATCGGCCAGGCGCTGGAGGGTGGCCGGGGCGAACTGCTGCTCGCTGAAGGTCCATTCCAGCACCAGCTCACCCTGGTAGACCTGGCCGTTGATGCTGATCGCACTGGCCAGCGGCGCATCGTCGCCCTGCTCGCTACCGGCGGCTTCGCGGGCCGGCACGAACAACGCCTGGGCATCGTCGAAACTGCCATCGAACTGGCCCAGGTAGTTGAAGGTGACCTGCGGCGTTGCCAGTGCGCGCAACGGTGCCAGGCGCGGGTTGGCGGCGCTGCGCAGCACACCGAAGCCGACACCCTTGTCGGGAATCGCCCGCAGTTGCTCCTTGACCGCCTTGAGCGACTCGGCCAGGCCCTCGGCCGGGCGCAGGCACACCGGGTAGGCACTGGTGAACCAGCCCACCGTGCGGGTCAGGTCGATATCGTCGAACAGTTCCTCGCGGCCGTGGCCCTCCAACTGCACCCACAGCGCCGGCTGCCCGCTCCAGGCGCAGAACACCCGTGCCAGGGCGGTCAGCAGCAGGTCGTTGACCTGGGTGCGGTAGGCGCTGGGCGCCTGCTGCAGCAGGGCTCGGGTCAATGCCTGGTCGAGACGGCTGGTGGCGTGCCGGGCGTAGCGCCGGTGCAGGCTGCCCTCGGGGTTGGCGCAGGGCAAGGCGGGCATCGCTTGGCGAGCCTGCTCCAGCCAGTAGTCGGCAGCCGGTTGCAGCGCCAGGCTGTCGGCCTGCTGGTGCAGACGCCGGGCCCAGTCGCGCAGGGCGCTGGTTTTCGCCGGCAGCGCTGCGGCAGGCGCCTGATACAAGGCTTGCAGGTCTTCGAAGAGGATGCGCCAGGACACCCCGTCAACCACCAGGTGGTGAGCCACCAGCAGCAGGCGCTGCGCGCCCTGGTAGTCGAACAGCACGGCACGCAGCAGCGGGCCGTGGGCCAGGTCGAGGCTGCGCTGGGCCTGTTCGCACACTGCCAGCAAGGCCTCGGCGTCCAGCACCTGGCGCTGCCACAGCAGGGCCTGGCGGTCATCGTGCGGGGCGTGCCAGGCCTGCCAGGCGCCGCCCTGCTGCTCAAAGCGCAGGCGCAGGGCATCGTGCTGACGCAGCAAACCCTGCAAGGCCTGCTCGAGGGCGTTGGCATCGAGCACCTCGCGCGGCTCCAGCAGCACTGACTGGTTCCAGTGGTGACGTGCGCTCATCGGCGTCTCGAAGAACGCCTGCTGGATCGGCAGCAATGGCAACTCGCCGTCGACCAGCCCCTGCTCGGCCAGCACTTCGCTGTCGCCACGCTGGGCGACTTGCGCCAGGGCCTGCACGGTCTGGTGCTGGAACAGCGCCTTGGGAGTGAAGCGGATACCGGCCAGGCGTGCCCGGCTGACCACCTGCAACGAGATGATCGAGTCGCCGCCCAGCTCGAAGAAGTTATCCTGGCGGCCGACCTGCGCCACCTTCAGCACGTCCTGCCAGACTTCGGCCAGGGCACGCTCCATCGGCCCCTGGGGCGCCTGGAAGGTGTCGGCCGCCTGGTCGGCGTCCGGGCGCGGCAGCGCCGCGCGGTCGAGCTTGCCGTTGACCGTCAGCGGCAGGCTGGGCAATGCCAGCCAGTGCACCGGCAGCATGTACGCCGGCAGGCGCGCGGCCAGGGCTTCACGCAGCGGCTCCAGCTGTTGCTGCTCAGCCGTCACCAGGTAGGCGACCAGCTGCGTGCCGCGGGGGCCATCAACCGGCAGCACCACTGCCTCGCGCACCCCGGGCTGGTCGAGCAGCGCCGCCTCGATCTCGCCCAGTTCGATACGCAGCCCACGCAGCTTGAGCTGATGATCGATCCGGCCCAGGTAGTGCAAGAGGCCGTCGCTGCGCAGACGCACCCGGTCCCCACTGCGGTACAGGCGGGCACCCGGCGCGCCGCCTGGGTCGGGCACGAAGCGTTCGGCCGTCAGCCCTGGGCGGCGGTGGTAACCCCGGGCCAGGGACGCACCGCCGAGGTACAGCTCACCCGCGGCATCGACCGGGCACTGGCGCAGGCTGTCGGCCAGCACCACGCTGCTGACGCCCGCAATCGGCGCGCCAATCGGCACCACATCGCCCGCAAAGGCCGCGCCCGGCTCATGCCAGGTGCTGTCGATGGTCGATTCGGTCGGCCCGTAAAGGTTGACCACCCTGCCCTGCCAGTGTTCGCGCAACTGGCGCAACAGGCTGCCCTTGAGCGCCTCGCCGCCGGCCAGCAGCAGGCGCAGCGAGGCCAACTGCCCGCTTTGCAATTGGGGCAGCAGCCCTTGCAGCAGCGACGGCGCCACCTGCAGCACGCTGATGCGTTCGCCGGCAACCAGCGGCCACAACTGGCCGAGGTCGTCGTTCAGGTCGGCAGGCGCCAGCACCAGCTGGGCGCCGCACATCAGCGGCAACCAGAACTCCCAGACCGAGGCATCGAAGCTGAACGCAGTCTTTTGCAGTACCCGGTCATCGGCGCCCAGCGGGTAACTGGCGCGCATCCACTGCATGTGGTTGGCCAGCCCGCCGTGACGGATCGCCACGCCCTTGGGGCGCCCGGTGGAGCCTGAGGTGTAGATCACGTAGGCCAGCTGTTCGGCGTGCAACTGCAGGGCCGGTGCGCCCGGGTTTTCGGCCGGTGGCTGGCAGGTGTCGGCATCGAGCAGCAGCACCTGCGGCGCCGGCAGCGGGCCGGTGCGCAGGCTCACCTCGGCGCTGCTCAACAGCAGCGCCAGGCCGCTGTCCTCGACCATGTAGGCCAGCCGCTCACGGGGGTAGTCGGGGTCAAGCGGCACATAGGCGCCACCGGCCTTGAGCACCGCCAACTGGGCAATCACCAGTTGCGGGCTGCGGGCCAGGGCCAGGCCGACCAGGCTTTCCGCGCCTACCCCGGCAGCGCGCAGCTGGTGTGCCAGGCGGTTGGCACAGGCATCGAGCTGGGCGTAGTCGAGGCATTGCGAGCCCTGGCGCACGGCCGGTGCAGCCGGGTTGGCAGCCACGCTCGCGGCCAGTGCCTCGAGCAGCAGCGGCGCAGCACACTGGCTGGGTGCAGCGCCAGGCAGCGCAGCACTGGCGGCCTCTTCCAGCGGTTGTGACAGGTCGCCGGTGAACGCGTGCAGCAACTGCTGCCAATGCCCGGCAATGCCCTGGACCGTGGCCGGGTCGAACAGCTCGGTGGCATAGGTGAACGACGCCCACAGGCGCTGGTCGTCTTCGTAGGTGTCCAGGTTCAGGTCGAACGGCGACGCGTGGCGCTCCCAGGCCAGCGCCTCGACCCGCAGGCCGCCGGCCAGCGTCGGCGCCTGCTCCTGGCGCCCTTGCACCTGGTGGTTGAACATCACCTGGAACAACGGGTTGTAGCTGAGGTTGCGCTCCGGCTGCAGGGCCTCGACCAGTTGCTCGTAGGGCAGGTCCTGGTAGGTCTGGGCCTGCAACGCCGCCTCGCGCACCTGGGCCAGCAGGCTGGCCAGGGTGTCGCGCGGGGCGAACTGCGCGCGCAGCACCTGGGTGTTGACGAAAAAGCCGATCAGGCCCTGGGTTTCGGCGCGGTTGCGGTTACCCACCGGGACCCCGACGCGAATGTCCGCCTGGCCGCTGTAGCGCTGCAACAGCCACTGGAACGAGGCCAGCAACAGCATGAACAAGGTCACCCCTTCACGCTGGCAGGCCTGGCGCAGGGCCGGCAGCAACTCGGCAGGCAACGCCACGTCGCAACGCGCGCCCAGCTGGCTGGCCACCGCCGGGCGTGGCCGGTCGTGGGGCAGCTCCAGCAGCGGCTGTTCGCCAGCCAGTTGCGCAGTCCAGTAGGCCAGCTGGCGCTCGCGCTCGCCCGCCTCCATCCAGCAGCGCTGCCACAAGGCATAGTCGGCGTACTGGATCGGCAGCGGCGCCAGCGCCGCGCCCTGGCCCTGGTACAGCGCCACCAGTTCGCGCACCAGTACCTGCATCGACCAGCCGTCGGCGACGATGTGATGCAATGCCAGCACCAGCACCTGGTCGTGCTCGCCCAGTTGCAGCAGGCGGGCCCGCAGCAGCGGCCCCTGGCGCAGGTCGAACGGCGTTGCCAGGGTGGCGTCGACGAAGCGCTCGATCAGCGCCGTACGCGCCTGGGCATCCAGGCCTTCGGGGGCTTGCTGCAGCTCCAGGGCCACAGCCCCCTGGGCGAGGATGCGTTGCTGCGCCTGTGGCTCGTCATCAAAGCAGGTGCGCAGGCTTTCGTGCCGGGCAACCAGCGCATCCAGCGCGCCTTGCAATGCCTGGCTATCGAGCGGGCCGCGCAGGTGCAGGGCCGCTGGAATGTGGTAGGCGCTGCTGCCCGGCTCCAGTTGCCAGAGGAACCACTGGCGCTGCTGGGCGTAGGACAGCGGCAGGCTGTCCTGTTCGTGGCGGCTGACCGGGATCGGCAGGTTGGCCAGGCTCATGCCCTTCTCGGCGAGCTTTTCCAGGAACAGCCGGCGCTGCGCCGACGGCAACCGGAGAAAGCGCTGCACCATCTGTGCGTTGTCCATGCCAGCCATCTCAGTTCGCCTCCAGTTCGTTCAGGAAATCAAACATGTCGCTCAAGTCGTCCTCGTGATTCGATGTCATGCGGCCCGCCACCGCCTCGGCGTACTCGGCCAGGGTGCGGGTCTTGAACAAAAGGTCCAGGTTCAGTTCCAGGCCCAACTCCAGCTGCAGCTGGGCGGTGACCTGGGTGGCCAGCAACGAGTGCCCGCCCAGCTCGAAGAAGTTGTCGTCCTGCCCTACCCGCTCGCTGTGCAGGACCGCCTGCCAGATCGCCGCCAGGCGTTCCTGCAGCTCGCCCTGCGGGGCGCGGTAGGCAACGTTGCCGGCCAGGGCCAGCGGCTCGGGCAGCGCCTTGCGGTCGACCTTGCCGTTGGGGTTGAGCGGCAAGTGCTCAAGGCAGGCCCATTGCGCCGGGACCATGTAGGCCGGTAACTGCTGCTCAAGCTCGGTACGCAGCACCCGCAGCGCCTCGGCGGGGTCTGCCGGTACGCGGCCGGTGGGCACCACATAGGCCGCCAGCACCTTGCCATGGGCCCCCTCGCGGGCCACGGCGACCGCATCACGTACCCCCGGCTGGCGCTTGAGGCAGGCCTCGATCTCGCCCAGCTCGATGCGAAAACCACGGATCTTCACCTGGTGGTCGATACGCCCCAGGCAATCGACCAGGCCGTCGGCACGCTGGCGCACCAGGTCGCCGGAGCGGTAAAGGCGCGCGCCCGGGGCACCGTGGGGGTCGGGCACGAAACGTTCGGCAGTCAGCCCTGGGCGGTTCAGGTAGCCACGGGCCACCCCTTCGCCGCCCAGGTACAGCTCACCGGCCAGGCCGTCGGGCAGCAGTTGCAGGCTGGCATCGAGCACCTGTGCGGTGCGCGCGCCGACGCGATCGCCGATGGGGGCATAGGCGGCCTGGCACTGGTCGCCTTCGCCAGCCTTCCAGATCAGCGGGGTCACCACGGTCTCGGTAGGGCCGTAGCCGTTGATGATGTAGCGCGGGCGCAGGGCGCGGCGAGCCAGCTCATAACTGGCACTGGGTACCGCGTCACCGCCGAAGCAGTACACCCGCATGGGCGGCGGGTTGCCCACGCGCTCGGCGTGCTCGGCCAGTTGCTGCAGGTACACCGGCGGGAACGCGGCCACGCTCACGCCATGGCGGTGCAGCGCAGCGAAGGTCTGCTCCGGGGTCCACAGCGCGTCGTCGCGCAGCAGCACGCGGGCTCCGTGGGTCAGGCTGGTGAGCCAACGCTCATGGGCGCCGTCGAAGGCGAACGACATGAACAGCAGCTCGCAGTCGGCTTCGCTCATTTCGTAGCGCGCACCGATGCTCTGGCAGTGCATGGCCAACGGCCCGTGCTCGACCGCAACCCCCTTGGGCAAGCCGGTCGAGCCGGAGGTATAGATGATGTACGCCAGGTTCTGCGGGGCAATGGCGACCTGCGGCGGCGTGGCCGGCTTGGCCTGCAGCGCCAGCTGGTCGACCGCCAGGCTACGCACGCCGGGCGGCAGCGGCGCCGACCAGGGCAGGCGCGAGTCGACCAGCAGCAAGGCGGCGGCACTGTCCTGCAGCAGGTAGGCCAGGCGCTCGGGCGGGTAACCGATGTCCAGCGGCACGAAGGCGCCGCCGGCCTTGAGCACGGCCAGCAGCGCCACCGGCAGTTGCTCATCGCGCGGCAGCGCCACAGCCACCCGCACTTCCGGGCCGACCCCTTCGCCGACCAGCCAGTGCGCCAGCTGGTTGGCACGCTGCTCCAGCTCGGCAAAGCTCAGCGCCCGCTCGCCCTGCACCACGGCAAGGCTCTGGGGCTGGCGTGCGGCCCACTGGCTGATGCGTTGCTGCACCAGCAGGCCGTCGCCCGGGGCCGGGGTGGCGTTGCGCGCGCAGGCCAGCGCCTGTTCTGCCGGCAAGGCCAGGCGCAGCTCGCCCAACGGCCTGTCGGCGCTTTCGACGAACTGCGCCAGCAACTGGTCCAGGTGCTCGGCCAAACGCTCGACGGTGGCGCTGGCGAACTGGCCCTGGGCGTAATCGAAGCCCAGGTGCAAGGCTTCGCCCAGTTCCACCGCCAGGGCCAGCGGGTAGTGCGTCTGCTCGTGGCTGTGCACGCTGCCAAAACGCAAGGCGCTGGCGTCGCGCTGGCGCAGGGCCTCGCCAACCGGGTAGTTCTCGAACACCAGCAGGCTGTCGAACAGGCTCTCGCCGCCCAGCCCGGCCCAGCGCTGAATCTCGAACAGCGGCGTGCTCTCGTGTTCGGCGCGCTCCAGGCTGTCGGCCTGGACCTGCTGCATCCACGCGGCCACGCTCAGTTCGGCGGCGGGCGTGCCGATCACCGGCAGGGTGTTGATGAACAGGCCGACCTGGCGGTCGATGCCCGGCACCTGCGCCGGGCGGCCAGCGACCGTGGTGCCGAAGGCCACGCTGGCCTGGCCGGTATAGCGCTGCAACAACAGCATCCAGGCGGCTTGAACCAGCACGTTGGCGGTGACCTTGTGGCGCCGGGCGAAGGCGCCCAGGGCCTGGGTGCGGGCCGCGTCGATCAGCCGCGCATGGCGCGCCCTGCCGGCCTCGGCCCGCGGGCTGCCGCCCATGGCCTGGGCCAGGCGGGTCGGCGCCTCGAGCTCGGCCAGGCGGCCAGTCCAGTACTGCTGCGCAGCCTCGCCATCGACCTGCTGCAACCAGCTGATGTAATCGCGGTAGCGCCCGCCACTGGCTGCCGGGGCATGGCCGTGGTAGCGCTCCAGCACCTCGCCGAACAGGCGCGCATAGCTCCAGCCGTCCATCAGGATGTGGTGGTTGGTGCAGACGAACCAGTAGCGGTCGGCGTCGGTACGCGCCAGGCACAGGCGCAGCAGCGGCGGCTGGCGCAGGTCGAAGCCGCGGGCACGCTCGGCATCCAGCAACTGGCCCAGGGCCTGCTCGGGCTCGGCCAGGTCACGCCAGTCCAGTTCCTCGAACGGCAGCGGCACCTGCCTGTGCACGAACTGCAACGGCTCGGCCAGGTCACCCTGCCAGAGAAAACCGCTGCGCAGCGGCGCGTGGGCCTGCAAGGTCTGCGCCCAGGCCTCGCGAAAACGCACAGGGTCCAGGCCTTCGACCTGAACGTGCATCTGGTTGACATAGTCACCCGTGCCTTGCTCGTAGAGGGCATGGAACAGCATGCCCTGCTGCATCGGCGACAGCGGGTAGAGGTCTTCCAGGCAGGCCAACGGCAGGCCCAGGCCATCCAGGGCCGCCTGGTCGAGCGCGGCCAACGGCACGTCCGACGGAGTCAGCCCGCCGGCGCCCGGGGCGCAGCAGGCGTCCACCAGATGGCGCAGCTCGTCGCAGTACTGTTCGGCCAGGCCCTGTACCAGCGCAGGGTCGAGCTGGTCGTCGGCGAAGGTCCAGCCGATGCTCAGGCAGCCGCCGTACACCTGGCCGTCGAGGCTCAGCGCATGGCTGAGGGTGCCGTGCTCGCTGTGGTCATGGCTGCCACTGTCGCCAGCCGGGCGCAGCAGGGCGCCGTCGGCGTCGAAGCTGGCATCGAACTGGCCGAGGTAGTTGAACAGCACCTGGGCCCGGGGCAACGCCGCCAGGCGCTGACGCACGGCAGCCTCGCCCAGGTGACGCAGCGCACCGTGGCCGATGCCTTTGTCGGGCACCGCGCGCAGTTGCTCCTTCACCGCACGCAAGCTCTCGACCGGGCTCGCTGCCGGGGTCAGGCGCAGCGGATACAGGCTGGTGAACCAGCCGACCGTGCGGCTCAGCTCAAGGCCGTCGAACAGCTCGTCGCGGCCGTGCCCCTCCAGCTCCAGCAGCACGCTCGGCGCACCGCTCCAGCGGCACAGCACGCGGGCCAGGGCACTGAGCAGCAGGTCGTTGACCTGGGTGCGCCAGGCCTGCGGCGCCTGTTGCAACAGGCGCTCGGTGGTCGCGGCATCGAGCCGGCTGTAGACCGTGCGGGCGCGGCATTGCAACGCTTGCCCCGGGGCTATCGGCAGGTTGGCGCCCGGGGCGCACTGCTGCTCCCAGTACGCCAGCTGCGCTCGCAACGGCGCGCTGTTGGCCCATTGCACCAGGCGCTCGGCCCAGTCGCGATAGGCGCTGGTCTTGGCGGCCAGGCGCGGTGCCTGGCCTTGCTCGAGCTGGCGGTAGACGGCCTGCAGGTCTTCGAACAGGATGCGCCAGGACACCCCGTCCACCACCAGGTGGTGAACCACCAGGAACAGGCGCTGGGAACCGTCCGCCAGCGCCACCAGCAGGCCGCGCAGCAGCGGGCCCTGGGCCAGGTCGAGGCTGCCTTGCAGTTGCTGGCACAGCGCAGCCAGGGCTTGCTCGTCGCTGGCCTGGGCCTGGCGCAGCAGCGTCTGCTGCGGCGCCAGAGGGCGGTAATGGGCCTGCCAACCGTCGGCCGTTTCGTTGAACCCCAGGCGCAAGGCGTCATGGTGGGTTAGCAAGGCCTGCAGGGCCTGCTCCAGCCGCAGCGGGTCCAGCGGCGCAGCCGGGGCCAGCAGCACCGATTGGTTCCAGTGATGGCGATCGACCTGCACCTCCTCGAAGAAGCTCTGCTGGATCGGCAACAGCGTCTGCGCACCCTGTACCAGGCCCTGCTCGGCCTGCACGCCGTGCTCACCGGCCTGGGCCACGGCGGCCACCGCCTGCAGGGTCTGGTACTGGAACAGGTCCTTGGACTTGATCAGCAGGCCGGCCTGGCGGGCCCGGCTGACCACCTGCAGGGAGATGATCGAGTCGCCGCCGAGCTCGAAGAAGTTGTCCTGCAAGCCAACCTGTTCGCACTTGAGCAGCTCGGCCCAGATCCGCGCCAGGGCGACTTCGGCCACGCTGCGCGGGGCCTGGTGCTCGCCGCGGGCCAGTTCGGGCAGGGGCAGCGCCGGGCGGTCGAGCTTGCCGTTGGCGTTCAGCGGCAGGGCCTCGAGGAACTGCCAGTGGCCGGGCACCATGTGCTCGGGCAGGCGTTGGCGCAGCTGGGCGCGCAGGCTGTCGGCCGCCAGCGTGGCAGGGTCGCGGGGCACCACATAGGCCACCAGTTGCCCACCCTGCCCGAGGGCCTGCACCAGGACTGCGGCATCCATCACCTGCGGGCAGTCGCGCAAGGCGCTCTCGATCTCGCCCAGCTCGATGCGCAGGCCGCGCAGCTTGACCTGCTGGTCGCGCCGGCCGTGGTATTCGAATACCCCGTCACGGCCCAGGCGAGCCAGGTCGCCGGTGCGGTACAAGCGGGCGCCCGCTGCGCCGAACGGGTCGGGTACGAAGCTTGCGGCGGTCAGCCCGGCACGCCCCAGATAACCCCGGGCCAGGCCCGCGCCGCCCAGGCACAGCTCACCCAGGGCATTGCCTGGGGTCAGTGCCAGGTCGCTGTCGAGCAACCACGCCGAACGCGCGCCCACCGGGGTGCCGATAGGGGCGTACAGGGTGTGCGTGGCACTGACGTCGCAGGCATGGATCAACGGGCTGATCACAGCTTCGGTAGGGCCATAGGCATTGAACAGCTGCCCGGCACGCAGGTGCGAAAGCCCGGCGATTTGCGCAAGGCTCCAGGCTTCACCGCCGAGGATGCAGGCACGCACCGTCAACGCCGGGCTGCCGGCCTCGGCCGCCTCGACGATGCGCGCCAGGTAGCTCGGCGGCAGGTCGAGTACGCTGATGCCGTGGGCCTGCACCTGCTCCAGCAGTTGCTCGTAGCCCCATTGGCCGACATCCCCCAGCACCAGTGCGGCGCCTTGGGTCAGTGGCATGAAGATCTGCTCGGCAGCGGCGTCGAAGCTGATCGAGGCAAACTGCAGCAAGCGGTCCTGCGGCCCCAGGCTGTAACGCGCCGCTGCGTTTTGGCAATGCATGGCCAGTGCGCCATGGCTGACCGCCACGCCCTTGGGCTGGCCGGTGGAGCCGGAGGTGTAGATCACGTAGGCCAGGCTCTGGGCCAGGGGGTGGGCTGCGAATGCCGCGTGCGCCTGGCCGATGTCTTCGAGGGCCAGCGTGCGCTGGGTCGGCGCCAGGCGTGCCAGCAACGCGCGCTCACCGAGCACCAGCTGTGCGCCGCTGTCTTCGAGCATGTAGGCCAGGCGCTCGGCGGGATAGGCCGGGTCCAGCGGCAGGTAGCCGCCGCCGGCCTTGAAGATGCCCAACAGGCCGACCACCAGGGCAATGCCACGTTCGGCGACGATCGCCACCAGGCTCTCGGGGCCCACGCCCTCGGCGCGCAGGTGCGCAGCCACCTGGTCGCTGCGCAGGTCGAGGGCGGCGTAGTCGAGCCGCTCCTCGCCCTGCACCAGGGCCAATGCCTGCGGGGCCCGTTGCACTTGCCGGGCGAAGGCGGCCAGCACCGAGTCGGGCGCATCATGGGGGGTATCTGGCAGCGCGGCGAGCCGGCGCTGCCAATCCTCGGGCGTTTGCAACACGACATTGCCCAGCGCCTGCTGCGGCTGCTCGACCAAGGCCTGCAGCAGGCCCAGCCAGGCATCGGCCATGGCCGTGATACTGGCGGGCTCGAACAGCTCGGCGGCATACAGGAACGCCACCTGGATGCCGTGGTCGGTCTCGAGGGTTTCCAGGGTCAGGTCGAACTGCGCCTGGCCGGCCGGCAGCACCCGCTCCTGGGCCTGGACCCCGGGCAGGCTGCCGGCAGCGGCGGCACCGACGGTGTTGAGGTGGTTGTACATCACCTGGAACAGCGGGTTGTGCTGCAGCGAACGCTGCGGGTTGAGCGCCTCCACCAGGCGGTCGAACGGCAGGTCCTGGTGCGCCTGGGCCGCCAGCGCAGTGTCGCGGGCCTGCCGGGCGATCTGCTCCAGGGCCTGTTGCGGGTCGATGTCCAGGCGCAGCACCAAGGTGTTGACGAAGAAGCCGACCACCCCTTCCAGCGCCTCGGCATTGCGGTTGTTCACCGGCAGGCCGATGCGAATGTCGCGCTGGCCGCAGTAGCGCTGCAGCAACATGGCGTAGGCCGCGACAAACACCTGGAACAAGGTCAGGCGCTGCTGGCGCGCATACTGGCGCACGGCCTGGGCCAGCGGCTCTGGCAGGCGCAGGTCCAGGCGCCCTTCACGGTAGTCCCGCCCGGCCCCGCGCGGGTGATCGCAGGGCAGCTCTAGCACCGGGTGCTCGCTGCCCAGCTGGGTGCGCCAGTAATCGAGCTGGCGCTGCATTTCACCGGCCTCCAGCCACTGGCGTTGCCACTGGGCGTAGTCGGCGTACTGCAGCGCCAGCGGTGCCAGGCCGGCCGCCTCGCCTTGCTGGAAGGCCCGGTAAAGCTGGGCGAACTCGCGGCCAAGCACCCCCATCGAGCCGCCATCGGAGACAATGTGGTGCAAGGTCACCACCAGCACGTGGCGATCGGCGGCCAGTTCGAAGACCCGGGCGCGCATCAGCGGGCCGCGCTCAAGGTCGAACAGCGCGTTGACCTCGGCTTCGATACGCGCCTGCAAGGCATCGGCCTCGTCCACACGCTCCCACTCCAGGCGCAGAGCGCCTTGCGCCTCGACCACCTGCAACAGCTGCTCGCCGTCGCGCTTGAAGTGGGTGCGCAAGGCTTCATGGCGCGCCACCAGCGCGGCAAAGGTGGCCTGCAAGGCCGCCCGGTCGAGGGCACCGGTAAAATCAGCCACCAGCGGGGTATGGTAGGCAACGCTATGTGGCTCCAGGGTCCAGAACAGCCACTGGCGCTGTTGGGCGAACGAGGCCAGCAGCGGCGCCTCACGCCCGACCGCCAGCAGTTCGCGGGTCGGCGCCTGGCCACGCAGTGCCTGCACCGCATCGGCAAAGGCGCGCAGGTCGGCGCTGTCGAACAGCGTGCGCAGCGGCACGTCGGCATCCAGCAGCCGGCGTACCCGGGAAACGATCTGGGTGGCCAGCAACGAGTGACCGCCCAGGCCGAAGAAACTGTCGGCCAGGCCGACCTGGGCAACCTCCAGCACCTGCGCCCAGATTTGCGCCAGCTGTTGCTGCAGCGCGGTTTGCGGCGCCTCGTACAGCGCCTGCGGGGCATCCGGCAGCAGGGCTGCCAGGGCTTGCGGGTCGAGCTTGCCGTTGAGGGTCAGCGGCATCGCCTCAAGCTGCACGAAGGTGGCGGGCACCATGTAGTCCGGCAAGCTGCGCGCCAGCGCAGGCTTCCAGCCGGCATTGTCGATGCCGGGGGCCACCACATAGGCCACCAGCTGGCCTTGCAGCACACGGCAGTGTGCTTCGCGCACGCCGGCCAGCTCACGCAGGCGCGCCTCGATTTCGCCAAGTTCGATGCGATAGCCGCGGATCTTCACCTGGTGGTCGACGCGCCCGCGAAAACGCAGGCGCCCGTCGGCGTCCTGGCTGACCAGGTCGCCGCTGCGGTACAGCCTTGCGCCGGGCGGGCCAAACGGGTCCGGCACGAAGCGTTCGGCAGTCAGCCCCGGGCGACGGTGATAACCCCGGGCAAGGCCGGCGCCGCCGATCAGCAACTCGCCGTCAACCCCGACCGGCAGCGCCTGCAGCTCGGCGTCGAGCACCTGCGCACGCAGGTTCGGCAGGGGCCGCCCAAGGGCCGGCGGCTGAGCGCCGCCCAAGGCGGCGGTGAGCACGCCGACCGTGGTCTCGGTGGGCCCGTAGTGGTTGATGACACGGCATTCGGGCGCCCACTCGGCCAGGCGCGCCAGCAACGCCGGCGATGCGCTCTCGCCGCCCAGCACCAGGCACTGGCGCGGCAACCCGGCGCCGCGATGCCGCTCGCTGAGCAGCGCCTCGATGTGCGACGGCACGATCTTCAGCACATCGATGTGCCGGGCCGCCATGTAATCGGCGAAGCGGTCGGCATCAAGGGTCAGGTCCAGGTCGAGCACATGCAGGGTGGCACCGCTGCACAGCGCGCCGAACAAGGTGGTGTGGCCCAGGTCGGCGGCCAGGGTGGAGACCACGGCCATGCTCTGTGCGCCCTGCAGCGGCAAGGTTTCGAAAATGCCTTGCACGTAGTTGACCAGGCCGGCATGGCTGAGCGAGACACCCTTGGCCTGGCCAGTGGAGCCTGAGGTGTAGATCACATAGGCAAGGTTGGCCGGGGCCACCGCCACGTCGAGGGCGTGGCCATCGAGGCTGGCCCAGGCCGGCGCCGGGTCATCCAGCAGCAGGGTATGCAGGCCCGCGACCTGCGGCAGGCGCCCCTGCACCGCCTGCTGGGTGAGCAGCACGGCAACGCCGCTGTCCTCGAGCATGTAACCCAGGCGTTGTTCGGGGAACTGCGGGTCGAACGGCACATACGCAGCCCCTGCCTTCAACACCGCCAGCATGCCCAGCAGCATGTCCAGGGAGCGCTCCACCGCGATCCCCACCAGCACGTCCGGGCCGGCCCCGAGGGTGCGCAAGTGCCGGGCCAGGCGGTTGGCCCCGGCGTCCAGCTCGGCCCAGGTGAGCGAGCGCTCGCCATGCACCGCCGCCAGCCGCTGCGGATGCGCCGCGGCCTGGCGCTCGATCAGGTGATGAATGCAGGTGTCGGCCTCGCGTGGGCGGGCCGTGGCATTGCATTGCTGCTGGCGCGCCTGCTGCGCTGCCGACAGCAGCGGCAGTTCGCCGAGCGCGGTGGCCGGGCTTTGCAGCCAGCCCTCGACCAGCGTCAGCCAGTGCCCGGCCATACGCTCGAGGGTGTCGGCCTGGAACAGTTCGAGGCGGTAGGTGAAGGCCGCGAACAGGCGCCCGCCACGCTCGAAGGTATCCAGCGCCAGGTCAAAGCGGGTGGTGTGCCGCTCACGCTCCAGAGCCTGCAACTGCAAACCCTGGACCTGCTGAACCTGGCCCAGGTCGGCGACCTGCGACTGGTGGTTGAACATCACCTGGAACAACGGGTTGTGCCCGCCCTCGCGGGCCACACCCAGGCCTTCGACCAGTTGCTCGAACGGCAGCTCCTGGTGCGCCTGTGCGCCCAGCGCCACCTGGCGCACCTGCTGCAGCAGCGCTGCCAGCCCTTGTTGCGGGTCGGGCTGCACGCGCAGCACCTGGGTGTTGACGAAGCAGCCGATCAGCCCTTCGACCTCGGCGCGATTGCGATTGGCCACCGGCACGCCCAGGCGAATGTCGGGCTGGCCGGCGTAGCGTTGCAGCAACGCCGCGAACAGGCCGAGCAGCAGCATGAACAAGGTCACGTTGTGCTCACGCGCGCACTCGCGCAATCGCGCCGCCAATGCCTCGGGCACCTCCAGCTCGTGGCGCCCGCCTGCCGAGCCCGGGCGCGCCGCGCGGGGGAAATCAGTGGGTAGCAAAAGCACCGGGTGCTCATCGCCCAACTGCGCGCGCCAGTACTCGAGCTGGCGCTCCTGCTCGCCCGCCTCAAGCCAGGCACGCTGCCACAAGGCATAGTCGCCGTACTGGATAGGCAGTGCCGGCAGGGCCACAACCTGGCCGCGCACCGCCGCGTCGTAACGCTGGATGAACTCGTCGATCAGCGCATTCATCGACCAGCCGTCAGCAATGATGTGGTGCATCACCAACACCAGCACATGCTCCTGCTCGGCCAGGCGCAGCAGCGCCACCCGCAGCAGCGGGCCGCGCTCCAGGTCGAAGGGCAGTGCCGCCTGGCGCCCGACGTACTCGCCGACAGCCTGCTCGCGCTGTTCCTGGCACAGGTGCGCCAGGTCCTCGTGCTCGATATTCAGGGCTTGCCCGCCCGCTTCGAGACAGGGTGCATCTTGCTCGTCGCGGCCGAACAGGGTGCGCAGCGTGGCATGGCGCTCGAACAGCCCGGCAAAGGCCTGCTCCAGCGCCGGGCGGTTCAATGCACCGCGCAGGCGCACCGCACTAGGCAGGTTGTAGGCGTTGCCCTGCGGGTCGAGCTGCCACAGCAGCCACATGCGCTGCTGGGCATAGGACAGCGGGTTGTCATGCGCCTCGCGCCCGCCCGCCGGGATCGGCAGTACCGAGAAGTCGACCCCTTCACGTTCCAGTGCACCCAGAAACAGTCGGCGTTTCTCCACGGGCAGGTCCTGGAAGCGGCGGGCAAGCTTGCGAGCGTCATCTGCGTTCATTTACATCCATCCGTCATGATCGGGCGAGGCGCGCGGGGCGCCTGGTATCCACAGAAAACGGATGACAAGCCAGGAAAATTAACGGGTTGCCCACTGCGTGCCCGCCGCCCTCCTGAAACATTTGCTTTCATTTGCACTGGCCGGTTTTCGATTCTCATTCGTCCTATCTGTAAACGGCGCGATTTCGCTGCGCTTCGTCGCGCCTTCACGTTTCCGATGGATCCTTCACATGGCAAAGCAATCGAAATCCAGGCTGTGGTTCCTGGTTCACAGCTGGCTGGCACTGCCCATCTGGTTCTTCGTGCTCATCGTCTGCTTCACCGGCACCCTGGCGGTCGTCAGCCAGGAGCTGGTGTGGCTGGCCAACCCGGACGTGCGCGCCAGCAAGCCTGGGGCCGACGCCGAGCGGCTCAGCTACCAGCAGGTGCTCGACGCCCTGCACAAGGCCGAGCCGCAGATGGTGGTGCGTACCCTGTCGCAGCCGGACGGCTCGCACTTTGCCCTGAATGCCAGCGTCACCTTCCCCGACGGCACTGCGCCAACGCTCTACGTCAACCCCTATACCGGCGCCATCCAGGGCAAGGTCCCCAGCTTCAACTTCGAGGCCTTCACCCGCGCCCTGCACGGCTGGTGGCTGGTGCCGTTCACCAATGGCTACAGCTGGGGCTGGTACCTGGTTTCGTTGCTCGGCCTGCCCATGCTGGCATCACTGGTCACAGGCCTTGTGGTGTACAAGAAGTTCTGGCGCGGCTTCTTCAAGTGGCCGCGCAGCAACCACGGGCGGCGGATCTTCTGGGGCGACCTGCACCGCCTGGCCGGGGTATGGTCGATCTGGTTCATCGCGGTGATCTCGATCACCGGCACCTGGTTCCTGATCCAGGCCATCCTCGCCGACAACCACGTGACCATTTCCAGCGAACCGATCGTGCCGGTGATCGCCCGCGAGCAAGTGCCCGCCGGGGTTGACGGCGGCCCCGCGCCGCGCATCGACCTGGACGAGGCCGCGCGCATTGCCACCACGGCGATCCCCGGCCTGGACATCAGCTTCATCTCGTTGCCCGGCACCGCTTACAGCCACGTGCGCATGGGCGGGCGCGGCTGGTACCCGCTGATGTTCCAGACCGCCGAGGTCAACCCCTATACCCGCAACGTCGACAGCCAATTCCTGCTGGCCGACCGCTCGGCACTGGAGTTCGTCACCGAGTCGATGCGCCCGCTGCACACCGGCGACTTCGGCGGCCTGGTGATCAAGCTGATCTGGGCCTTCTTCGGCCTGGTACTGACATTGATGGTGCTCAGCGGCCTGCTCATCTGGAGCAAGCGCACTGCCCAGGCCACTGCCGCCGCGCTCAAGCGCAGCGAACGCCAGCCGCGCCAACAACGTCCCGCAACCGTGGTGGAGGCCAACCCATGAGCCAGGCGATTACCGCCCCGCAAACCCGTGCCCGGCAGCTGTGGCTGAAGTGGCGCTTCCACCTGAACATCCTGCTGGTGCTGATCCCGCTGGGGTTCATGCCCAAGTATTTCGCCGAGGCGCGGCTGTTCCGCGGCGACGGCGGCCTGGGTGCGCACCCGATCAGCGCCATCGCGGTGGGCCCCTACACCGTCGACCTTGCCGAAATGCGCGACGAAGCGCCGCGTGCCGATGGCCCGGCCGGCCACTTCAAGCAGTTCAATGCCGCCCTGTGCAGCGGCTGCGAGCAAAAAATCAAGGCGGTGTACCTGCGCATTGGCAAACCACGCAGCCTGCGCGCGGCCGGCACCATCTTCTTCGGCACCCCCTACCGCATGGGCACGTCGCTGCCGATTCCGGCCCGCACCCAGCCCGATGCGCGGGTCTGGATCACCCTCGAAGGCTGGGACGGCAGCATGCACCAGGCGTCGGTGGCATTGGCCGACGCATCTCCGGCCACCGTGGCCTGGCTCAAGAAACAAGGAGGCAACAAATGAAACAGCTGCTGCGCAGGCTCGCCCTGCCCTTCGCCCTGCTGGCCGCCACCCCGGCGCTGGCGCATAACCCGATGTGCGAATGCACCGAAAGCGGCGAGCAGATCACCTGCAAGGGTGGCTTCTCCGACGGCAGCGGCGCGCCGGGGGTAACCCTGGATGTGATCGGCTACGACGAACAGGTGCTGGTGGCCAGCAAGCTGGGCGACGACTCCAGCCTGACCTTCAAGCGCCCTGACGGCGAGTTCTACGTGCTGTTCGATGCAGGCCCCGGCCACGTGGTGGAAGTCGACCACGCCGACATCGGTGCGCCATGAGCCGGGCACAGCTGGTGCGCCCGGCCGGTGCCGGGCATGAAACCCTGTACGTGCTGCTGGCGGCGCTGCTGATTGTGCTGCTGGCCGCAGGCGTGGTGTCGCTGCGCGGCGAGCGCGAGGACGAACAAACCGTCGAAGCCCACCAGCTGGATGCCCGCCGCGACCTCAACGCCGCCGAGCAAGGCATCCACACCGACCTGTGGGTGGCGGCGGACGAGATCCGTGCCCTGCGCGACGAAACCGGCACCGCACCGGGCGTCGAAGCCCTGGCCGATGAAGGCTTGCCGCCGTTCGTGGCGGATGCCAGCAGCCAGAGCCGCGGCAGCCACCAATGGTCGCAGCTGCCTGGCAACGCCTACCTGGGCCGTAGCCTGGACGCGGCGGTGGCCGGCAGCTTCCTGCTGATCGTGCCACTCGACGGCCAGGCCCCTGCCGACCTGTGGCTGCGCCGCGACAGCAGCGCCGTGGCCCCCGACGCCTTCGATGCCGCCACCCTGATCGCCGCCGGCTGGCAGCAGATCGTCACCCACTACGATGCCGGGGTCACCCGCCAGCACCGCCACTGATTTCAAGGACCTGCCCATGCTCCGCTTCGCCCGCGCCCTGGCGCTGCTACTGGCCGCCACCCTGCCCGCCCTGGCCCTCGCCGACAACGGCAAGCCGCTGCGCATCGGCATCACCCTGCACCCCTACTACAGCTACGTGAGCAACATCGTCGGCGACAAGGCCGAGGTGGTGCCGTTGATTCCGGCCGGTTTCAACCCCCACGCCTACGAACCGCGCGCCGAGGACATCAAGCGCATCGGCACCCTGGATGTGATCGTGCTCAATGGCGTGGGCCACGACGATTTTGCCGACCGCATGATCGCCGCCAGCGAAAAACCCGGCATCCAGACCATCGAATCCAACGCCAACGTGCCGCTGCTGGCGGCCACCGGCATCGCCGCCCGTGGCGCCGGTAAGGTGGTCAACCCGCACACCTTCCTGTCGATCAGCGCCACCATCGCCCAGGTGAACAACATCGCCCGCCAGTTGGGCAAGCTCGACCCGGACAACGCCAAGTTCTACCAGGCCAACGCCCGCGCCTACGCCAAGCGCCTGCGGGCCTTGCGCGCCGAGGCGCTGGCCAAGGTCACCGAGGCGCCAGGTGCGACCTTCCGCGTGGCGACCATCCACGCCGCCTACGACTACCTGGTGCGCGACTTCGGCCTGGAAGTGACCGCGGTGGTGGAGCCGGCCCACGGCATCGAGCCCAGCCCTGCGCAGCTGAAAAAGACCATCGACCAGCTCAAGGCGCTGGACGTGAAGGTGATCTTCTCGGAAATGGACTTCCCGTCGGCCTATGTCGAGACCATCCAGCGTGAGTCGGGCGTGCGCATCTACCCGCTGACCCATATCTCCTATGGCGAGTACACCAAGGAAAAATACGAGGTGGAGATGAAGCGCAACCTCGACACCGTGGTGCAGGCCATTCAGGAGAACCGCGCGTGACCGCCGCCGCCAACATCGTCAGCAGCCACGGGCCGCGCATCGAGTTCGAGGGCATCGACCTGACCCTGGGCCGCACGCGCATCCTGGAAAACGTGCGTTTCAGCGTCGCCCCCGGCAGCGTGCACGCCATCGTCGGCCCCAACGGCGGCGGCAAGAGTTCGCTGATCAAGACCCTGCTCGGGCAGATGCCGCACCAGGGCCAGTTGACCCTGCACTGGCCGGGCGAACGCGAGGTGATCGGCTACGTGCCCCAGGCGCTGGAGTTCGACCGTGGCCTGCCGATGACCGTGGACGATTTCATGGCCGCCATGTGCCAGCGCCGTCCGGCGTTTCTCGGGCTGTCGCGGCGGGTACGCCCGGATATCGACGCGGCGCTGGCGCGGGTCGGCATGCTGGACAAACGCAAGCGGCGCATGGGTGCGCTGTCCGGTGGCGAGCGCCAGCGCGTGCTGCTGGCCCAGGGGCTGATCCCCGAGCCGCAGTTGCTGGTGCTGGACGAGCCGATGTCGGCGCTGGACGAGGCCGGCATCCAGGTGTTCGAACAGTTGCTTGAGGGTTGGCGCCAGGCAGGCACCACGGTGCTGTGGATCGAGCACGACCTGGAAGCGGTGCTGCGCCTGGCCGACCGGGTCACCGGGCTGAGCCGCCAGGTGCTGTTCGACGCCCCGCCCGCCGAAGCCCTGACCCCCGAGCGCCTGCTCGGGCTGTTTTCCGTTCACCCGCGCAGCGAGAGCCTTGCCTGATGAATTACGACGCCTTCCGCGAAATGGTCCAGCAGTGGGCCAGCGCGGGTTACCTGCCCGAGGCGCTGGCCTATGGTTTTGTGGTCAACGCCCTGCTGGCGGGCCTGATGATCGGCCCGGTGCTGGGCGGTTTGGGTACCCTGGTGGTGGTCAAGCGCTTTGCGTTCTTTTCCGAAGCCGTGGGCCACGCCGCGCTGACTGGCGTTGCCATCGGCATCTTGCTGGGTGAGCCCTACACCGGCCCCTACGGCAGCCTGTTCGGTTACTGCCTGCTGTTCGGCATCTTGCTCAACTACCTGCGCAACCGCACCGGGCTTTCGCCGGATACGTTGATCGGGGTGTTCCTGTCGGTGTCGCTGGCCCTGGGCGCCAGCCTGCTGCTGATGCTGGCCGGCAAGATCAACGTGCATATTCTGGAGAACGTGCTGTTCGGCTCGGTGCTGACCGTCAGCGGCCAGGACCTGCTGGTGCTGGGCATCGTCGCCGTTCTGGTGCTGGCCCTGGCCGTGCCGCTGTACAACCGCATCATGCTGGCCAGCTTCAACCCGCAGCTGGCGGCGGTGCGCGGGGTAGCGGTGAAGACCCTGGACTACCTGTTCGTGGTGCTGGTGACTTTGGTGACCGTGGCCGCAGTGAAGGTGATCGGGGCGATCCTGGTGGGCGCACTGCTGGTCATTCCAGCGGCTGCGGCGCGCCTGGTGAGCCAGTCGCTCAAAGGGTTTTTCTTCGTCTCGGTGGTGATTGCCACCCTGAGTACCCTGCTCGGCATTTTGCTGCCGATCGTCTTCGACCTGCCGGTGCCCTCGGGCGCGGCGATCATCCTGGTCGCCGGCGTTTGCTTCGCCCTCGCTGCCCTGGCCCGCGCCCTCGTACCCCGCCTGCAAGGAAACCCGGCATGACCCCGATGCTCAAACGCCTCACCCTGACCTTGGCTTTGGCCGGCCTGCCGGCGCTGGCCCAGGCAGCCGACACCCAGGTGCTGACCACCTTGGCGCTGACCCACAGCCTGGCCAGCGCACTGCTGCAGGGCACCCAGGTGCAACTGACCCGCGCTGCCCCGGCCAACCTGCCAGCCACGCGCCAGCCGTCGTACTTCAGCGGCCGTGGCGGTGCCAGCCTGCACAAGGCGGCGCTCAAGGCCGATGCGGTAATCGGCGTGCGCTCGATCTGGCGCGACGACCCGCTGTACCCCATGGCCCGGCGCAGCAATATCCGCATTGTCGAGATCGATGCCGCGCGCCCGGTGGACGGCGCGCTGCCGGGCATCGCGGTCAAGGGTGACGAGGCGTTCGCCGCTTACCCCTGGCTCAACCCGAGCAACCTCGGGCGCATGGCCGATGTAGTGGCCAACGACCTGGAGCGCCTGTCGCCTGCTGAAAAGCCGAAGATCCAGGCCAACCTGGCCACGCTCAAACGCCAGATGCTGGAGCTGACCGCCAGCAGCCAGACGCAACTGGCCGAGGTCGACAACCTGAGCGTGGTGACCTTGTCCGAGCGCCTGGGTTACCTCGCCAGCGGGCTGAACCTGGATGTGGTGGAGCAGCCGTTGCCGGCCGATGACAAGTGGGATGAGGCGGCGCTCAAAGCGCTGACCGACAACCTCAAGGGCCAGGATGTGGCGCTGGTGCTGCACCACCGCCAGCCCGATGCGATGGTGGCCGAGGCCATTGCTGCAGGCGGGGCGAAGCTGCTGGTGGTGGAGAGCGACCCGGAAGATACCGTGGCCGGGCTCAAGAGCAGTGTCGAGCAGGTGGTGAAGGCGTTGCAGCAAGGCTGAGGCCGCCTGTAGGAGCGGCCTTGTGTCGCGAAAGGGCCGCGCAGCGGCCCCGGCAATTTTGCAGGATGCGCAGATCCTGGGGCTGCTACGCACCCCTTTCGCGACACAAGGCCGCTCCTACAGGGGCGCGCGACGGCCTTGCGATCAGCGCTTCATGCAGCGCTGGTAGCGTTCATCCACCCTGCCTGCGAACCACGCCGTGGTCAGCTTGCGGGTGATCTTCGGGCTCTTCAGCTCGATACCGGGCAGCACCGCCCTTGGCAACGCTTTACCGGCCTTGGCTTCGGCCAGGCGGAACACGCCTTCGTACAGGTCGGTCTCTTCCAGGGCCAGGCTGCCCTCCCTCTCCAGTTGCGAGCGAATCTGCGGGTTGCGCAAGCCCAGCTTCGACCCCAGCGTGCGCGCGGCGGTTTCGGTCTTGCCCGGCATCAGCGCGCCGGGGGCGATCAGGTCGCCGTCCAGCGCCAGCGGTGCACCAGTCACGCGGCTCAGGGCAGCCTGAAACGCCGCGTTGCGGCTGGCGTACCAGCCGGCATTGAAGTCGGCGAAGCGATACAGCGGGCGCTCGTAATGGGTGGGGTAACCGAGCAGGTGGGCGATACCGAAGTACATCCCGCCACGCCGGCTGAACACCTCCTGGCGCACCGTGCCCTGGTAGTCGTAGGGGTAGCCTTGGGTGTGCTGCTCGGCAAAGTCGATGCTTACCTGCATCGGCCCGCCGGTGTGCACCGGGTTGAGCCCGTCCAGTAGCGTGCGGCCCAAGGGCAGGCGGCCGATCACCTCGTCGTACAGGGCGCTGAGCTGTTTCTCGCTGCGCACTGCCTGCAGCCGTTGCTGGTAGCTCTTGCCGTTGCTCGACGGGGTTTGCAGCGCGCCGTCCACCAGCAGTTTCGGGATGTGCAGGCGCGCAGCGCGGCGGTCGATCTCTTCACGGGCGATGCGCCCCAGGTTGGGCACCTGCGGGTCGGCGTTGAAGGTGGACTCCTGCTCGGTCACCGCCAGCACGGCGCACAGGTTGCCCTTGCTCGGGGCCAGGCCCTGGGCCTGGAATGCCACCTGGATGTCCTTGGCCCAGCCCTCGCGGTCCTTGACCTGCGCCGGCAGCAGCCGCAGCAACTGGGCGCGGACCTTGGCAGGGTCCGCTTCAGGGGCCTCCTCGCGGTGCCCGGCGCAGCCCTGAAGCAGGGCCAGGGCTGCCACCGTCAACGCTGCAAACCGCCCATTCATCATTCACGCCCTCCACTTTGCATGACACAAGCCTAGCGGTGGTGGGCGCGCACTTTCAATCAGCAGCCGGGTTTGCTCAGCTCGGTACCCAGGGTGACGGCAGTGGCCTGCACCTTGGCGAACGCCTGCAAGGCCTGGGCATCGAAGGTGCGTTCGCAGTTGAAGCGCGTGTCGGTGACAAAATCGTCGCCCTTGGCCTGGGTCATGGCTTGCGCCCAGTCACTTGCGGCCTTGATCGGCGCATCGTCCACCAGTTTGGCTTCCACCAGCACCTGCATGAAGTCGATGGCCCGCGGCCCTTCCCACAGGCCATACACCGACGGGTCGGCAGCATTGCCGCACAGTTGCAGGCAGTCGGCGTAGAACTCGATGCCGCCACCGCCCGTGGACTGGTCCAGCGCCCCGAAGGTCAGTGGCTGGCCAGCCTTGGGCGCAAAATCACCGATGAAGCTGTGCAGGTCGGCCTTGCAGGTGGGCGACAGCTCGAGACGCAATTCGCTGATGGTGCCACCGGCAGCATTGGCCGTGATGTCGCAGCCCTGCACCTTGTAGCTGTGGCTGTCGCCATTGCTGGTGCGGGCAATGCCGGCCTTGGATTCGAAGTAACGCAGGTTGGTGCCGAGCATGTCACCATTGAACACCTCGGCAAGCTTGGCGGGGGCAGCCAGTACCTGCGGGGCAAGGGCGCAGAGGGACAGCGAGGCGAACAGCATGACGCGGGTCTTCATGGCAACTTCCTGTAGGCGGTAATGAAATCCGCCTGCACTTTAAAACACCGCGTAGCACTAAGCCATCACTGCTTCCCTCAGGGCTGCTCACCCACCAGGTAGGTTTTGCTGATATGCCTGAACTGCGGGTGGCTGGCGCTGCCCATCAGCTCGAACAGCACCATTTCGCGGGTGACGATGTGCGCCCCGGCGTCACGCATGCGCGCCAGGCCCGCTGCCTTGCTGGCGGCGCTGCGGCTGTCGCAGGCATCCTCGACCACGAATACCTGCTTGCCCAGCTCACGCAGGCCAAGCACGGTCTGCAGCACGCAGACGTGGGTTTCCATGCCGCACACGATCACCTGCTCGCGGGCCAGCAGGCTGGCCGGCAGGCACTCGGCGGCGACGCAGGAGAAATGCAGTTTTTCGACAATTTCAGCAGCAGGCGCGGCAGCCTTCAACGCCTCGAGGGTGTGGCCCAGGCCTTTGGGGTATTGCTCGGAAATAACCGTGGGCAACTCGAGGTCCGCGGTGGCGGCCAGCAGCCAGCGGGCCCGGGCGGCGGTGCCGGCGGGGTCGCTCATGGCACCGATGAGTTTTTCCTGGATGTCGACCACCAGCAGCGTGGCCTTGGATGAGTCAATCAGCATTGTCTGTGCCTTGCCTGGGAAAGCGTCTAGCCTCCCCCAGGCAAACGCAGGCGTCAATCAAGCACTGAGCCGGTGCGGCTCGAGGGTGGCACTGAGCAAGCCCAGCACCGCGTCTTCATGTTCATGGATGAAGAAGTGCCCGCCGGGGAACATGTCCAGGCTGAACGGGCCGAGAGTTTCCTTGCCCCAGGCCTGCAACTGCTCGGCATTCGCCCGGTCGCTTTCGCCACCCAGCACATGCAACGGGCAACGCAGCGGCGGGCGCTGGCGGTAGGCGTAGCGCCCGCACAGCAAGAAGTCTGCACGCAGCACCGGCAGCGTCAGGCTCATCAGCTCGTCATTGGCCAGCACCTCTTGCGGGGTGCCGCCCAGCTTGTGCAGCTCGGCCTTGAGCTCGGGGTCGCTCTTGGGTTCGCGCCAGTTGCCGTTGTCGTAGTCCTCGCGGCGGGTCGGCGCTGCCGTGCCACAGGCGAACAATGCGACCGGCGGCGGGCAACCCAGCGCTTGCAGTTCGTGGGCCAGCTCGAAGGCCAGCAGCGCCCCCAGGCTATGGCCGAGCAGCGCATAGGGCGCAGCGGCGGCCAGGCGCTGCTCGTCGGCCAGCTTGCGCGCCAGGGCCTGCATGTCGGTGAAGGGTTCCTCGCCCAAACGCGCACCGCGCCCGGGCAGCTCCACCGGGCGCACCTGCAGCCAGGCCGGCAGCTTGCGCCGCCAGCGGCTGTAGACCATGGCGCTGGCCCCGGAGTACGGCAGGCACAGCAGGTTCAGCATGGCCACTGTCACTGGGCCGCGGCTGCCATCTGCTGGCGCAGGCTCAGCGGGCGCATGTCGGTCCAGACTTCGTCGATGTAGGCCAGGCAGTCTTTTTTCAGGCCGCTCTTGCCCACGGCGCGCCAGCCGTTGGGGATGGCTTTGTAGTCGGGCCAGATGGAATATTGCTCTTCGTGGTTGACCACTACCTGGAACACGATGTCGTCGCGGTCGAATACGGAAGTCATTGCCTGTCTCCTTGGATGATGGGGGCCGACGCGCCGGGCGCGGGGCGGCTATCAGGAAGACGAAGCAGGTGCGCAGGAAATTAACCGAGCATGAGCAATGGCGGCCTGGATGGCGGCGCGGGCCTGGGGGCTGTTCTTCCAGCAGCTGGAGCCCACCAAGCTGGCAGCGGCCGTTACGATATCCCCGGCGTCCGCTTCGGCCAGTTGCGCAAGGTTGTGGTAGCCCAGTTGCTCCAGGCGCTGCAGCACTGTCGGGCCGACGCCCTTGAGCGCCAGCAGCTGGCTGCGCTCGTGTTCATTGAATGCCATGGTTCACCTCCGTGTGAGCTGCGGCTTTGCAAGTGGCGCGGATGATGGCATATATCAACGCCTGACTGCCAACCTGCCCCAGGAGACCTTTCCCATGCTCGGCGTGACCGACTACGGCGCTTTCGTGATTGCCTTCATCATCCTGCTGGCGATCCCGGGGCCTGGCAACTTTGCCCTGATTACCGCCACCGGCAAGGGCGGCATCAAGGGCGGCCTGGCCGCCACCTGCGGGGTGATCCTGGGTGATCAGGTATTGATGTGGCTGGCGGTGGCGGGTGTTGCCACGCTGCTGGCGGCGTACCCGGCGGCCTTCCATGTGGTGCAGTGGGCCGGTGCGGCTTACCTGGCCTGGCTGGGCCTGCGCATGGTGCTGAGCAAGCCCGGTGCGGCGCCGCGGGAAAGCAGCATGAGCAACGGCCGCTACCTGCGCCAGACCATGATGATCACCCTGCTCACCCCCAAGGCGATCATGTTCTACATGGCGTTCTTTCCGCTGTTCATCGACCCGGTGAAACACCAGGGCATGGTCACCTTCGCCTTCATGGCAGTGACTGTGGCCACGGTGACCTTCCTGTACGGGCTGGTGGCGGTGCTGCTGACCCACCATCTGGCCGAACGCATGCGCGCCAACCCAAGGGTGAGTAACTTGCTGGAGCGGTTGGCGGGGGCTTGCCTGGTGGGGTTTGGGATCAAGCTGGCGGCGATGCGCTAGGCGTCACGCAACAGGTCGTGGGCGTCCAGCAGCCTGAACGCCACTTGCGGGTTACGCTCCAACCCCCGGCGAATCGCCGCAGGGATAGACTGCCGGGTCTTGCGGCACAGCCCCGGTAGTGCTTCCAGCTCGATGACGATGCCGCGCATGGTGCGCACCTCGTTGTAGCCGGGGGCGATGTGCACCCGCAGGCCGAGGTTCTGGTACATGCGCTGTTGCAGACGCTGCAGGTCTTCGAGGTCCTTGAGGTTTTCCAGGCGCTCGAGCAGCTTTTTTTCTTCATCACGCGTCAGCAGCAGGATGCGCTGCACCTCGGCCGGGCCGTCGAGCAGTTGCTCACGGCCGCAGTCACAGGCGCCGGGCGGGCATGGGTGGCGTTGGGCAGGTTGGGTGGTCATCGGGCAAGAATAGCGCCCCACCAGCGTGGCCGCGAGGGGGTGAACGAATGGCTCAACGGGCGCAGTGCCGGGGCGCCCTTGCGGTCGAAGCTGCCCAGCAGCAGGGCCACGGTGGGCGCGTCGTCGATGGCGCCGAGGGAGCTGCCACAGGCGGGGCAGAACGCCCGGCTGGAATGCTCGGATGACCGGTACAAACTGGGCGCCCCGCCCTCCCCGGTCCAGTGCACCGCCATCTTGTCGAACTCGACCCAGCACAGGGTCAGGCTGCCGGAGTGGCGCTGGCACATATGGCAGGAGCAGGTGTGGGGAAAGCGCGGTGTGCCGCTGGCACGAAAGCGGATGCGGCCGCACAGGCAACCGCCGTGGAAGGTGGGCATGGGGTGAGGTCCGGGCAATGAGGGCAGCCGGGACGTTAGCCCAAGGGGCTCAGGTGTAAAGGTTGAAAATGTTACTGCGCAATGCCGTGTACGCCGTCGCCGGATGCACCTGCTAAAGTGCGCGCCCTCTTACTTGCGGCTATGACGGAACAATCTCCATGCACAAGATGATCGAGTTTATGGCGGTGGTCGTGGTTTGCACGGTCATTGGGGTGCTGTGCGAACAGTTCGGGGTGAACAAGTACCTGAAGTGGCTGCTGATGGCGCTGCCGGCTGTAGTTTGGGTACGGTTGCGTAATCCGTTTTTGCGGTAGGGGGTGGTTTGGTGCCTGGCTGCCGGGGGGCGGGCGGGGTTATAGGCCAGGGTGATTGCTTTTGGAGATGTATGCGCATTCGTTGACGATAGCGGCTTTTCGTCACCTTTCCGCCCTTACGGCGGGTTACTTTGGTCGCGGCTCGGCGCCCCCGGCCAAAGTAACCAAAGCCGCCCTGCTCCCATCATCCGGCCCCCTACGCTGCGCTTCGGGGGTTCCCTCGCTCCGGGCTTGCTCCGGAGTGAGGGTACCCCGGAGCGCAGCGCAGGGGCCGGATGAATGGAGCGCACGGTTTTTGGTTACTTTTTTCCACGAAAAAAAGTAACCCGCCGTAAGGGCGGAAAGGTGAATAAGCGTCAATAAAAATAATGAATGCGCGTACGACTTTCAAAACAAACAACAGCGCACATCGCAATATACAAACCGTCCCACAGAAACCCACCGACCTTCAGCCATGCGCATCTTACAAGATCCTCGGCACCAGCCTGCAATGAAGCCGGCGCCCGCCTAACGCAACCGCCGGCTGCCGGCCAACGCCAGCGCCAACCCGACCAACGCCACACCGCCCCCCACCAACCCGATATCAGCCACGCCCAATTGGCTGCTGACAATGCTGCCCAGCAGCGCACCGCCGCCGATGCCGATGTTGTAGATGCCCGAGAACAGCGCCATGGCCACGTCGGTAGCATCGGACGCCAGCTTCAGGGTCTTGGACTGCAGCGACAGACTGAAACTCAAGATCGCCACGCCCCACACCATGCTCAAACCGGCAAACAGGTAGAAGTTGCCCGACAGCGGCAGCAGCAACAGCAGGCACGCCGCCAGCGCACCGATGGCGCCCAGCAGAAACCCATGGGGGAAGCGTTCGCTGTAGCGGCTGAACAGCAGCGAACCGAACACCCCGGCACCGCCGAACAGCAACAGCAGCAAGGTGGTGCGCTCGCCGCCGATCTGCGCCACATGCAGGGCGAACGGCTCGATGTAGCTGTAGGCGGTGAACTGCGCGGTAATCACCAGGGTCACCAGCAGGTAGGTGATGACCAGCGCCGGGCGCTTGAACAAGATCGGCAGGCTGCGCAGCGAGCCCGAGTTCTGGCTGGGCAGCAACGGCAGCGACTTCATCAGGCACAGCATGGTGGCCAGCGCCACCCCGGCGATGCACAAAAAGGTCACCCGCCAGCCCAGCGCCTCGCCCACCACCCGCCCCAGCGGGATACCCATGACCATCGCCAGCGTTGTGCCGGTGGCCAGCAGCCCGAGGGCCTTGGCCTGCTGCCCCGGCGGCGCCACACGCACCGCCAGGGACGCGGTGATGGCCCAGAACACGGCATGGGACAGGGCAATGCCGATGCGGCTGACCAGCAGCATGGCAAAGCTCTGCGCCACCCACGACAGCAGGTGGCTGACGATGAACACCAGGAACACGAACAACAGCAGCCGGCGGCGTTCGACGTTGCGGGTCATCAGCATCATCGGCAAGGATGCCAGCGCCACCACCCAGGCGTAGATGGTCAGCATCAGGCCCACCTGGGCGGTGCTCATGTCGAAGCTGCGGCCGATGTCGCTGAGCAGCGCCACCGGCACGAACTCGGTGGTATTGAAGATGAACGCCGCCAGGGCCAGCGCGATGACGCTCAGCCAACTGCCGCTGCCGGCGGTGGGCGGCATTGAGGTGGGGACCGGACCATTCATGAAAAACGCATTCCTCGCAGACAAGGCAACAGCACGCGCATCGACAGCCAGCCTGGGGCTTGGGCGAAGCACGCTTGGTTATTAGTAGGATGCAGCCATGGTACGCATCAAGCCCGGGCCTCACAACCTCGCTGGCGGACGGAGTACCATGCACGCTTTTATGGCGCGACTGCCAGCAACAACGCGGAACAAGGAGCCCGATCCGCCCATGGACAAGCAACACCCGCAGCAGCAGTGGCGCGAGGCCGTGCTGGCCTACGCCGAGGCGATCAACCTGTATGTGGCGCAAGGCCGCGCGCAAGGTTGGGACAACCTCGAGGAACCCGCCACCCCCGACACTGCGCACCTGCTCGACGCCTGGCGCGCGGCGCTGGTGGCGATCAACCGGCCAGGCACCAGCGAGCAGCAGCGCCAGCTGTTCCGCGAGGCCTGGCCACCGGCACACCTGCCGCTGCTGCCATTGCTGGAGGAACAGGCCCAGGGGGTTGACCAGGTGTTACTGCTCGATGACGGCAGCCTGCTGGCACGCATCGGCAAGCCGTTCGAAAAGGGCCAGGTGCTGCGCCTCGATGGCGATGCGGTAACTCCGGTGATCGGCGTCGATTTTTTCGGCCGCTGCCCGCAGCGGCGCTTCTACGCCCTGGCCAACAGCGAGGGCGTGCGCGTGACCGATGGCTGGGGCGGCCCGCTGGTGGCCCGCCTGCCCTGGCCCCACGGCCTTGAGGGGCTGCCTGAAGGCTTCCCGTTCGAGCCCCTGGACATGCCGCCACGCCCTACCGCGCTGCTGCCCTTCCCTGACGGCCAGCGGGTGCTGCTGGCCAGCAGCGACGGCATCTTCGTGCTGACCGCCGACGGCGCCACGCGCCTGCTGCCCCGCGCCGAGGACATCCTCGAAGAACTGGACGCCGGCACCGACCCGGACGACGTCGGCCTGGGCCTGTGCATGCAGCACGTGGCGATGTCACCGGACGGCCGGCTGCTCGCCCTGGGCGAGCAATGCGGGCGCCACCTGGTGCTGGGCGAGCAACTGCAGCTGCTGGCAGTGGTCGGCCCGGCCAGCGAGTACCCGCATTTTGCGTTGTTCAACCAGACGGGTGACCAGCTGCTGCTCAACGCCTGCCACTTCTACCACGGCGCCAGCGTCGGGGTGCGGGTAGCCGGCCTGCCGGGGCTGGACACCGAGCACTACAGCGAGGATGCGCGCACGCCCGTGCTGCAGGACGGCGCCCGGCTGTATGCCGGTGTGGCGCGCCAGGGCGAGTACATCGTCGGCGATGCCCATGGTTACTTGCGTGCGTTCGGTGAGGACGGGGCGGAACACTGGCAGCACTTTCTGGGTTCGACCATCAGCGCCATGGACATCAGTGCCGATGGGCGCACCTTGGTGGCGGCCAGTTATGCAGGGTTCATTTCGGTGATTGCCCTGGATACCCGGCGGCCGGCATGGCAGATCGGTACCGGGGCGCATGGCGAGGTGCGGCGCTGGGTGTGCTGGAAGGGGTTCGAGCGGCCGTTGGCCTGGTAAGGCGCAGGTTTCAGGCTGGTCGCGGTCCTGTAGGAGCCGGCTTGCCGGCGATGGGGCCGTCAGGTCTGTTCAGGCAGGCCCGGCCTCATCGCCGGCAAGCCGGCCTCAATAGGCACAACGCAGGATTCAGGCTTGGCGCCATCCTTTGGTAGCGGCCTTGCCAGGGCGCCAGACTGCAGCGGCCCAAAGGCGACCAGGTCAGCTCTTGTCGATCAGTTTCAGCAACTGCTCGCGGTCCAGCCCGTAGGGCGGTTTCCAATAGTCGATTTCGGTTTCTTCCCACTGCTCGATTGCCGCGGGCGACAACTGGGCCTGCAACTCTAGGGTCAACGCCTTGCGCATGCCAGAAAGCCTGTCCAGCACCTTGCGCTGCTTGAAAAACAGCAACAATGCCAACGCCGTTTGCTCGGCATCGTCGAAGCCCGAGCCGATATGGTCGATAACCGGCACGATCTGCTCGATGTCGTCGAGCAGCCCCATGAGTGTCTGAGTGTCCATGCGAATTAGCACCTGCTGATGAACTTGGTGGTTTTCGGGTCGAGATGCACATCACCCTTGATCTTGTACTCTTCTACGCCCAGTTGGTTCTTCTGGAACACCGCGCGACTTTCATCGACATCGAACTCGATATAGTTGCGGCCATGCCCACGCTTGATCTTGAACCGGTCCTCGGCATCGGGGCCACTTAACGGCTTGCCCTTGGCCTTTACCGCAAACACCGAGTTTTGATCGCTGGCCTTGATCACCCCGGACTCCTTGATGCCGGCGAAGCCTTTGTTGCTGGTGTAGTGGCGCAGCCGTATGTTCGCAAGGCCCAGCGGGTCGATCCACAGCAGCGGGCTTGGTGCGTACTGGTAAAGGTTCAGCCCACCCAGCAGGCCAACCGGGTCCTGGCTGACAAAGCGCGCACAACCGGGGTCGTAATAACGGTTGAGCGTGTAGTGCAACCCGGTTTCGCCATCTTGATACTGCCCGGCAAAGCGCAGCGGCTGGTCAATCGGCGCCTGGCCGCTGCGCAGCCGGTGGCTACCAGGTACCTGCCCCACCAATTGGCCCCAAGGTTGGTAACTGCCGCTCCATCGCACCTCACCCTGCTGATCGGTAAGTTCAAGGGGCAAGCCGTTGACTTCGGTATGGAACCAATACCGCGCCAGCACCTCACCGCCGGCTGCCTGGTCGATACGCGCCAGCGGGTTCCAAGCATCAGCCGGGTCATAGACGTAGGTACGACGAACACCCTGCTCCGTTTGCTCCTGCAGTAAGCGCCCGCCCTGCCAGGTGAAGCTCACCCGCGATGTTTGTGCCGCCTGGCCCTGCTCGATGCGTACCTGCTTGGCAACCCGTCGCCCCAGCGCATCATATTGGTAGTGCGCTTCGAAACGCCCTTGCGGTCCAACGCCATGAGCGTGCAGCAGGCGGTTACCAGCGTCGTAACGATAGTGCTGGTAAAGCGCCCCGTCGCGCCGCTCGACCAGGTTGCCCCAGGCATCATGGCGGCAAACCACCCCATGTACCTGGCCCACCCGATTGTCCGGGTAGGCCTGCTGGTCATGGCGACCCAGCAAATTGTCGGCAGCGTCGAAACGAAACACCTGCATTTGTCCTGTTTCAAGCAAGGCATGGCTCACCAGGCGCCCCTCGGCGTCATGCCCGAACTGCTGCGTACCGCGCAGGTTGTCGGTTATCGTCGCGGGGTAGGCACGGCCATCAAAACCGTATTGGCGAGTCAGCAGGCACGCCTGCGGGTCGCCAAGGTGGCTGAAGACCTCGCTCAACTGACCGTCCGGGCCCAAGCTGCGCTGCTGGGTCAGCGGGCCCAAGGTACGCGAGCGTTCACGGTGCAATGCATCGCGCGTGAAGCTACTGACTTCTTCCCCGTTGAAGGCTATCGCCAGGGCATGCCCGGCCCCGTAGCGCAGCCATTGCAGGCGATCACCTGCCGGCGTTTTCAGGCCACTCAGGTAACCCAAGGCGTCGTACTGAAATTCAATCGTGCCCTGCGCCCCTTCCTCGCTGAGCATCTGCCCTGCTCGATCATAGCGCCAGGCGAGGCAATCCTGTACCACGCCGATGGCCAAGCCTTTGACCGTGGGCGTGCGCTGCAACTCAAGCACTCGCCCGCACGCATCACGCTGGTAGCGCCAATGCGCGTCGTCATCGGCATGGCCCAGCAACTGCCCGCCATCGTCAAACCACAACTGCGTATGGCGCTCCAGCCGCTGGCCCTGCTCAGTGCAGGCGAACTCGCTACGGGCGCATGCAAACCCGCGATCATCCCACTGCAAGCGGTAACCGGTGCCGTCGGGCCGGCGCTCCTCGAGCAAGCGGCCTGCGGCATCGTGGCTGAAGTGGTAATGCCCGCCGTTACCGTTGTCCAGCCGCAGCAACAGCCCACGCGGATCGTGCTGGCAGCGCAGTACCCTGCCCAGCCGGTCAGTGCGAGACTGCACACCACCCAAAACGTCGTAGCGCCAGCTAATGACCCCACCCTGTGCATCGGCCCAGGACTCCAGCAGGTCCTGGCCGCGCCACTGGAAGCGTTCGCAGCGGCCATCGGCTGCCTGAATGGCCAGCAACTGCCCGGCCTCGCTCCAACTCAGCCGGGTTTTCTGGCCCAGTGCGTCTTCAACCTGCAGCAGTTGCCCGAATCGGTCATAGGCCTGCCGTTGGGTATGCCCTGAACAGTCAGTGCGGGCGCACAACAGGCCCTGCGCAGTCCACTGCAGCCGGACCACGCCGCCGTCAGGGCCGATGATCCGCTCTGGAGCAGGTGCCTGCGCGCCGGCATACGCATAGCGGCGCACCTGTCCAAGCGCGTCGGTTTCGCTAAGCAGGCGTAGTTTATCGTCGTATTCGTAACCTTCACTGCTGCCGTCCGGGTGGGTGATACGCAGCACTCGGTCGGTCAGCCGCAGCCACTGGTACGCCGTGCGCTGGCCCAACGCATCGGTCTGGGCAAGCACCCGCCCGAACGCGTCCCACTCGACACGCAGGCTACGGCCTCCCGGCAAGGTGAATACGCTTGGGATGCCTTCCTGATACGCAAGGCTCGTAGTGCGCCCGTCAAAATCAGTGAATGCCAGCACATTGCCGTGCTCATCAACACACCAGGATGCGCTGGCGCCATCTTCGCGATGTACTTGACGGCGCAAGCCCGCAAAGTCGTAGTGAATATCAAGTCGCTCCCCGGCGTTGTTGGCATAGCCGACCACCCTGGGCAGCAGGTCGATTTCCTGCCAGCGGTACTCGCAGCGCAGGCCGCGGCTGTCTTCGTGGCTGGCCATCAGGCCATCCTGCCAGGTGTACCGGCGCAGCAGCAGCCCGCCCCGCCCGGTCACCTCGCATAGCTGGCCGGTGCTGTCATAGGCGTACTGCACCAGGCAGGTGCCATCCTGCAGCCAGGCGCCGGCCAGGCGACCCTGCTGGTATCGGCATTGCACTCGCAAACCGCTGTTGTCGACCAGTTCGTGCAGGCTACCGTCCGCATGGCGGGCAAACACCAGGGCATGCCCGCAGGGCAACGCCTGGCGCTGCAGGTAGGCACGACCATCGGCGGGCAGCTCGGGGTAGTGCCAGGTTTCCCCGCTAGCATCTCGTATAAGCCAGCCGCCCTGCGGCTGGTGCTCAAACCATTGCTGCTGGTGCGGACAGTAGTACCGCTCGCCGGCTGGCAGCAGCGGCAGCGCGACGCAATCACCGTTAGGGGCACGCCAAAGTACACCGTCTTCGCCGCGTGCCAGCCAGCTTTCCCAGAAGATATTCCACCCAGCACCGAGCACGCCGCCCAACACATCGCCACTGCGCCAGTAGCGTTGCCAGCGAAGGGGCAGGTGGCCTGGCAAGGTGAAGTCCAGCTCTTGCTCGCCGGCCAGAAACTTCTGCCCACTGACCACATCCACAGGCCGCGCCAGAATACCGCCCACCGACGCGGCTAGGCCTACGCGCCCGACGCGGCAGGCGACTCGCAGCAGCTTGGCGATACCTGGCAGGCGAGCCAATGCCCCCAGCTTGGCCGGTGCCCCACTGATACCGCCCAACAGCCCCGCCAGCAGCAGCGTCAGGTCAGAAACCTTGCCCAACCAGGGCGGTACTTCGGGCTCGATCACCAAGGTATCAACAGCCTCCCCGCCAATGAACACATTGCCGGACCCGCTGGCCACTTTGGCATCGCAATTGGTTCTGTCGCCCAGCCGCGAGGCAGGCATGCCGTTGATGAACACCTTCGAGGAGCCCTGGGCCATCTGACGGGTGGGGCCATCGTCGCGACAGGCAAGCTGGCTGAGCGTCGCCATCGTGGCGGCTCGACCATTGATGAAGACATTGCTGGAGCCGGTGGTCAGGTTGCCCGTCACACGGCTGCTCGCCGCCCCCGCCTCGGCGATGCTGTCACGTGCTGCCGTGGCAGCCTCTGCGGTCAGGTAACCCACTAGAAAACTGGCCCCGACCAGCAGTACGCCCACGCCGATGCAGGACGCCGCCAGCCCGGCAACGAACAGCGCACTGGCGGCAATGCCGCCGGCCGCCGCGATCAAGCCACCGACTACCGTGCCGGCAATCATGCCGACCAACGCATTGGAGTGGGCGATCTCGTCGCCGACCCGGGCCGCCTCGAACATCGCTCGCCCTCGCTTAGCTGGCCGGCACGAAGCTGGACAGTAGGGCGTCGAAAGTTTCCAAATCGTGCTCGTGCAGGTTATCGGAGCGGCTTGCCGTGAACACCAGTACCTGGCCCGGCACAGGGCTGAACACCGCCTGAACCTGGTCGATGCGTTGCTGTCCACGCAAGTAGGTGGCCTGTACGCGCAATCCCGGTAGGCGTTGCTCACCCAGCCAGGCGTCAAGTCGATCGCGCTGTTGCCAACCGGAAAGATGCTGACGCATCAGCTTGAGCTGACGCTCGACATAGGCCTGCAGCGCTTCGTCCGCCTCCAGGCAATCACGGGCAATATTGAAAGCCGCGCCGCCAGCCCCGCCTGGGACAAGCGCATTGACCGTGTTGTCACGGTAGCCTGAAGGAACACTGACGCTACCTTCATTGAAGGTACAGACCAGAGGGGAGAGTTGGGACATGTCGGCATTCCTTGCGCGCCAGGGACGGCGGCGATAGTAACCATCGAAGGTCTACCTGCCAACCGCCCCGTCCAAGGCAAGCGATTTTGCGCAGTCATCAAGGGCCTGGCATGACGCGAGGCCGTCAAGCTTGCAAAGTAGCCATGTCGATAACGAAACGGTACTTCACATCACCCACGATCATGCGCTCGTAGGCCTGGTTGATGTTGCGGATGTCGAGCATCTCGATATCGCAGCTGATGCCGTGCTCGGCGCAGAAATCCAGCACTTCTTGCGTTTCGGCGATGCCGCCGATCAACGAGCCGGCCAGCACCCGGCGCTGCATCACTAGGTTGGCGGCATGTACCGGCGGCTCGACCGGCTCGATCAGGCCCACCAGAATGTGCACGCCACCGAAGGTGAGGGTTTGCAGGTACGGGTTGAGGTCGTGCTGCACCGGAATGGTGTCGAGCAGGAAGTCGAAGTGGCCGGCAGCAGCGGCCATCTGCTCGGCGTCGGTGGACACGATCACATGGTCGGCGCCCTGGCGGCGGGCCTCTTCGGCCTTGCTTGCCGAGCGGGTGAACAGGGTCACTTCAGCGCCCAGGGCCTTGGCGAACTTGATGCCCATGTGGCCCAGGCCGCCCATGCCGAGCACGCCGACCTTGTGGCCGGGGCCCACACCGTGCGCCTTGAGCGGCGAGTAGGTGGTGATGCCGGCACACAGGATCGGCGCGGCGCTGGCCAGGTCCAGGCCTTGCGGAATGCGCAGCACGAAGTGCTCGCTGACCACGATGCTGCTGGAATAGCCGCCCATGGTGTTGCTGCCGTCGACCCGGTCGGGGGTGGCGTAGGTCATGGTCGGGCCGGCGAGGCAGTATTGCTCCTCATCCTGGCTGCACGCAGCGCACTGGCGGCACGAATCGACCATGCAGCCCACACCCACCAGGTCGCCGACCTTGTGGCCGGTAACCTTCTCGCCCACCGCCGTGACCCGGCCGACGATCTCGTGGCCCGGCATCAGCGGGTACACGGCAATGCCCCACTCGTTGCGCGCCTGGTGGATGTCGGAGTGGCACACGCCACAGTAGAGAATCTCGATGGCCACATCGTCCGCGCGCGGGCTGCGGCGCTGGAAGGTCATGGGGGCCAGGGGGCTGGTGGGGGTCTGGGCGGCGTAACCGATTGCGGTATACATGGGGGCACCTCGGAGAGTGAAACGGTTCAGGTGGCGCCATTTTCCGCGCAGGCGCGGCCCGCGCCCACCGCCGATTCTCCGGCATGCATGCCTGATTCTCCGGAACTTCGCATGAGCGTCTGGCGTACAGCGGCGATTCTGCGAAAATTGCACTGTCCGATTCTCTGCCCCAGGTAGACCATGCAACTGACCCGCCACGTGGATGCCAACGCCACGCTCTGCACGCTGATCCGCAGCCTCGCCACGCGCCCAGGCTTTGTGCCCACCGCCCTGCCCCAGGTGCAGGTGCTGACCTGGGACCACTACGTGGCCAGCAGCCCGCAGATCTACGAGCCGAGCCTGATCATCCTCGCCCAGGGCAGCAAGCTGGCGCGCCTGGGCCCGCGCACGCTGGAGTACGGCGCCGGGCATTACCTGGTGCAGGCGCTGTCGGTGCCGTTCATGTGCGAAACCTTCGCCACCGCGCAAGCGCCGTTACTGGGGGTGGCAGTGGACATCGACCGCACCTTGCTGAGCGAGTTGGTGCAGAGCATGCACCTGGCGCCGGACGCTGCGGTGCAGGTACAGACGCCGCAGTCGATGAGCTCGGCGGCGCTGGATGCGCCGATGCGCGACAGCGTCGAGCGCCTGCTGCAGTGCCTGCAGGACCCGATGGACGCCAGAGTTCTGGGCCCGGCGCGGGTGCGCGAGGTGCTCTACACCGCGTTGCGCGGGCCCCAGGCCGGGGTGCTGCGGGCGCTGGTGGAGCAGCAGGGGCACTTCGCCCGCATCGGTGCAGCCATGGCCTACCTGCGTGCCCACTACGCCGAGCCACTGGGGGTGGACGAGCTGGCCAGCCGCGCCAACATGAGCGTGTCGACCTTCCATGAACACTTCAAGCGCGCAACTGACCTGGCGCCGATGCAGTACCTCAAGCGCCTGCGCCTGCTCAAGGCGCAGCAGATGCTGATTGGCGAACGGCTGGGGGTGGCGCAGGTGGCGCACCGGGTGGGCTACCAGAGCACCTCGCAGTTCAGCCGCGAGTACAAGCGCGAGTTTGCGCGCAGCCCGGGGGAGGAGCAGCCGTATCAGAGCTTGCCGGTTTGAGGGAGCCAGATCGCCGATTTGACGCGATCCCTGTAGGAGCGGCTTTAGCCGCGAAGCAGGCAGCGCGGTGGCTGGCCCCCGGCAAGCCCGCTCCCACAGGATCGTGCAAAGCCTGAATCCAGCGCGGTCCCTGTAGGAGCGGCCTTGTGTCGCGAAAGGGCCGCAAAGCGGCCCCGGCATTATCAGCCGTGATGCTGGAATCCTGGGGCTGCTGCGCAGCCCTTTCGCGACACAAGGCCGCTCCTACAAAATGCGCGAAGCAGGTTGATGCCCCTACTGGCGCAACACCATCGCCACGATGGTCGCCTGCAACTCCTGCTTGGCCATCGCCGCCTCCAGCTCCCCACTCGCCGCCGCCTGGGCCAGCGCATCGGCCGCCCCCACCAGCACACGCAACCCGGCGTTCCCTACATCCCCACCCGGCGCAAACGGCGCCAGGGCCTGCCGGCACTTGTCGAGAAACGGCCCTTCGTAAGCCTGTTTGAGCGCTGCAAGCTCAGGCGAGCCGGCCAGCGCCGCGCTGACCCCGGGGATCTCCCGCCCCTGGCTCAGCACGCAATCGACCCAAGCCTCGGCAATCACCCAGGCCCGCTGCGGCAGTTGGGCCGGGCACCCGGCCAGTGCGGCCTCGAGCATGGCGGTCTGCCGCGCGTCGTAGTCCTGGTACAGCGCCACCAGCAACCCGCCACGGGTCTCGAAGTGGTCGTACACCACCGGCTTGGTCACCCCGGCCTGCTCGGCCAGGCGCCCCAGGCTCAGGGCCTCGGTGCCCTCCTCGCGCACCAGTTGCCAGGCCACCTCCAGCAACTGGCGGCGGCGCTGCTCACGGGACAGGCGTTTACGCGGGGCGGCGTTGTCTTCGCTTGACATGGATTACCTACCAAAAGTAACTTACCAATCGTAACTTACTGCGAGTATATAGCGCTCGCGCTCCCTGTGCACCCTGCTTTTAGGAGGCTTCGCCATGCATGCCCTGATTGTCATCGGCCACCACGACCCTGCATCCCTCACCCACGCCCTCGCCCACCAGGTGGCTGCTGGTCTTGCTGCCGCAGGCCATACCAGTGAACTGGCAGACCTTGCCAGCGAAGGCTTCGACCCACGCTTCGGCCTGGCCGACCATGCCGTGCACCGCCGCCTGGCCGTACCACCGGCCGACGTGCTGGCCGAGCAGGTGCGCATCGACCGCGCCGACACCCTGGTGCTGGTCTACCCCATCTACTGGTGGTCGCTGCCAGCCCTGCTCAAGGGCTGGGTGGAGCGCGTGTTCAGCAACGGCTGGGCTTTCGAATACGCCGCCGATGGCACCACTACCAAACGCCTGCACGGCATGACCGCGCACCTGGTCGGGGTGGCCGGGGCCGACGCCGGTACCTTCGAGCGCCATGGCTACGCCGAAGCGATGCGTGTGCAGATCGAGCACGGCATCTTCGACTATTGTGGCGCGCAGGTGCTGAGCTCGACGCTGTTCAGCGAAACCGAAAGCGCACCGCAAGCCGCTGCGCTGCGCCAGGCCCACGCCCTTGGCCAAGGACTGTTCGATACCGAAGCGGTCAGTGCCTGACCCAAAAGCTCACACCGCTACCACCGCCAGCGGTGTGAGCCCCCCCCCATTGCGAGGCGACAAGTGTCCCGGCTACTATTGAGAACGATTTTCACTCACAGCCGGAACCTGCCCGTTGGACAGCACCTCGACCCGCAAGCTGGGCTTCTTCTTCAGCGACCATCACCGCTGGCTGCTCCAACACATCCACAAACGCCTGCGCAACCGCGCCGACGCCGAAGACACTGCGGCCGAAGCGTTCTGCCAGATGCTCGGCGCCAAGGTTGACCCCGACAGCATCCAGCAGCCGCGGGCGTACCTGTCGACCATCGCGCGCCGGCTGATCTTCGACCGCCACCGCCGCCGCCAGCTGGAGCAGGCCTACCTCGAACGCCTGGCGCTGCTGCCGGAGCCGGTGGCGCCGTCAGCCGAAGAGCAACTGCTGCTGATCGAGGCCCTGGTGACCATCGACCAGGTGCTCGACGGCTTGCCGGCGATCGTCAAGGCCGCGTTCCTGTACAGCCAGCTCGACGGCATGAGCTACGTACAGATCGGCGCCCGCCTGCACATTTGCGAGCGCACCGTCAGCCGCTACATGAAACAGGCCCTGCGCCAGTGCTACCTGAGCGAGGTGCAGCCATGAGCAGCCGCAGCCTGGACGCGGTGAGCGAGCAGGCCATCGACTGGATGGTGGCACTGAACGCCAGCAAGCCCGACGCCGCCCTGTTACAGCGCCTGAACCACTGGCTGCAGCAGGACGCTACGCACCAACAAGCCTGGGACCGCCTGCAACAGCGCCTGGGCCGCCCGCGAGCGGCGCTTCAGGCGCTGGAACAACACGCCCCGGGCGCGGCCCGCCAGGCACTGCTGACGCCCACCCATTCGCGCCGCGAGGTACTGGGTGCATTGGCAGGTGCCGGCCTGTTCGGCGGCGCGCTGTGGGCCGGCTGGCGCAGCGATGCCGGGCAGAACTGGCTGGCCGACCTGCACACCGGCAACGGCGAGCGGCGTGGTTTCACCCTGGCCGATGGCAGCCGCCTGAACCTCAACAGCGCCAGCGCCGTGAACCTGTACTTCGATGCCAGCCAGCGCCTGCTGGTGCTGCGCCGTGGCGAGATGCTGATTCAGGTTGCCCGCGACCCGCAGCGCCCGCTGCGGGTGCGCACCGCACAGGGCCAGGTGCAGGCGCTGGGCACGCGCTTTTTGGTCAGCCAGGAGGCCGAGGCCACGCGGGTAGTGGTGCTCGAGCACAGCGTGCGCGCAAGCCTTGCCGACGGCCACTGGCAAGACCTGCAACAAGGCCAGGCGGCGCTGCTGTACAGCGACCGCATCGAGCGCCTGGGCGGCGAGCAACAGCAACGCGGTGCCTGGCTGCACGGGCGCCTCGAAGTGCTCGATGAACCCTTGCAGGTGGTCATCGACGCCCTGCGCCCCTACCACCGCGGCTACCTGCGCCTGGCGCCGGCGGTGCGCAACCTGCGGGTGCAGGGGGTGTTCCCGCTGGATGACCCGCAGCAGGCCCTGGCCGCCCTGGCCGAAACCCTGCCGATCAGCATCGCGCACTACGGGCCATGGCTGACCTTGATCGGCGCCAAGGGCCAGGTTTAAAAATATTTATAAAAATCATTCGCAACAGTGTCCGGTTTTCATTTCTCGTTGCACCTCTCTCCTGACCACACACATTTTTCGGGAGAAAACCGTGCGTAACACCTGGCCCTTTGCCGTTGCCCTGAGCAGCTTCAGCCTGCTCGTTCAGGCGCAGTCCCTGTCGTTCGACCTGCCCGCCGCAAGCCTTGCCACCACGCTCAACCGCATCGCCAGCCAAAGCGGGGTGATCATCGCCCTGGAGCCGGAGCTGGTACGCGGCAAGCAGGCGCCGGCCGTGGCCGGCCAGATGAGCGCCGAGCAGGCCATGCAAGCAGCGTTGGCCGGTAGCGGCCTGCAGTTGCGGGTAACCGGCAGCGGCCATTACACCGTCGCCCCGACCAGCCTTGACGACGGTGTAATGGAGCTGGGCAGCACCAGCGTCACCGACAACTACCTGGACGCCACCAGTGAGGGCAGCGGTTCCTATGCGGCGCGCGCGGTGACCCTGGGCAAGGGCACCCACACCCTCAAGGAAATCCCCCAGTCGGTGAGCGTCATCACCCGCAAGCAACTGGACGACCAGGGCATCACCGACCTGCAGGACGCCCTCAACCACACCACCGGCGTGGTCGGCGCCCAGGGCATCGGGCCGGGTGTGGTGGTGACCTCGCGCGGGTTCCAGATCGACGACTGGCAGTACGACGGCGTGCCGATTCCGCGCAACAACTACTCGCTGGGCAACTGGGCCACCCAGGACCTGGTGTTCTTCGACCGCGTCGAAGTGCTGCGCGGCGCCTCCGGCCTGCTGCAGGGCACCGGCAGCCCGGGGGGCGCCATCAACCTGGTGCGCAAGCGCGGCCAGGCGGCGCCCACCGTGACCCTCACCGGCAAGGCCGGCAGCTGGGACCACTACGGCCTGCAACTGGACGCCGGCGGGCCATTGACCCGCGATGGCAAGGTACGTGGGCGGATAGTCGCCGACGAAGACCAGAGCGACAGTTTCATCGACTACGCCTGGAGCAAGTCGCACTCGCTGTACGGCGCGCTGGACATCGACCTCAACGATGCCACCACCGTCGGCGCCGGTATCAGCTACAACCGCCAGCAATCGCGGCCGATGCTGCGCGGCCTGCCCCGCTACGCCAACGGCAAGGCCATCGACCTGCCGCGCTCGACCTACACCGGTGCACGCTGGAGCCGCGCCGAAACCGACGTCACCACCTATTACCTGGACCTCGAGCACCGCTTCAACGACGACTGGACGTTCAAGGCCGCCGCCGTGCGCATGGACGAAACCAACACCTCGACCCACCAGCGCGTGCAGACCACAGGCGATGGCGTGGCCGCCGACGGCAGCGGGCTCACCTACGCCGACTGGATCACCGACTTTCACAACACCAAGCTGGGCCTGGACATGAATGTGGTCGGCCACTTCGACACCGGCCCCCTGGCCCACGAAATCACCCTGGGCGGCAACTACTCCAAGCTGACCTCCGATGACGCCTACTGGCGCAACTTCGTCGCCAGCGGCGACAACATTTTCGACATCGACCATGACCGCCCCGAACCCAGCCGCGACAGCCTGCTGGCCGGGGTCGCCGGGCGCGCCAACAAAGCCGCCTACGACATCCGCCAAAAAGGCCTGTATGGCGCCTGGCGGGTAAAGCCCCGCGAGGACCTGACGCTGATCCTCGGCACCCGGGTCAGCTGGTTCGACTACAGCTGGGACTCGATCGACTTCAACGGCCCCACTGACCCAGGCACCCGCTACCCCACCAGCCGCATGACCGAGAGCGGCCAGGTGACGCCGTATGCAGGTTTTGTCTACGACCTGACCCGCGAGTGGGCCTGGTACGCCAGCTACACCGACGTGTTCACCCCGCAGACCGAGCGCGCGGTGGGCAACGTGCCGCTCAAGCCCATCGTCGGCAGCAACTATGAAACCGGCCTCAAGGGCGAGCTGCTCGATGGCCGGGTCAACGCATCCCTGGCAGTGTTCCGTTACGATCAGGAAAACCGCGCCATCACCGATGTGGCCTCAGGCTTTGCCTGTGACGACTGGTACTGCTCCACTGCCTCCGGCAAGGTACGCAGCCAGGGCATCGAAGCCGAAATCAGTGGCGAGGTGCTGAGCGGCCTGCAGCTGTTTGCCGGCTACACCTACAACACCACCAAGTTCATGGATGACCCAGACGAAAAGGGCCGGGTGTTCAGCCAGTGGACGCCCAAGCACATGCTGCGCACCTGGGCCGACTACACCCTGCCGGTGGACGGCCAGCGCTGGAGCACCGGCCTTGGCTTCACCACCCAGAGCCACACCCTGGGCTACGAGCGCACCTACACCGTGGCCGGCTACACGGTATGGAGCGCGCGCCTGGCCTACCAGCTGACCCCGGAGGTGAGCCTGGCAGTCAACGGCAACAACCTGTTCGACAAGAAGTACTGGGTAGCCGGGTTCAACCAGCTCAATGGCAGCAACAACTATGGCGAGCCGCGTAACTTCATGTTCACGGTGAAATACACGCCGACGTTCTGAGGGGCGCAAGGCAGGCAGCTGATATGAAGGGGTTCGTGGGAGCGGGTTTGCCCGCGATGCGGCAGGCCGGCAATCCGCAAGCCATGGCACCGGCCTGGCCGGTGATCGCGGGGCCAGCCCGCTCCTACAGATGACCATCAGTCCAGTGCTGCCCCTGTAGGAGCCGGCTTGCCGGCGATGAGGCCAGCCCGGGCAACATCGGTCTGTGGCCTGGCACCGGCGTTGCCGGTGATCGCCGGCAAGCCGGCTCCTACAGGGAGGCCGGTGCAGGCTACCCAAGCGCCCACTCGGCCAGCGGCCAGTACTGCCCCTTGCGCGACTCGTACAGGGTGAAGTGCCGGGCGCTGAGAAAGAACTCCGGCGCCTCCCCGGCCTCTGGCGGCTGGCCGCGGTAATCCCGCGACAGCGTCAGGTGCGGCCGGTACTCGCGGCTGCCCACCTGCACCCTCAGCGGCAACAGCGCCTGCTGCAAGCCGTACACCAACTGCAACAAGGCCGGCGGCGTCTGCTCCGGGGCCAGCAGCAACGCCCCAGGCCGCGGCCACACTTGCAGCCGATCGAGCAGCAGCCGAAGCGGCGCCGCCGGGCGCTCCAGCCGTTCGACCGCCGCACAGATCGCCGGCACCTGCCCGGCATCGACATCCCCCAAAAACAGCAAGGTGACATGAAAGTTGTCGGCCGGCACCGGCTTGCCGCTGCGCAACCCCAGCCCGCGGCGCCAGCGGGCCAGCTCGCGGCGCTGGGCCTCGCCCACCGGCAAGGCGAAGAACAACCGCTTGAAGGGGGCGCCGCTGGGGCGTGGTTCCTGGGCCATGTGCTGCTCCTTGGTTGAAACGGTTGCGCAAGCTGTAGGCCATTACACCTAAGTCGCCCGGAATTTTCTTAACAATACTGACCGCGAAGTTTATGCTGGCGGGCTTATGCCATGGCGCATGGCCATTTTTTCGACAAGTAAACGTCCATGAAAATTGCAATCGTACTGATCTTCGCCCTCTCGATCGCCTATGTTCACCTGCGCGGTCGGGTTCGTCACAAACTCACCCGCCAGCTCGGTGACCACTCAAGCTTCCTGGCGCCGGTCAACAGCTTCCTCTACCTGTTCTCCAAGCAGCCGGCCAAGCCGTACCTGCCGGTGGAGGCGTTCCCCGAGCTGCAACCGCTCAAGGACAACTGGCAGGAAATCCGCCAGGAAGCCCAGCAACTGCTGCACGCCGGCGAGATCAAGAAGTCCGACAATTATGACGACGTCGGTTTCAATTCGTTCTTCAAGACCGGCTGGAAGCGCTTCTACCTGAAGTGGTACGGCGAGAGCCACCCGTCGGCGATGAGCCTGTGCCCGCGCACCACCGAGCTACTGCAAGGCATCGGCACGGTCAAGGCGGCGATGTTCGCCACCCTGCCGCCGGGCGCCAAGCTGGTGCGCCACCGCGACCCGTACGCCGGCTCCTACCGCTACCACCTGGGCCTGGATACCCCCAACGACGACGGCTGCTACATCGACGTCGACGGCGAGAAGTACTCCTGGCGCGACGGCGAGGCGGTGATGTTCGACGAGACTTACATCCACTACGCCGCCAACACCACCGAGCACAACCGCATCATCCTGTTCTGCGATGTCGAACGCCCGCTCAAGTACCGCTGGGCGACTGCCTTCAACCGCTGGTTCAGCCGCAACGTGATGGCCGCCGCCGCTGCACCGAACGATGCCAACGACAAGACCGGCGGCATCAACCGCCTGTTCACCCGCATCTACAAGATTCGCGAGCGCGGCAAGGCCATGAAGAAGCGCAACCGCACCCGCTACTATCTGGAAAAGTGGGCCGTGGTCGCCGCGCTGGTGCTGGTGTTCATCTACATCTGACCCGCCGCCCCCTGTAGGAGCCGGCTTGCCGGCGATGAGGCCGGCAGCGGCAACACCCGATGCTGGTGTGCCGCAGCAGGTGGCCCTATCGCCGGCAAGCCGGCTCCTACAGGGGTGCTGCCAACGCAGCACAGCCACACAAGACGCTCTGCGCAACCTCGACTAGCCTGAAAGCTCCTGTTGCCAACCTGACAAGGTGAAGACGATGAGCATGATGGACTGGGACGCCTACCGTAAGCAGTTGATGGCCGGTATCGGCGACCTCAAGCACCTCTCCCCCGACACCGTGGCCGGCTACATGACCGCCAGCGGCGCCGGCGCCAAGACCAACCACCTGGACGCAAAAACCCGCGAACTGATCAGCCTGGCGGTGGCGGTGACCACCCGCTGCGACGGCTGCATCGCCGTGCACTCGCAACAGGCGGTCAAGCATGGCGCCACCCGCGAGGAAATCGCCGAGGCGTTGGGTGTGGCGGTGGCGATGAATGCCGGCGCGGCGCTGGTGTACTCGGCCCGGGCGCTGGATGCGGTGGGCAAGGCCGGGGCTTGATTGGCACAACCCTGTGGGGGCAACTGCCTGGTGTTGCCTTTACCACGCGAAGCCTGAAGCCAGCACTGTACCTGTGGGAGCAACTGTTTTGTGCTGCCTGAACCGGCCTCATCGCCGGCAAGCCGGCTCCTACAGGTACGGCACGGGCCTGAAGCTTATGCAGTCCCTGTGGGAGCGGCTTTAGCCGCGAAGCAGACAACGCGGTGCCTGGCACCGGCTACGCCGGTGTTCGCGGCTGAAGCCGCTCCCACAGGTATCGCATGGCCTTTCAGACCTGCGCTGTACCTGTGGGAGCGGGCTTGCCGGCGATGGGGCCGAAACAGGCTTGCACCTGCCCGCTACACCGCCCAGACTTGCCAGCCCAGCCCGCGCAGGTAGCCGCATGATCCACATCCGCCCCATGACCCCGGACGACTTCGAACGCTTCTGGCCCACCTTCCAGGCCGTCGTCCAGGCCCGCCAGACCTACGCCTTCGACCCCGCCCTCGACCAAAGCCAGGCCCGCCAGCTGTGGCTGCAAGCCCCCCTGCATACCCTGGTGGCCGAAGAGGACGGCGAGCTGCTCGGCTCGTACTACCTCAAAGCCAACGCCGCCGGCCCCGGCAGCCATGTGGGCAATTGCGGCTACATGGTCTGCGAGCACGCCCGTGGCCGTGGCGTGGCGCGGCTGATGTGCGAGCACTCGCAAAAGCTCGCGCGCCAAGAGGGTTTTCTGGCGTTGCAGTTCAATTCGGTGGTGGCCAGCAACGAGGTGGCTGTGGCGCTGTGGCACAAGCTTGGCTTCGACACGGTCGGGCGTTTGCCCAAGGCTTACCGGCATGCCCAACTGGGGCTGGTGGACTGCCTGGTGATGTACAAGTGGCTGGCCGACGAGCCGGTGGTGGAAAAGCCTGCGCTGCTGATCGGGCGCAAGAACATCGAGGCGCGGGTGTCGCGGCGGCGCGGGCGGTGATGCCCTGTAGCGGCCCTGTCGCAGGCTTGCCGGCGACAGGGCCCTTTGATCAGAACGCCAAACCGACCTTCACGCCAAACTCATCACGCTTGAGCTTGTTGTTGTCCAGTACCGGCGAATCGCCATCAACCTTGTACTCGGTACGGGTGTAATACACCCCGGCCTGCACCGGCATGCCACCCTGCCGGTTCATCAGCAAGGTGACTTCGGCGTAAGGGTTGGTGCGGTCCTTCATGTCGATGCTGTCACTGCCGAAGTCGTCCACCTTGATGCGCGCACGGCCGTCGAGGGTGTGGCGGGCGCCCACTTCGACACGCAGGGTCGAGGTATCGAACTGGTGGTTGTAGCCCAATGCCGCCTTGGCGAACGGCGACTTGTAGGTCAGGCGGGTGTCGAGGTCGTTGATCTCGGGCTCGAAGCGGGTCCAGCTGTAACCGCCGCCCACAGTCACATCGACGAAGTTGCGCGCATCCAGCGCCGCACGCCAGCCCAGGTCAAGCTCGGCCTGGGCCTCCTTGAGCTTGTTGTCGTTCTTCTTGCCGTACTTGGCCTCGGCCCCCAGTTGGTAGATCAGCCCGGACTCGGCAGTCATCTTGTTGCCGAAGCTGGCGAACACACCGCCCTGGCCCAGGTGCTGCTTGTCCGAGCTGCTGCCGCCTTCGAACTTGAAGCTGTCGTACGAGCCCAGCAGGCCGAAGGTGAACAGCGGGTCGGTGCTGGGGGCGGCACTGGCAGCTAGCGGCGCGCCCATCAGGGCCAGCAGGCAGGCGTGGCGCAGCGGGTTGCGGATGAACATTGGCAAAAGTCTCCATGACGTAGGTGAATGACGAACCAGCCGTTCGAGACAACGCCATTGGGAAAAGTTCGGAAAAAAATCAGTAAAAACCGCTAAACCATTGCCCCATCACACTTTTGGTGGTCAGATGCGCGCCAGTTTCAGGTGTCCTGCGCCGCCGTGCGCAGGGTGAAACGGGAAGCCGGTGCGTCGCTTTTGGCGACAAGTCCGGCGCTGCCCCCGCAACGGTAAGCGAGCGAACCCTTCGACACACCACTGTGCCTTGGCATGGGAAGGTGAAGGCTTCACGACCCTCGCAAGCCCGGAGACCGGCCTGAAGCCTTACTTGGCAACCCGCGGTGGGCGGGCGCAGGCCGGTATCCGCGTGCGCGCCTGCGTGCGTGGTTCGCCTTTGCGTGTTTTCCACCGGGATGCATTCTTTCCTGCAGCAGTGGAACGACATGTCCCGACTCAGCAAGCTTCACCCCCTGGCCGCCTGTTTGGCCGTCGCCCTTCCGGCCCTGGCCGACGAACCCCTGACCCTGCCCTCCACCGCGGTCACCGACAGCCAGGAGGCTCGCAGCATCGACCTGGCCACCCCAACCCCGGCCGGCTCGCGCCTGAACCTCAGCGCCCTGGACACCCCCGCCAGCACCACCAGCCTCAGCGAGGCGCAGATCCAGCAGCGCAACAACACCACCGTGCAGGACGCCGTAAGCCGCACCCCGGGCCTGACCTTCATCGGCACGCCAGGCGACGGTGGCACCGGCCTGTCGGCGCGTGGTTTTACCGGGCAGAACTCGGTGATGACCCTGTTCGATGGCGCACGCCTGTACACCGGTGCCGGCACCCAGACGTTCCCGGTAGACCCGTGGATGGTCGAGCGCATCGATGTGCTGCGCGGCCCGGCCTCGGTGCTGTACGGCGAAGGCGCCACCGGGGCGACGGTCAACGTGGTCCCGAAAAAGCCGCTGACCGGCGAGGTGCGCAACCACCTGCGCCTGGGCTACGGCTCGTGGGACCGCCAGCAACTGGGCCTGGACAGCGGCGGCAGCTTGAGCGAGCGCTTGAGTTATCGCCTGACCCTCAACCAGCAAGCCGGTAACGGCTACGTTGACCGCACCGAGTCACGCAGCCTGGCCCTGAGCGCCGCCCTGCGCTTCGATGCCAGCGACAACCTGAGCTTCACCCTGGCCCACGAACGCGGTGACGCGCAGCCGGCCAACTACTACGGCATCCCGCTGATCGACGGCCACCTGCGCGACAGCCTGCGCAACAAGAACTACAACGTCAGCAACGATGTGCAGCGCTACCACGATGAATGGACGCGCCTGACCACCGACTGGGCCCTGAGCGACAGCGTGTCGGCCAGCAACCAGCTGTACTACATCAAAAGCCGCCGCCACTGGCGCAACGCCGAAAGCTACAGCTGGGACCGTTCAGCGTCAGTGCTGCAGCGCAACAGCTTCCTGGAAATCCGCCACAACCAGGAGCAGGTCGGCGACCGCCAGAGCTTCACCTTCGACCACAGCCTGCTGGGCCTTGCCAGCAAGACCGTGGTGGGCGTCGAGGCCAACCGCATCCGCTTCAACATCGACAGCAACTCCCCCTACGAAGACGGCAGCAGCGACCCGCTCGACCCGTGGCGCCCTGCCCCCGGCCCCTTCCACAGCAACAGCCCGACGCAGCCGCAGATGCTGTCGAAGGTCAGCACCGTCGCCCTGTTCGCCGAAAACCGCACCCAACTGAGCGAGCGCCTGGCGCTGGTCACCGGCATTCGCCGCGACCAGAACCACATCGACCGCGACGACCTGATCAACAACACCCGCAACGACCGCAGCCTGCGCGGCGGCAACTGGCGGGCGGGCCTGGTTTACGCGCTCAGCGACGACCTGTCGCTTTATGGCCAGTTTTCCACCAGCGAGGACGGCGTCGGCGACCTGTTGACCCTGCGCCCCGAGCAAAGCCTGGACCTGACCGAGGCCAAGCAGACCGAACTGGGCCTCAAGCAACGCTTCTGGGACGGGCGCGGTGAATGGACCCTGGCGGCCTACCACATCGTCAAGAAGAAGCTGCTGGTCAGCGACCCGGTTACCCATGACAAACAGCAGGCCGGCCAGCAGACCTCCGACGGCCTGGAAGCCAGCCTGGAACTGGCGCTGGGCAACCAGTGGCAGCTGTCGGCCAACGCCGCGCTGGTGCGGGCCAAGTACGACCAGTTCGACGAGGTGAACGGCGGCATCGCCTATGACCGCGCCGGCAACCGCCCCACCGACGTACCGCGGCGCACCGCCAACCTGTGGCTGAGCAAAGGCTTCGGCCAGGCGGTGGATGCCGGCATCGGCCTGCGCTACGTGGACGAGCGCTACGCCAACACCGCCAACAGCCAGCGCGTGCCGGGCTACACCGTGGTCGATGGCAATATCGGCTGGCAGGTGCTGCCGGACGTGCGCCTGGGGCTGCAGGTGAACAACCTGTTCGACCGGGTGTACGCGCAGTCGGCTTACAGTGGCGAGCAGTGGCTGCTGGGCACGCCGCGGTCGTATTTCGCCACCGTGGATTATCGGTTCTGAGCGATGGCCCTATCGCCGCAATCCCAATTGACGCGCCCCCTGTAGGAGCCGGCTTGCCGGCGATAGGGCCAGCACAGGTAACCAACCATTTGCCCCCGCCACCAAACCCATGGCATAGATGCACGTCTACCGTGCCTGCAGCATGCCTTTCAGGAGATCGCGCCCATGAGCAAGTCCCCCTACGTTCCCCCCAAGGTCTGGAAGCACGAAGCCGCCTCCGGTGGCCAGTTCGCCAGCATCAACCGCCCGGTCGCCGGCCCCACCCACGACAAGGATCTGCCGGTCGGCAAGCACCCGCTGCAGCTGTATTCGCTGGCCACGCCCAACGGCGTGAAGGTGACCATCCTGCTCGAAGAGCTGCTCGCCCTCGGCCACACCGGCGCCGAGTACGACGCCTGGCTGATCCGCATTGGCGAAGGCGATCAGTTCGGCAGTGGCTTCGTCGGCGTGAACCCCAACTCGAAAATCCCCGCCCTGCTCGACCGCAGCGTCGAACCGCCGGTGCGGGTGTTCGAGTCCGGCTCGATCCTGCTGTACCTGGCCGAGAAGTTCGGCGCCCTGCTGCCCAAGGCCCTCGCCGCACGCACCGAGTGCCTCAACTGGTTGTTCTGGCAAATGGGTTCGGCGCCGTACCTGGGCGGTGGATTCGGCCACTTCTACGTGTATGCGCCAGAGAAGTTCGAGTACGCCATCAACCGCTTCACCATGGAGGCCAAACGTCAGCTCGACGTGCTGGAGCGGCGCCTGGCCGACAGCGCCTACCTGGGCGGTGACGACTACAGCATCGCCGACATCGCCGTATGGCCCTGGTACGGCCAGCTGGTGCGCGGCAACCTGTACGGCGCGGCCGAGTTCCTCGCGGTGCACGAGTACCCCAACCTGCAGCGCTGGGCCGAAACCATCGCCCAGCGCCCGGCGGTACAGCGCGGCACCCGGGTCAACCGCACCTGGGGGGATGAAGACAGCCAGGTGCCGGAGCGGCATTCGGCGGCTGATCTGGATTGATGCCTGCACAGGGCTTGTGGGAGCGGGCTTGACCCGCGATGGATGGCGCCGGCTGCGCCGGTATCGCGGGGCAAGCCCGCTCCCACGCCAGCATTCATGCCCCTGCACACCGCCCAGACTGCCGCGCTGCAACGAACCATTTCCCCGCTGCATGCCTGCGTGCAACAAGACCTTCTTGCTACACTCGCCGCCATGATTTTTCCACCTGCACAACTGTGGTGACAGCATGATCGAGGTAACCGAGGTTTCCATTGCCGAGCTGCGCAACGCGCTCGAGACCGGCCGCACGACCGCCGTGGAGCTGGTCAAGGCCTACCAGGCACGTATCGACGCCTTTGACGGCAAACACACCGCCACCGCACTGAACGCCGTGGTGGTGCGCAACTCCGAGGCACTGAAGGAAGCCGAGGCTTCCGACGCCCGCCGCGCCCAGGGCAAGACCCTCGGCCCGCTGGACGGCATCCCCTACACCGCCAAGGACAGCTACCTGGTCAAGGGCCTGACCGCTGCCTCCGGCAGCCCGGCGTTCCAGCACCTGGTCGCCCAGCGCGATGCCTTCACCGTCGAGCGCCTGCGCGCCGGCGGCGCCATCTGCCTGGGCAAGACCAACATGCCACCGATGGCCAACGGCGGCATGCAGCGCGGCGTGTATGGCCGTGCCGAAAGCCCGTACAACGCCAACTACCTGACCGCCCCCTTCGCCTCGGGCTCCTCCAACGGCGCCGGCACCGCCACCGCTGCCAGCTACAGCGCCTTCGGCCTGGCTGAAGAAACCTGGTCCAGCGGCCGCGGCCCGGCCTCGAACAACGGCCTGTGCGCCTACACCCCGTCGCGCGGGGTAATCTCGGTACGCGGCAACTGGCCGCTGACCCCGACCATGGACGTGGTCGTGCCCTACGCCCGGACCATGGCCGACCTGCTGGAAATCCTCGACGTGGTGGTGGCCGACGACAGCGACAGCCGCGGCGACCTGTGGCGCCTGCAACCCTGGGTGCCGATCCCGGCAGCCTCCAGCGTGCGCCCGGCGTCGTACCTGGACCTGGCAGTGCAAGCCGACTCGCTCAAGGGCAAGCGCTTTGCCGTGCCGCGCATGTACATCAATGCCGACGAGCAAGCCGGCACCTCGGAAAAGCCCGGCATCGGCGGCCCCACCGGCCAGCGCATCAACACCCGCGCCAGCGTGATCGCGCTGTGGCAGCAGGCACGCCAGGCCCTGGAAGCGGCCGGCGCCGAAGTGGTCGAGACCGACTTCCCGCTGGTGTCCAACTGCGAGGGCGACCGCCCGGGTGCACCCACCGTGTACAACCGCGGCATGGTCAGCAAGGAATTCCTGCATGACGAGCTGTGGGAGCTGTCGGGCTGGGCGTTCGACGACTTCCTGCGGGCCAACGACGACCCGCAACTCAACCGCCTGGCCGACGTCGACGGCCCGCAGATCTTCCCCCACGACCCAGGCACCCTGCCCAACCGTGAAGACGACCTGGCTGCCGGCATGGACGAGTACGTCAACATGGCCAAGCGCGGCCTGAAAACCTGGGACCAGATCGCCACCGTGCCGGACGGCCTGCGCGGCCTGGAGGCCACCCGCAAGCTCGACCTCGAAGACTGGATGGACGCCCAGGGCCTGGACGCGGTGCTGTTCCCCACCGTGGCCGACGTGGGCCCGGCAGATGCCGACGTCAACCCGGAGTCGGCGGACATCGCCTGGAGCAACGGCATCTGGGTGGCCAACGGCAACCTGGCGATCCGTCACCTGGGCGTGCCGACCGTCACTGTGCCGATGGGCGTGATGGCCGATATCGGCATGCCGGTGGGCCTGACCTTCGCCGGCCGGGCGTACAGCGACAACAATCTGTTGAAATTTGCCGCCGCCTTCGAGGCCACAGGTTCGCGCCGGATGATCCCGCCGCGTACGCCGAAGCTGGGTTGACGACAACATCATCGCGGGGAAAGCCCGCTCCCACGCTGCTGCGCGTGGGAGCGGGCTTGCCCCGCGATGCTTTTCGACCGCCTGGAATAATTCAACAAAGCATGCAAAAATCAACCATCTGTTGATTCGAGCCTGCCCGCATGACCCCTGCCGAAGAGCGCCAGTTCACCTTCACCGTCCTCAAGGCCGCCCTCCAGGCCTTGGCCAGCGTCGCCCCGCGTAATGTCGAAATCCTTTTGCATGACCTCGACCACCCCGAACATTCGGTGGTGGCCATCGCCAACGGCCATCTGTCCGGGCGCCAGGTCGGCAGCCCGATCCTCGCCGCCCCCGAGCAGGACCAAGGTTTCAAGGCCCTGATGCAGGCCGCCGACGGCCAGCCCGGCTGCGAACCGGTGGTGCTGCCCGACTACCCCACCACCCTCAAGGGCCGGCAGCTGCGCAGCGCCACGGCGATCTTCCGTGACCGCGACGGCCAACCGTTCGCCAGCCTGTGCATCAACACCGATGTCACCGGCCTGGACGCGGCCATGGCTTTCATCAAGCACTTCCAGCCGCTGGGTGCCAGTCCGGGCCAGGCCAGCAGCGTGGAACCGGCCGCCGACATGGCGGTGCTGATGGCCGAGATCATCCAGGCCGCGCTGCAACGCAGCGGCCAGGGGCGGATGAACAAGCAGGCCAAGGTGCAGGCCGTGCGCATGATGCAGGAGCGCGGCTTGTTCATCGTCAAGGGCGGCGTCGAGAAGGCCGCCGAGGCCCTCGGGGTGACCCGCTACACCATCTACAACTACCTGGAGCAGCTGCGCGGCGAACACGCCCCGGCTGCCCGCGACTGACACCGGAGCCACCATGCCCTTGCACATCCACACGCCACTGATCGAGTCCCGCCCACTGTCGCTCAGCGCCGGGCGCGCGGTCTGGCTCAAGCTCGAAGCCCTGCAGCCCTGCGGCTCGTTCAAGCTGCGCGGGGTCGGCCATGCCTGTGAAAGCCACCACGCCCGCGGCGCCCGGCATTTTGTGTCGTCGTCGGGTGGCAACGCCGGGCTGGCAGTGGCCTACGCCGGGCGCCAGCTGGGCGTACCAGTGACCGTGGTGGTACCAGAGACCACCAGCGCACGCGCCATAGAACTGCTGCGCCTGGAAGACGCCACGGTGGTGGTACATGGCGCGTCCTGGCAAGAAGCCAATGCCCATGCGCAGACGCTGCTGGGCCCGGATGACGCATTCATCCACCCGTTCGACGACCCGCTGCTGTGGGCCGGCCATGCCAGCATGGTCGACGAGGTGGCGGCGGCCGGCTTCAAGCCCGATGCCTTGGTGCTGTCGGTGGGCGGTGGCGGTTTGCTCAGCGGTGTGGTCGAGGGCTTGCAGCGCAATGGCTGGGGCGACGTGCCGGTGCTGGCGGTGGAAACCGAGGGCGCTGCCTCGCTGCATGCGGCCATGGCTGCCGGGCACACCGTGGAGCTTGCCGATATCACCTCGGTGGCCACCTCGCTGGGTGCCAAGCGGGTAGCCGAGCGGGCGCTGGCCTGCACCCGCGAGCAGCCGGTGTACAGCCACCTGGTCAGCGACCGCGAGGCCCTGCTGGCCTGCGAACGGCTGCTGCACGAGCACCGCCTGCTGGTGGAGCCGGCCTGCGGCGCGGCGCTGGCGTTGCTGGAGCGGCCGGATGCGTTGCAGGGCTACGGCAATGTGCTGGTAATCGTGTGTGGCGGTGCGACGGCCACGCTTGCGCAGATGCGCGCCTGGCTCGGCCAATGAGTTGACCCCTATCGCCGGCAAGCCGGCTCCATGGAACAACACACAACTCATTGAGTTGGCAGGGGCCTGTGGGAGCGGGTTTACCCGCGAACACCGGCGAAGCCGGTGCCATCTAGCGCGGCGCCTGCTTCGCGGCTAAAGCCGCTCCCACAGGTACGGCGCTTGGTTCGGACTTCGCGCGATCCCGTAGGAGCCGGCTTGCCGGCGATGGGGCCTGCCCAGGCAACCGGCATGGCAAAGCCGCCCTCTATCGCTATATACTTTTTGATACAGCGATTTAGAAGTCCCCTGCCATGTCCAGTATCCGTGACCGCAACCAGCACCTGATCCTCGAGGCCGCCAGCGAGGAATTCGCCGTACACGGCTTCGCCGCGGCGCGCATCGACGCCATCGCCGCCCGCGCCGGGCTGCCCCGGCCCAACGTGTTCTACTACTTTCGCAACAAGCGCCTGCTGTATGTCGCTGTGCTCGAGCTTGTGATGCAGCCGCTGCTGCTGGCCTCGCGCCGCCTGGCCGCCGACCTGCACCCCAAACAGGCCCTGCCGCGCTACCTCAAGGCCAAGGCCGAAGTCGCCCGCCAGCACCCGCATGCCACGCGGGTGTGGCTGAAAGAAATGCTGCACGGCGCCCGCCACCTACCCGGCAACAGCGCCGAGGAGCTGCGCCTGAGCGTGCGCCAGAACCTGGCCTGCCTCAGCGCCTGGATGGACCGCGGGCTGATCGCCCGGGCCTGCCCGCAGCATCTGCTAGTGTTCCTCTGGTCCACACCCCTGGCCACCTTCCGCTTCGGCGAGGCACCAGGCAGCGCCAGCCAGGTCAGGCCCAGCCGAGCCTCGACCCAGGCCATGGTCGACATGCTGCTGCGCAGCCTGCGCCCGGACGCGCTGGCGGTGGGCAAGACCGCCTGATCGCTATATCAAAATAAATACAACGAAAAGGAGTACCGGCATGAACCATGCCGCCAAGGAAGCCGTAGGTGCCCAGTACCAGCTGGACCTGATGAAGCACGCCCAGCGCATGACCTGGCAGGCCGTCGAGCGTATCGCCGCAGGCATCCGCCCCGGCATGCGCGAGTCCGAAGCCCGCGCCCTGGGCCAGCAGGTACTTGAGCAGTTGGGCATGCAACGCATCTGGCACCCCACGCACATTCGTTTCGGCGCCAACACCCTGAAGACCTTCAAGCAGCGCTCCGACGGCGACCCGGTGCTGGGCGAGCAGGACATCTACTTCATTGACATGGGTGTGGTGTGGGAAGGCCACGAAGGCGATGCCGGTACCACCTTCGTCACCGGCAACGACCCGCAGATGACCGCCTGTGCGGCGGCGGTGAAGGCCCTGTTCGACGAAGTGGCAGCCTGCTGGCGTAGCCAGGGCGTGACCGGGGTCGCGCTGTACGACTTCGCCGCCGAGCGCGCCCAGGCCATGGGCTGGGTGCTGAACATGGAGATCAAGGGCCACCGGGTCAGCGATTTTCCGCATTCCATCTACCGTGCCGGCGACTTGGGCGCGTTCGAAGGGCAACCAGGGGCCGGGCTGTGGATTCTGGAAATCCAGATCGCCCACCCAACGCTGGGGTACGGGGCGTTCCATGAGGACCTGCTGGCCTGACAGGGCCCTATCGCCGGCAAGCCGGCTCCTACAGGTTAAGCGGCCTTCACTCCAACAACGTAACCAGCTCTGGTCGAAACTCAGCGGCACTGACCTCGACCACCGCCAGCGTCACCGGCAACTTGAACCGCCTCGGCCCGGCGCTACCCGGGTTGAGGTACAAGTGCCCTGCCCGCCATTCGATCAGCGGCTTGTGCGAATGCCCGGTGATCACCACCTGCACCGCATCATCCAGGCATTGCGGCACATCGGCGATATCGTGCACCAGCAGCACCTGCCAGCCCTCGATGGAAAAACGCAGCTCATCTGCCAGGCCCTCGGCCCAGGCCAGGCCCAGGTCGTTGTTGCCGCGCACCACCTGAAGCGGCGCAATGGACTGCAGCGCGTCGAGCACTTCTGGCTTGCCGATGTCCCCGGCATGCACGATCAGCGCGCAGCCTTGCAGCGCCGCCACCGCCTCGGGGCGCAGTAGCCCGTGGGTGTCAGAGATCACGCCTATTTTCATCAGAGTACTTGATCCTGTATCGACTGATTCGGCGCTCAGCATACGGTAAAGCCGAGCAACGCCGGGTAGCCGAAGGTGCTGGCCATGATTTGTTGCAATGCGTTTGCACAGGTCCTAAACGGAATAAGGGGCGTGCTATGCTCTGGCAATTTTTCAGGGACTGAAACCTCCCTGCAAAGCAAGGCAAACCCCGGAAGCGAATATGCAGATCAGAGCGTTCCAGCTACATAACTATGGCCGTTTCGAGTCGCTGGCGGCTTCGTTCATGGAGAATGAGTCCACCCCGGCCAAAGTCGTTGTTCTGGTCGGTAATAACGGGGCGGGCAAGACTTCCATCCTGAAAGGACTGGCAACGTCGCTGAGCTGGTTTATCGCGCGCCTGCGCAGCGAGAAAGGGAGTGGCAGCCCAATTGCTGAACACTTGATAAAGGAAGGTACGCAGTCCGCAGCAGTCGAAATCGAAGTCGCAGATAACTTGACTGATGAGCCTTTTTACCAGTGGACACTGGCTCGTACGCGCCAAGGCAGGGTCGCCAGACACCGTACAGCCTTACAAGGTATTGCGAATGCTACCGAACTTTACCGGATACGGCTGACGCTCATGGAGGACTGCAATCTTCCTCTCATGGCCCACTATCCGGTGGAGCGCTCGGTGCTCGAAACCCCTCTAAAAGCCAAAAGGAGAAATGCATTCGACCAGCTGTCGGGGTATGAAGACTTCCTCAGCCCATCGATTGGCTTCGCGAAATTTTTCGAATGGTTCAGGGATCGTGAGGATCATGAAAATGAACGGTCAAGAGAACTATTCAATACTGTAATCAGTGATCACGATATCAAGCGTTTTGCCATGAGCATCCTGGACAGAAACCGAGATACAAATGGCGACCTTGCTGACGGGTTTGTTATGCCGCTGCCCGAGGACCTTACTGCACAACTCAAGAACCATTTTCACCAGTGGTCCGGACGTACAAAGGACGCACAGCTTTCCGCCGTCCGCTCAGCCATCGAACGATTTATGCCAGGCTTCGCCAACTTGCGTGTGCAACGCAAGCCTCGCCTGCAACTGATGGTCGACAAAAACGAACAGCCCCTGAACATCCTGCAATTGTCGCAAGGCGAAAAGTCGCTGATGGCATTGGTCGGCGATATTGCACGTCGCTTGGCGATGATGAACCCTGGTCTGGAAAATCCATTGCACGGCGTTGGCATCGTCCTGATCGACGAAATCGATATGCACCTGCACCCGACCTGGCAGCGCGAAATCATCCGTAATCTCACGAGCACTTTCCCCAACTGCCAGTTCATCCTGACCACCCATTCACCCCTCGTGATCAGCGACTCCCCTGATGTACTAGTACTCTCCCTGAACAATGGCACTCTGGAAAGGAAGCCCTCTCAATTCGGCCAGGATGCCAATACTGTTTTGCTCGACGTTATGAATACGCATGTCCGCAACCGGGACATCGGCGCACTGCTGAACGATGCACTGGATGCCATTCAGGACAGTCGCCTGGAGGACGCTAGACAGATCATCGACACCCTCGATGCACAACTCCCTCCGTCGAATCTGGAGCTGACCAAAGCCAAACTGTTCCTTCGCAAACAGGAATTGCGCATTGAGAAAAATCGATAAGGGCGCAGAACCAGAAGTGCTGACCCGCTTCAAGGCAAAAAACCCTGGCAAGCACTACAACGACCTCGATCACTTGGTACGTGCAGCAATCAGACAGTCGTGCACTATCGAGCAGCTGTACCTGTGCGCCTATTGCTGCGCCGAGATCACCGGCGAGCAACCCGGCACCATGAATGAACATCTGCAGTGCCGTGACAAAAACCGCCCACTGAGCCTCGCATTTGACAATATCGTGGCCAGTTGCACGACACCGGGACAGTGCGATGCCGCCAAGGGAAACCACCCTCTCCCCGTTACTCCGCTGATGCATGAGTGCGAGACCGAACTGAAATTCCTCATCAGTGGCAGAGTTAAAGGTCTCTCCGCCAAGGCCGTTCAGACGATTGCCGTGCTGAACCTCGGCGACCATGAGGATCACAACAAGCAATTGGTGGAAAAACGCAGGCAATTGTCACACTGGCTGCTGCAAGAGAATGGACTTGACCCAAACTCCCCACTTGAAGACGACGAGCTTTTGCTTTCGGTGATTGATGATCTTAACCGCCCCGAGCAGGGCAGGCTGAAACCTTTCGCGCCAGCGGTGGTGAGTATTCTCAAAAGTTGGCTCAGCGCAGCAAGTTAGGGCCCCCAGAGTCTCAAGCTTTTTGGATGACCCCCGCCTCGCAGTTCCAACGCACCTTGTCGCCTAGCTTGTACTGCGCACTCATCGGATTCTCCACGCCCCTGCAACGGGCTGATCAGAATGGTCACATTGCTCTGTTCTACTGACCCCGCCCCAACGAGAAAAAACTCCCCCGGCCAGCCCGCCGGAACCCGCGCCAGGGACGGCGCGCAGGGGCTTGCCGGCGAAAGGCCGGCAGCAAACAACCGCAACTCGGACGAAAAGCGCCTTGCGCCCTTTCGTACTGCGGCAAGTGAAGGCACAATGCGTGTCCTTTTTTTGGCCGGCCTGGCCGGGGGCCTTTAAATGATCAAGACGCCGTACTACCTCATCGACAAAACCAAGCTGCTGAGCAACATGGAGAAGATCGCCTACGTGCGCGAACACTCCGGTGCCAAGGCCCTGCTCGCCCTCAAGTGCTTCGCCACCTGGTCGGTGTTCGACCTGATGCAGCAGTACATGGATGGCACCACTTCTTCCTCGCTGTACGAGCTCAAGCTCGGCCGCCAGAAGTTCGCCGGCGAAACCCACGCCTACAGCGTGGCCTGGGCCGACGACGAAGTCGAAGAGATGCTCGACAACTGCGACAAGATCATCTTCAACTCGATCGGCCAACTGCAGCGCTTCGCCGAACAGTCCGAAGGCAAGATCCGCGGCCTGCGGGTCAACCCGCAAGTGAGCAGCTCCGACTACCTGCTGGCCGACCCGGCGCGCCCGTTCAGCCGCCTGGGCGAGTGGGACCCTGCGAAGATCGAACAGGTGATCGGGCAGATCTCCGGTTTCATGTTCCACAACAACTGCGAGAACGGCGATTTCAGCCTGTTCGACAAGATGCTCAGCCACATCGAGGAGCGCTTCGGCCACCTGCTGCACCAGGTCGAGTGGGTCAGCCTGGGTGGCGGCATCCACTTCACCGGTGACGACTACGCGGTCGACGCCTTCTGCGCACGTCTGAAAGCCTTCGCCGAAAAATACGGCGTGCAGGTGTACCTGGAGCCAGGCGAAGCGGCCATCACCAACAGCGCCTCGCTGGAAGTGACCGTGCTCGACACCCTGTACAACGGCAAGCACCTGGCCGTGGTCGACAGCTCGATCGAAGCGCACCTGCTCGACCTGCTGATCTACCGCCTCAACGCCAAGATGGCCCCCAACGACGGCGAGCACACCTACATGGTCTGCGGCAAATCGTGCCTGGCCGGTGACATCTTCGGCGAATACCAGTTCGACAAGCCGCTGGCCATCGGCGATCGCCTGTCGTTCATCGACACGGCCGGTTACACCATGGTCAAGAAAAACTGGTTCAACGGTCTGAAAATGCCGTCCATCGCGGTCAAGCAACTCGACGGCAGCGTCGAGCTGGTGCGCGAGTTCGGTTTCGAAGACTACGTTTCGAGCCTGTCGTAAGACGGGCTTTCATGAAGGAGAGCAGCTGAATTGAAGAAGAACGTTCTTATCATTGGTGCAGGAGGTGTCGCCAAGGTGGTGGCCCACAAGTGCGCACAGCATAACGACGAGTTGGGTCGTATTGCGATTGCGTCACGGAACATCTCCAAATGCCAGGCCATCATCGACAGCGTCAAGGCCAAGGGTAGCCTCAAGGTACCCGCCGACATCCAGGCCTTCTCGCTCAATGCCCTCGATGTCGAGGCAACCAAGGCGCTGATCCGCGAGACCGAATCGCAGATCGTGATCAACGTCGGTTCTGCCTTCCTCAACATGTCGGTGCTGCGTGCCTGCATCGATACCGGTGTCGCTTACCTTGACACCGCCATCCACGAAGAGCCGGGCAAGATCTGCGAGACCCCGCCGTGGTACGGCAACTACGAGTGGAAACACCTCGAAGAGTGCCAACAAAAGAACATTACCGCCATTCTCGGCGTCGGTTTCGACCCGGGTGTGGTGAACAGCTACGCGAAACTCGCGCAGCAACAGTACTTCGACCAGATCGACTCGATCGACATCCTGGACGTGAACGCCGGCTCCCACGGCAAGTACTTCGCCACCAACTTCGACCCGGAAATCAACTTCCGCGAGTTCACCGGGCAGGTGTGGAGCTGGCAGAACAGTCAGTGGACCAGCAACACCATGTTCGAGGTCAAGCGTACCGACGACCTGCCGGTGGTGGGTTCGCAAAACCTGTACCTGACCGGGCACGATGAAGTGCACTCGATCTCGAAGAACCTGAACGTGCCGAACGTGCGCTTCTGGATGAGCTTCGGCGAGCACTACATCAACGTGTTCACCGTGCTGAAGAACCTCGGCCTGCTCAGCGAGCAGCCGGTGAAGACCGCCGAAGGCCTGGAAGTGGTACCGCTGAAAGTGGTCAAGGCCGTGCTGCCGGACCCGGCCTCGCTGGCCCCGGGCTACACCGGCAAGACCTGCATCGGCGACCTGGTCAAGGGCACCAAGGATGGCCAGCCGCGCGAGGTGTTCATCTACAACGTGGCCGACCACGAAGAAGCCTACGCCGAGACCGACAGCCAGGGCATCTCCTACACCGCCGGCGTACCGCCAGTAGCGGCCGCCCTGCTGGTGGCCCGTGGTGAGTGGGATGCAGGGCGCATGGTCAACGTCGAGGAGCTGCCGGCCGAGCCGTTCCTCAAGGCGCTGGACGTGATGGGCCTGCCGACCCGCGTGAAAGATGAAAAAGGCGACCGTCCGTGGGACGCTGAAGCCTGATCATCAGCGGTATGAAGAAGGGGGCGCCGCATGGCGCCCCTTTTGTTTTTTCAGGCCCGGCCCCATCGCCGGCAAGCCCGCTCCCACAGGGATCGCATGAGCCTCAAACCTGCGCTGTCCCTGTAGGAGCCGGCTTGCCGGCGATGAGGCCAGCACAGGCAGCCCCAGAAACTAGCCTCAGGCCTGAGCGCCGTGAGGTCCCTGTGGGAGCGGGCTTGCCCGCGAAGAGGCCAGCACAGGATTACCTGCCCGAACCGCCACCGGGCTTTAAGTCCCGCCCCGCCTGCGCTATCTTCGCCGCCCGCCCCACCCGCACCGCGAAGGAAATGCCAGCATGCTCTCCAGCCGTACCCTCACCCTGATCCTGGGTGTCGCCTTCATTCTCCTCGACCAGTGGGTCAAGCTGATCGCCCTGGTGGGGCTGAAAAGCCACAGCTACGTATTCGGCAACCAGCACCTGTGGCTGGACCTGGCCCTGAGCCTCAACCCGGGCGCTTTCCTCAGCCTGGGCGCGAGCCTGTCGCCCTGGGTGAAGCAACTGATCTTCGTGGCAGCAGTGGGCGTGGTGTGTGTCTGGGCCATCGTCTGGGCGCTGCGCCACTGGCAGGCCACGCCGCTCAAGGCTGGCGCTGCGTACTTCATCGCCATGGGCGGGCTGTCCAACCTGATCGACCGGGTGACTCGCGACGGCCATGTGGTCGACTACCTGGTGCTCAACCTCGGCCCCCTGCACACCGGCGTGTTTAATCTGGCCGATATCGCCATCATGGCCGGGGCCGGCATTCTGCTGTGGACCGGGCTGAAAAAGCCCCAGGCCCTTTAAGGTGACCGGGGGCTAACCTCAAGTCCTTGATCTTCATACGCAAACGGCTTCTCGCTCTGGTATAGCTGGTACTGCCCTGCCGATAACAAGAGAAGCCCCATGCCTGCGCCCTCCTCCCAGCGCCTGTTCGCGCTGTTCTGCTTTGCAAGCTTTCTGCTGTCGCTGTCCTACGGGGCGACCTTCCTGCTGGCCAAGATGCTGGCGGCCCATGGCGGCAGCGAGTCCGACGCCGGCCTGGTGATTTCCAGCGCCATGCTGAGTACCTTCGTCGCGGTGATCTGCTGCGGCCACCTGAGCGACCGCATCGGCGCGCCGCGCACCATCGCCGGCAGTGCCCTGCTGCTGGCCGCCGCTTGCCTGGGGTTCGCCTGGGCCCCGGCACAGGGCAACCTGCTGCTGGCGTTCGGCTTGCTGCTGGGCCTGGGCTGGGGCACCTTTTACACGCTGGGCCCGATCGTCGTGGCGATGACCATCGAGCCTGAACGGCGGATGAAATACTTCGCCCTGCTGTCGGGCAGCATGATGACTGGTATCGGCAGCGGGCCGCTGACCGGGCGCGCCTTCGAAGCCCTGGGTTTGCCGCTGGAAAGCGCATTTCTCACCGCCGCCGGCGCCAGCCTGCTCGGTGGCTTGTTGTTCCGCGTACTGGCCGCTCCCTTGGCCCAAGCTGGCCAGGGGCCGGTCAGCGTGAGCAAGCTGAGCCCCGCTGCGGTGCTGAAAGTGATGGCCTCGCCGGCACTGTTCCCGATCATCATGGTCGGCCTGGGCGGCGCGATCTTCGGTGGGCTGTCGAGCTTTCAGACCAGCTACGCCGCGCTGCGGCTGCTGGACTATTCGCTGTTCTTCCTCGGTTTCACCTGCGCCGCCATCGGCTGCCGGCTGCTGGTGGCCGGGCTGATCGTCAAGCGCGACCCCTATGTAAGCGCCTGCGTGCTCAGCGGGCTGATGGTGCTGGCGGTGCTGATGCTGGGCTTCACCGTGCATAGCGCGGCCACTTACCTGCTGGCGGCGGTGACCTTGGGGGTCGGCTATGGCCTGACCTATTCGGTGATCAACGGCCAGGCCGCCAACCAGGCACCCGCCGGGCACATGGCCCAGGCGCTGGTGCTGTTCAGCCTGGCGTACTTCGTGGGGGTGTTCGGCTTCCCGTGGCTGGCCGGGCGGGTGATCGTGCAAGCCGGCATGCCGGCGCTGTTGCAACTGATCCTGCTGCTGGCCGTTGCCAACTGGGGGATTGCCATGGCCCGGCTGGGCTGGCGCTGGTGGGTACGGCGAGAGGTTTGCGAGGGCTGAGGCGGCAAACAATACGCAGCACGGCGCACTCAGACTTTTCTGACGCAAAGCAGTGAAATGGCCCGCGCCATTCACAGGCCTGCGTGAGAACGTTTGCCGCTAGCCTTCACACACCTGTTTCACTTGCATTCAAAAGGTATGTGATGGACGAACGGCTACTCGCCGAACTGACGGCGCTCAAGCAGGCCGCACGCGGTCAAGCGTTGCTTGAGATAAGGGACAAAGCTCCACACCTGGCCAGCTCGCTGAATATCGGCGAAATCGACGCTTATGCCATTGCCGCCCATGAGCACTGGCACCCGGCGCCCCATGACTTCGGCTGGGAACGAGTACCAGGCTGGAAGGCGCGCCAAGCCCACTGCAACGCGCTGGATATCGCCCTGTGGCATGAGCAGCAGTTGGCCGGTCTGTGCTGGGCTTCGCCACTGGGCAGCAAAGACCGCATCATGGTGCTCTATCTGCAACGCAACCCAAACGAGCACCTGGCCACGAAGGGATATGTGGCACCACTGTGCCTCAGCGCTGTACGCTACTATGCGTTGATGCTGGGGCTGCAGTGGGTGGTTATCAGGGACCCGCTGTCCCAGGCTCGCGCGGCCTACGGGCTGGACGGCTTCAGGCAGGTCAAGGGCATCGGCCTTGCCTACGACCTGACGCGTGGCTACGCTGCGCTCAATCATGAGGAATAGCGAAATGACCGATAAACCCAGTGACTTCAGCGCCACCGTGGCTCATTTCAAAGCCATTGCCGACGAGAAGCTCGCGCAGTTGCGTAACTCCAGCCAGTACGACAGCTTTCTGAACGAACACGCCATCAAGGCTTTTTCACGCATCGAACAGTCCAGCTACGCCGGCCGGCCGCACGCTTCGCGCAAGCGCGCTTCCTGAAACCTCACGGCTATTGTTGTGTTGTCGGTGATGACGCCATTGCCGGCAAGCCGGCTCCTACAGGGGACCGCGCAACCCGGCAGGAGCCACCCATCATGGCTCAAGGCGCCGCCACCTCGCTGGGCGCTGCCAGCTGCAATACCTCGCTGGTATAGCGCCATTCCTCCTCGACCTTGTCCGGGTGCTCGTTCAGCCGTGTGCCGTATGAAGGCACGATCTGCCGCACCTTGGCCTGCCATTCGGGCGTGGCCAGCTTATCCTTGAACACCTTGCCCAGCAGATCGAGCATGATCGGCGGCGCGGTCGAGGCACCCGGCGAGGCGCCCAGCAGGCCGGCGATGCTGCCGTCCTTGGCGACGACGATCTCGGTACCCAGCTTGAGCACCCCGCCCTGGTTCTCGTCCTTCTTGATGATCTGCACCCGCTGCCCGGCCTGCCACAGGCGCCAGTCTTCCTTCTTCGCTTGCGGGAAGTAAGTCTGCAAGGCCGCGAAGCGGTCATCGTCAGACTGCAGCACCTGGCCGATCAGGTACTTCACCAGGTCGAACTCGCGCACACCCACCCGCACCATCGGCCAGCTGTTGTGCACCGACATGCTGGCGAACAGGTCCAGCAACGAGCCCTCCTTGAGGAACTTGGTGGAGAAGGTGGCAAACGGCCCGAACAGGATCATGCGTTTGCCGTCGAGCACCCGGGTGTCCAGGTGCGGCACCGACATCGGCGGCGCCCCGGTGGCGGCGATGCCGTAGGCCTTGGCCATGTGGCGCTGGGCGATGGCCGGGTTGTCGGTGACCAGGAACGAGCCACCCACCGGGAAGCCCGCGTAGTCCTTGGCCTCATCGATGCCGGATTTCTGCAGCAGCGGCAATGCCGCGCCGCCGGCGCCGATGAACAGGAACTTGGCATCGGTGGCCGCCTTGCTGCCATCCTTGAGGTTCTTGTACTCGACGTGCCAGCTGCCGTCCTGGTTGCGGGTGATGTCCTCTACTTCGCTGGAGAGCTTGAGGTCGAAGTTCGGCCGGGTTTGCAGGTAGCCCACGTACTGGCGGGTGATCTCGCCGAAGTTGACGTCGGTGCCGATGGGCGTCCAGGTGACCGCAAGCTTCTGGTTGGGGTCGCGCCCCTCCATCATCAGCGGCACCCACTTGGCGATCTGCGCATGGTCTTCGGAAAACTGCATGGGTTTGAACAGCGGGCTCTGCTGCAGGGCCTCGTAGCGTTTTTTCAAAAAGCGGATATTGTCATCGCCCCAAACGAAGCTCATGTGCGGCGTGGTGTTGATGAACGAACGCGGGTTCTTCAGCACGCCCTGGCGCACCTGCCAGGCGAGGAACTGGCGGGTGACCTGGAACGACTCGTTTATCTCCACCGCCTTGCTGATGTCGATCTTGCCGTCCTTCTCGGGGGTGTAGTTGAGCTCGGCCAGCGCCGAGTGCCCGGTGCCGGCGTTGTTCCAGCCGTTGGAGCTTTCTTCGGCGACCTTGTCCAGGCGCTCGACCATCTGCATCGACCAGCCCGGCTCCAGTTCGTTGAGCCACACCGCCAGGGTGGAGCTCATGATGCCGCCGCCCACCAGCAGCACGTCGACCTTTTTGCTTTCGGCGGCCTGGGCCGTGCTCAAGCCCATGGCCAGGCATAGCGTGGCCAGCGCCCAGGTTTTTTTATTGATGTTCATGTGTGCTCCCTTTGCGATTGTCCATGATCGGGCATCACGCCTGGGGTGTAGCTTAGCTGACTGAAATGCTCGGGTTTGACGGATGACGTGGATTACCTGGCAGGGCCCCATCGCGGGGCAAGCCCACAGGCACCGCGCAGCTCAGCAGGCCTGCGCGATCCCTGTAGGAGCGGGCTTGCCCCGCGAACACGGGCAAAGCCCGTGCCATACACCGTGTCGCCCTTTTCGCGGGCAAGCCCGCTCCCACAGGGACCGCGCCAGCTTTTCGCCATTGAGCAAGACAGTTGCTCCCACGCTGCGATTCCGCCACTTGCCATCAGGCACAGCCTGAAATACTGTATGAATATTCAGTATTCTGAGTCAGCCCACCATGCAACTGATCGCCAAACTCGGCATCCTCGCCGACGCCGCCAAGTACGACGCCTCTTGCGCCAGCAGCGGCGCGCCCAAGCGTAGCTCGCGCGGGCGCGACGGGTTGGGCGCCACCGACGGCATGGGTATCTGCCACAGCTACACCCCCGACGGGCGCTGTGTGTCGCTGCTCAAGGTACTGCTGACCAACTTCTGCCTTTACGACTGCCAGTACTGCGTCAACCGCCGCTCCAGCAACGTGCCGCGGGCACGCTTCAGCCCCGAGGAAGTGGTGCGCCTGACCCTGGACTTCTACCGGCGCAACTGCATCAGTGGGTTGTTTTTAAGCTCCGGCATCATCCGCTCGGCCGACTACACCATGGAGCAGTTGATCCGCGTGGCCCGCCTGCTGCGCGAGGAGCACAACTTCCGTGGTTACATCCACCTCAAGACCATCCCCGATGCCGACCCGCTGCTGATCGAAGAAGCCGGGCGCCTGGCCGACCGCCTGAGCGTCAACATCGAGCTGCCCACCGACGCCAGCCTCAAGCGCCTGGCCCCGGAAAAACAAGCCAGCACCATTCGCCAGGCCATGGGCGTGATTCACCAGGGCCAGCAGGCAGTGGCCGGCGAACCCCGCGCGCCGCGCTTCACCCCGGCCGGGCAAAGCACCCAGGTGATCGTCGGCGCCGACGCCACCGACGACAGCACCTTACTGCGCAACGCCGAGTCGCTGTACCAGGGCTACGGCCTCAAGCGCGTGTACTACTCGGCGTTCAGCCCGATCCCCGACAGCCCCGGCAGCGTGCCCCTTGCCGCCCCGCCGCTGCTGCGCGAGCACCGCCTGTACCAGGCCGACTTCCTGCTGCGCGGCTATGGCTACAAGGCCGGTGAATTGCTGGGCGAGGTGGGCAACCTGGCGCTGGACATCGACCCCAAGCTTGCCTGGGCGCTGGCCAACCGCGAGGTGTTCCCGCTGGATGTGAACCGCGCCGAACCCGCGCTGCTGGCGCGCATCCCCGGCATTGGCCTGCGCAGCGTGCAGCGCATGGTGGCGCTGCGTCGTGAGCGGCGCATCCGCTACGACGACCTGATCCAGCTGCGCTGCGTGCTGGAAAAGGCCCGGCCGTTCATCGTCACCAGTGACTACCGCCCGGCCCAGGCGGAGCTGCGCAGCGGCCTGTTGCGCGAGCGCCTGCGCGAACCCCAGGCCCCGCTGCAGATGGGGCTGTGGGGGTGATCGCGCTCGACTGTGACGACTGCTTTGCCACCTGGCGCAACCAGGCGCGCACCCTGCTCGGGCATGGCATCGACCCGGCCGAGGTCACCTGGGGCCAAGGCCCGATGGGCGACCTGCTGGCGGTGGTCACGCCCTTGCCTGAGGGGCCCGGCCCGTTCCGCGCACGGGTGCCGGCAGAGCTGCTCGCTCAATTGGAACAAGCCGGTCGCTACCGTGGCGAGCAGCGCTGGAACCTTTTGTACGAGGTGCTGTGGCGGGTCGCCCATGGCGACCGCACTGCCATGCTGGCCGGCGAGCGACTGGGCAGCGAGCTGCAGCGGCGGATCCGCCAGGTGGGCCGCGAAGCCCACCATCTGCATGCCTTCGTGCGTTTCGTGCCCTTGCCAGAGGCGCTGGCCGAGTCGCTGCAACTGGACCTGATTGCCTGGCACGAACCGGCCCACGACATCCTCGACAGCGCCAGCGGCCATTTTGCCGAGCGCCTGGGCCGCCAGCGCTGGCTGATCGCCACGCCCCGCGACGGTATCCGCTACGACGGGCAAACCCTCGACTACCGGCGCCAGTGCCCAACCGCCTGGCAAGACTGGGCGCGCAACGCCGAAGACCCCGGCGCAGAGCTATGGCTGACCTACTACCGGCACACCTTCAACCCGGCCAGGCTCAACCCGGATGCCCTGCGCCAGCACTTGCCCGGGCGCTTCTGGCGCAACCTGCCGGAGGGGCCGCTGATTCCACAGTTGGTCGGCCAGGCCCGGCAGGGCAAACAGCGCGATGGGCAGGCGCTGGAGGTGGGGTTGCAACCTGGTAAACGTATCAGCCGACCGCAAGGAAGCTGACCGGGACGCAAGCACAACCACCCCATGCCATCACACCTCGTAAGTGCAGGATCTGATCAACTCGTGGCAGCTATCGAGTTCGATGCGCTTGCCATGGTGATAGATGCGCAAGCCGGTCGTCGCGGCCAGGCTTGCCCGATCATTGTTGGCCACATGCACCACGACCCCTTGCCGGGAAAGCGCAGCGAATTTCTGGTTCAACAAATGCCAACGGCCCATGGTGGTATGCGCCGGATTGATCAGTACCGGGCATTGCAGTGGTTGCCCGTAGCGCAGACAACCGTTGAGGTCGATTCCGTTGATCTCACCGCACAACAGAAACGTCACCTCTCGTCCGCCAATCACATGGGTGCGTGCTGCGAGGCTGTCCTGAAGCGCCTGCAAGTCACCCTGAAGCGGTCGGCTGGTGAACCATTGCGCAGGCAGTTCGATCTGTTCGGCCGCCGAAACCAGCAATGCTCGCGGCGCGTCCCAGCCCTCACCTGTGCCTCGCTTGTCGGGTGTCGCCCGCTTAGACGGCCCCTTGGGCTTGCCTGCGCTGCGCGAACCTGCCCAGCTCTCGACGTATGCCCAGGCGCCGGGTTTGAGGCGCTCCTGAACAGCTTCGGGTGGCGGTGTATTACCTGCCACTCCCGGCAACACGATCAATTGCCCTGGCGCAAGGCTGACGGCTTCGAGTACCTGTTCGACCGAGGCACTACAATGGGGTGAAATAGCGCTGATCTTCATGAAATTACCGGCCTCCTGGCGATGAATATGCTGCCATCTACCCAGTATCGGCATGCCCTTTGCGATCTTGAGCCCTTGCGAAAACAATGGCAAATGGCCATTCAAACGAGTGGGTAAATGTGAAAAAAATGTCAACTTAATATCCATACAGACTGTTACAAACTGACAAATCCTGACAAAATTATTGCTAATCGTTCTCATAAGCACTAGCAATAAGGACCCTTCCAGGCATGTCCCTCTGCCCTTCCCCCCAGCGCTTCACGCCCAACCTGCTGGCCTTGGCCATCTGCATGGCCGCCCTGCCACCCGCATTCGCCGAAGAGCAGGCCCAAGCGCCTGCGGTGATGGAACTGGGTGCCACCGCCATCAACGACAGCAGCCTGGGCAGCACTACCGAAGGGTCGCAGTCGTACACCACCGGCAGCATGTCCACTGCTACCAAACTGCCACTGACCATGCGCGAAACGCCCCAGGCGGTGACGGTGATCACCCGCCAGCGCATGGACGACCAGAACATGAAGAGCATCAACGACGTGGCCAAGTACACGCCGGGGCTGTTCCTCAACCAGTCCAACGGCCCGGGCCGGCAGACCTACACCGCCCGTGGCTTCGATGTCGACAACATCATGTACGACGGCATCCCCAGCGCCTACACCGGCTGGGTGGTCGGCGCCCAGCCCAACCTGGCGATGTTCGACCGGGTCGAAGTGGTACGCGGCTCCACCGGCCTGGTCACAGGTGCCGGCACGCCGTCGGCGGCCATCAACCTGGTGCGCAAGCGCCCGCTGGCCGAACAGAAGGTCACCCTCACCGGCGCGCTCGGCAGCTGGGACAACTACCGCGGCGAGATCGACGCCTCCAGCCCGCTCAACGACAGCGGCACCCTGCGCGGCCGGGTGGTGGCCTCGTACAACCCCAGCCGCAGCTTCCGCGACGGCCAGGACGAGAACCATGACCTGTTCTATGCGGTAACCGAAGCGGACCTGAGCGACGACACCACCCTCACCCTCGGCATCTCCCACCAGAAGGACAAGACCAATTTCTTCTGGGGGGCGATCCCGGTCGGGCTCGACGGCCACCACCTGGACCTGTCGCGCTCGTATAACCCGGCCACCGACTGGGAAAACAAGGACCAGGAGATCAACACCCTGTTCGCCGAAGTGCGCAAGCAACTGGCCAACGACTGGAAGTTGCAGGTCAACACCACCTACAGCGAGCAGAATGCGTTGTTCCGCGGCTCGTACCAGTCGCGCTGGGCGGGCAATGACCTCAGCCGCACGGCCTACCAGTCGGCCCACCGCGAAAACCAGCTGGGCGTGGATGCCTTCGCCAGCGGCCCGTTCCAGGCCCTGGGCCGCAGCCACGAACTGGTGGTCGGCGCCAGCAAGCGCCTCTACGACATGAACCAACGCGACTACAGCCCGTACGACCCTAACTACCCGCTCAACGGCGGCAAGCCGAACTTCCTGCACAGCAGCAACAGCCAGTACGTGATCGAGCAGGAAGGCGTGTACGCCACCACCCGCCTGAGCCTGGCCGACCCGCTCAAGCTGATCCTCGGCGGGCGCCTGGACTGGTACGACTACGACCAGCACGACGGTGATGGCAGTGGCGACTACAAGGTCACCCGCAACGTGACCCGCTACGGCGGGCTGATCTACGACCTCGACGAACACCACTCGGTGTACCTGAGCTACACCGACATCTTCACCCCGCAGGACGGTCGCGATGCCTCCGGCACGCCGATCATCCCGATCGTCGGCAAGAACTACGAGGTGGGGATCAAGGGTGAGTACTTCGATGGCGCCCTCAACGCCAGCCTTGCAGTGTTCCGCATCGAGCAGGAAAACCGCCAGGTCCAGGTGGGTGTGGTCAACTGCCCGCAACTGACCTGCTACGAGGCGTCAGGCGAGGTGCGCAGCCAGGGGATCGACTTCGAGCTGCAAGGCGCGCTGACCGACAACTGGCAGATCGGTGGCGGCTACACCTATGCCCGCGTGCACACCATCAAGGATGAAAAGAACCCCGGCAACATCAACAAGCCGCTCAACAGCGACACCCCCGAGCACCAGTTCAAGCTGTTCACCACCTACCGCTTCCAGGGCCCGCTGGAAAAACTGCGGGTGGGCGGTGGCCTGACCTGGCAGAGCCGCATGTACAACGACATATTGCTCAAGGATGGCATCAACCACTACCGCCTGGAGCAAGGCGCCTATGCAGTCACCGACCTGATGGCCGGTTACCAGGTCAGTCAGCACCTGGACCTGCAGTTGAACGCCAACAACATCTTCGATCGCAAGTATTACTCGTCGATCTCCGAGTCGGTGGATTACGGCGGCGATACCTTTGGCGACCCGCGCAATTTCATGCTGACGGCCAAGTACAGCTTCTGAAGATGCACCTGGCTTGCCGGCCTATCGCCGGCAAGCCGGCTCCTACAGGGGTATGCACGCCTCTGTGGGAGCGCAGGGATGCGCCCGGCCTATGGTATACAAACTGTCTACCGCGTTAGACTTCGCGCCTTTTCCTCGCGAACTCAAACATGGCCAAGATCACCGGGCGCAATGCCACCTTCTGCGGCCTCGCCGCCATCCTGCTGTGGAGCACCGCTTCGGGCATGATCCGCAGCGTCAGCCAGCATTTCGGCGCCATCGGCGGTGCTGCGCTCATCTATACCCTCGGCGCCCTGCTGCTGGTGGCCCTGCTGGGCAAGCCGCGGCTGCGCAAGGCCACGCCGTTTTACCTGGTCAGTGGCTCGGTACTGTTCGTCGCCTACGAAATCTGCCTGTCGCTGGCCCTGGGCTATGCCCTGGACAGTAGCCAGGCGATCCAGCTGATGGTGGTCAACTACCTGTGGCCAAGCCTGACCGTGGTGCTGGCGATCGCGATGAACCGCCAGCCGGCGCGCTGGTACATCGTACCGGGCACGGCCCTGGCGCTATTGGGCATTTTGTGGGTGGTGAGCACCGACGGGCTGTCGCTGGACAGCCTGGCCAGCAACCTTGCATCCAATCCGCTGGGCTACGGGTTGGCAGCGGCCTGCGCGGTGACCTTCGCGCTGTACTGCAACGTCACCCGGCGCTATGCCAACGGGCAGAACCACGTGGTGCTGTTTTTCCTGCTGACTGCCGCCGTGCTGTGGGTGAAGTACGCCTTCAGCGATGAAGTACTGCCTGCCCCGCACACGCGGGCCAGCCTGGAACTGCTGGGCGCGGGCCTGGCCATTGCCGGCGGCTATGCGTTGTGGAACATCGGCATTCTGCGCGGCAACCTGACCCTGCTGGCCACTGCCTCGTACTTCGCCCCGGTGCTGTCGGCCGGCTTTGCCGCACTGTGGCTGGGCGCCACCTTGGCCCTGCAGTTCTGGCAGGGGGCGTTGCTGGTTACCCTGGGGTCGCTGCTGTGCTGGCACGCGACCCGTCAGCCGGCTGCCCAGGGCTGAGGGCGAAGCGGCATACCTGGCCACCACGCAGCATGCACTCCAGGTGCTGCGCGGTGCCGCCACCCAAGGCACCGATCAGCGCCAGGTCCAGCTCGCACACCAGCGGGTGGACCTTGGCCAGGTGGTGGAATACGCAGTTGTGGGCGACGATCTGCGGCTCGCCCGCCGAGCGGAAGAACACCTGCGCTTCATAGCCGGCCTGGTTCATGTGCTGGACGATACGCGCCTCGTCCACCACGGTGTGCTCGAGGTCTGCCGCCAGCTTGCGCCCCAACCCCTGCAGCAACGCCAGCAGCGCCTCATGCCCCAGCAGGCCGGCCACCTGCTCGATCAGCAGGTTGGCCAGCAGCGGGTACTGGCGCGGGAACAGCTCGCGGGCCTGGTCGGTGAGCTGGTGCAGTTGTTCGGGGCGCCGCCCCGTGGGGCGGGTGGCGCCACGCTGCACCAGGCCGTCGCGCTCCAGCGCGGCCAGGTGCTGGCGCACTGCGGTACGGGTGACCGCCAGGGCCTGGGCCAGGTCGTCGATGCTCATGCCGCCCGGCTGGTGCAACAGGGCGTACAACAGGTCGCGCTGGGTGCGCCCCAAACCTTCGAGCATGGCGCGCCTCCTAGAACTTGTCGGGGAACTGCTTGACCAGCGCCCCGGCCAGGGCGTCGGCCAGCACCAGCATGTGCTCACGCATCATTTGCCAGGTTTGCGCCTCGCCTGCGTAGTCGGCCTTGGCCAGTTGGTCGATTTGCGCAATGTGATGGCCGCCGTGGGCGCTGAGCAAGGTAATCAGGGTTTGCTCAGGCAGGTAGGGGTTGGCCTTGGACAAAAACGCTGCAATGGCCTTGGCATTGGCCGACAACTCGTTGACCGCCGCCTGCTGCCCGGCCTTGTCCTTGGCCACGGTGGCGTCGCTGTAGTGCTTCACCGCGCCCCAGTGGCCCCCCAGCAGCTTGAACAGTTGGTCGGCTGCGGGCTGGCCGTACAAGGGCGCCAGGCTGTTGGCGATGGTGGTGGCGTTGCTGACCACCTGCTTGGCGGCGATATCGGCCTGGGCCTTGTTGCCGGCCTGGTTGGCCATGGCGTAGTTGCGTACCCAGAACACATGCTCGACCCACAGGCCGCGCAGGGCCAGGCGGGTGCTCAGCGCTGCAGGTTCTGCGGCGGGCGCAGCAGTTGAAGTGGCCTGGCTCCAGGCCGGCTGTGCGCACAGGGCGAGCAGCAGCAATGCGGCAATCTTGATGTTCATGACGACACCCTCGTAATGGATGGACCGACAAGGGTAATTTAAGCATCAAAATATGTTTTTATTGGCCTGCCGCAATGAATCGGACCAGTGGTGGGCCGCTTAGCCCTTGAGGGCTTTCTCGATGGCGGCGATATCGATCTTGGTCATGCCCATCATCGCGTCGAAGGCGCGCTTGGCGGCTGCGCGGTCGGGGCTGGCCACCGCATCGGTGAGCACTCGCGGGCTGATCTGCCACGACAGGCCCCACTTGTCCTTGCACCAGCCGCAGACGCTTGCCTGGCCGCCGTTGCCGACGATGGCGTTCCAGTAGCGGTCGGTTTCTTCCTGGCTGTCGGTAGCCACCTGGAACGAAAATGCCTCGCTGTGGGTAAAGGCCTTGCCGCCGTTGAGGCCGATGCAGGGGATGCCCATCACGGTGAATTCGACGGTGATCACATCGCCGGCCTTGCCCGAGGGGTAGTCGCCGGGGGCTTTGTGCACGGCAGTGACGTGGCTGTCGGGGAAGGTGCTGGCGTAGAAGTTAGCGGCCTCTTCGGCGTCGTGGTCGTACCAGAGGCAGATGCTGTTCTTGGGGGTCATGTGCGCGGGTTCCTGGGCGGGGTCCCTCGAGTCTAGGCCCCCTGCCCGGCCTTTTGCTGGCGGCTGATCAGCGGGCCTGGTGCTGGCTGAACGCCAGGTAGTAGCCGTTGCAGTCGCGGATGCCGAATTCGCGGGAGCCATGGGGCATGTTCTGCAGTGGCCAGGCGATTTCGGCGCGGTCCTTGACTTGCTGGTAGTAGCGATCGACGTCTTCGACGATCAGGTAGAAGGTGCCCGAGCAGCCGATGGGGTGCTGCCAGAGGTTCTGTTCGGTGAATACCAGGGTGGCGTCCTGCAGGGTGGCGGTGAGGGTCGATTGGGCGGTGTCGGTCAGGGTGAAGTCCAGGGTGTCGCGGTAGTGGGTGCGGGTGGTTTCGAGGTGGGTGGTGTGGAGTAGCAGGGATATGGGCATGGGGGGGCTCGTTGGTTTTTTGGGGGGCGGGTTCGGGTTCGGGTTCGGGTTCCGGTTCGGGTTTGGGTTTGGGTTTGGGTTTGGGTTTGGGTTTGGGTTTGGGTTTGGGTTTGGGTTTGGGTTTGGGTTTGGGTTTGGGTTTGGGTTTGGGTTTGGGTTT
>NZ_JBJDNC010000023.1:0-214 GCF_044900265.1 Pseudomonas sp. NPDC089406 | reverse complement strand
GTTTGATGGTGGTTGCTTTTGGAGATACATGCGCATTCATTGACGATAGCGGCTTTTCGTCACTCGCCGCAGATCGTATGAGGGCTGACAGGTGTTCGCCACAACCCTTGCAGCGCCTGTGAGATCGAGCGCCGCCCGCGCGGCGCATCGCGACACAAGGCCGCTCCTACATCTGTTTCGGGCCAGTCTGTTCTGTGCCATCACCTGGTCCGCC
>NZ_JBJDNC010000022.1:0-113211 GCF_044900265.1 Pseudomonas sp. NPDC089406 | reverse complement strand
ACCGTATAGCCTTCAAACCTGCGCCGTACTTGTAGGAGCCGGCTTGCCGGCGATGAGGCCGGTTAAGACAGCACAAGACAGTTGCTCCCACAGGATTGTGCAAAACCCGGCTCCTGCGCCATACCTGTAGGAGCGGGTTTACCCGCGAATCAGACGACACGGTAGATGGCACCGGCTTTGCCGGTGTTCGCGGCTGAAGCCGCTCCTACAGGGATCGCGTAGCATTCAAGCCTGCGCTGTACCTGTAGGAGCCGGCTTGCCGGCGATGAGGCCGGTACAGCCAGCACAAGACAGATGCTCCCACCCATTACAGGCCAGCACCGCCCTGGCCATGGCGGTTGCCGCTGGCCTGCACAATCCGCTGCGCCGGTACCCGCAACTGGCGCAGCAAGTACTCGGCAAAATCCGCCGGCCACGGCTGCAGGGCGATGGCCCGCGCCATGCAATCCAGCCAGATGGCGCTGTGCGCCTCACCAATCGGCCACTGTGCATGGAACGACGGGATGGCGATCGCGCCATAACGCTCGCTGTACAGGCGCGGCCCGCCCAGCCAGCCACTGAGAAAGCACGCAAGCTTGTCCCGCGAGCCTGCCAGGTCCGCCGGGTGCATCTGCCGCACGCTGGCGGCCTCGGGGCGTTCATCCATCAGGCGGTAGAAGTCGTCGACCAGCCGGCGCAGGCCGTCGATACCGCCAGCGGCCTGGTACGAGGCATCGTCGGTGCCGTAGGTGGGGGCGTTCATTCGAGGCTCCGAGGGTAGGGGGGCACATTCTAGGGTTTGTACGAAAAGTCGCCGAGCGGCGATCAGGCAAGGCGAAAACAGGCGAGGAAGCGGAGTTTACGGGTTGTAAATGAGCATTCCGAGCCTGTTTTCAACGCAGCATGATCGTCGCGCAGGCATTTTTCGTACAAAGCCTAGCAGGCATGAAAAAGCCCGGCCTTTTGGGCCGGGCTCAAGCTGTGGTGGTTGATACGCCGTATCAGTTCAGCGTGTCGATCACCTTGACTGCCTGGCGCTCACGGGCGCCGGGCCATTCTTGTTGCAGGGTCTCGAGCACCTGGCCGACGAAGGTGGTGTCGGCCGCGGCCTTTTTGCCGACGTAGCCCTGGCCACGGCGGTAGACCTTGAAGCGGGCGCGCATGCTCGGCATGTGCGATTCGAATTCATCTTCGACCGTGTTCGGCGGCAGGCGGTCCAGGCGGACTTCGCCAGTTTGGCTGACCCACAGCAGGTGGTCGTCCAGGCTGTCCTTGCGCGCGGCGAACAGCTGGGCCAATTGGTCGATGGTTGGATTGTTGTTCAAGTTCATCATAAAGCCCCCATTACTCTCATTTGTTGGTGAAGTTCGTTGTGAATTTCACATTCGGCACTACTCATGTAGCGCGCTAACCAAGGCTGCTACAGCAGCATCGCAACAGGGGCTTTCTCATGCTGCCTTCTGGGCAGTTTCCCTCTCCACGAACGGCCTGCGTTACCGCGCAGGCCGTCTGGAACACCCTTGCCACCGCTCCCGATCAGGGAGACGGCCTCATCATGCACAAGGGCCGAGAGGGGCGTCAACAGTTTTGTAGTGATTATTTTTAGTCACTACATCTTGTCGGACAATCCTTCAGCAGCTATCAGACCAGGCCGTTATCACCGTGCTCCAGGTAGCCCGGGCGCAGGCGCAGGCGCGCATGGTAGGCCTCCAGTGCCGGCAGCTGCGGGCGCTGTTGCAGGGTGCGCCGCCAGCGGTTCAACGACAGCCCGATGACCACATCGGCCAGGCTGAAATCGCTGCCGGCGACATAAGCGCCGGTGGCTTCCAGGCGCCGCTCCAGCAACTCCATGCGCGTGTTCCAGGTTGAGCAGCCGGCCGCCAGCAGCGCCGGGTCCTGGTGCGCTGGCGACTGGCGCACCAGCGACATGAACGGGTAGCGCCAGGCATCGTTGAGGTCGGTGGCCTGCCAGTCCAGCCACTGGTCTACGGCGGCGCGGGCCCGCGGTGCAGTGGGGTAGAGGTGGGCGCCGCCATGCTGGTTGGCCAGGTAGCGGATGATGGTGTTGGACTCCCACAGCACGAAATCGCCGTCGACGATCACCGGCACCATGGCGTTGGGGTTCAGGGCCAAAAACTCGGCCGCATCGGTGGGCTGGAAACCGCTGCCCCAGTCTTCGCGCTCATAGGCCAGGCCCAGTTCGCTGCAGGCCCACAAAACCTTGCGTACGTTGATCGACGCGGCCTTGCCGAGGATTCTCAACATCTTCATTGCTCCATGCTGGTCAGAATACGGTGTGCGGCGCGCACCCGGGCTTCGTTGGGGTAGTTGCGGTTGGCCAGCAGCACGATGCCCATCTGCTGCGACGGCACGAAGGCAATGTAGGCGCCAAAACCGCTGGTGGCGCCGGTCTTGTTGTACCAGGCGGTCGGGGTGGCCGGCAGCGCCGGGCTAAGGGCGTGGGTGGCCTGGGGCTCACGGATCATTTGCGCGCTGTTGCCGGCCAGCAGGGTGTCGAGGCTGGCCGGCCACGGGTAGCGCTCCCAGCCAAGGCCCTGAAGCATGGCGCCGACCTGGAAGTAGCCGCCCTGGGTAATGCCGATGGCCTGGCGCAGGGGGCGGTCCAGCCCGGCCGGTTGCATCTGCAACTGCACGTAGCGCAGCAGGTCGCTGGCGCTGGTCTTGATGCCGTAGGCCTGGTCGGCGTAGGGGCCGGGGCTGACCCGTACCGGCTTGTTGTCGGCATCATAACCTTGGGCGTACAGCCCGCGTTCGCTGGCCGGAACCTCAAGCCAGGTGTGCTGCAGGCCCAGGCGTGGTAGCAGCACGCTGTTCATCACCTCGGCGAAAGGCCTTTGCTGCGCCCGCGCGGCCAGCTCGCCAAACAGCCCCAGGCTGGGGTTGGAGTAGCAGCGCTGGGTGCCATGTTCGCTGCGCCGTTGCCATTGCTGGAAGAACGCCAGGGTTTGCTCGGGGGTTTGCACCGCGTCGGGAAACTGCAGCGGCAGGCAGTCGCCACTGTAGGCGCCCAGCTCCAGCACCGTGGCGCTGCCGATCGGCGTGCCGGCCAGGGCCGGCTGGTACTGGCTGGCCGGGGCGTTGAGGTCGAGCTTGCCTTCGGCGCTGGCCAGGGCGGCCAGGGTGGCGGTGAAGGTCTTGCTCACCGAGCCGATCTCGAACAGCGTGTCGCGGGTCACCGCCTGCTTGTCGCGCTTGCTGGCCCAGCCATAGCTGAAGTAGTGCGCCTGGCCGTTGGCGTACACCGCCACCGCCATGCCGGCGATGCCGTGTTCGCGCATCAAGGGTTCGATGGTGTGGTCAACGGTGGTTTGCAGGTCGGCGGCCAGCAGCGGCGGGGCGATCAGTGCCAGGGCCGCGGTCAGCAGCATGGCAGTGGGGCGGGGCATGGGGGTGGTCCTTGCAGGCGGCGGTAGTCAGCTGCCGACGATAGCGCCTGCCGGTGGTGGCTAACAAGGCCGCGCCAGCAACAGCAGCGATTGCGGCAGCGGGCTTTGCGGGTGTTGCGGCTCGCGCAGCTCAAGCAGGTTGAAACCTGCCAGGGCCAGCGCGTTCAGCCAACTGCTCAAGGTGCGGTAGTACCAGGGCATCGGTTGCCAGTCGCCGGCAAAGCCTGCAAACGACTCTTCGCGCCAGCCGTCCTGGTAGTCGCCGGCCGCTGCGGCCCAGGGGTGCAAGGTCTGGATCACCAGCGCGCCATCGGGCGCGAGCAACCCATGCATGGCCTGCAGCAGCGGGATGATGTCCTGGTGCAGCAGGGCGAAGTTGGCGCATACCGCGTCAAAGCCATGGCCGATATCCACCAGTCCCTCGGCCAGTTGCTCGTAGCTGGCCTGGTGCACCGCTGGCGAACCTGCGGCCTGCGCCGCCGCTACCAATTGCGCATCGCCGTCCACACCCACCGCCGCAACCCCGCGCTCAGCCAGCGCGCGCAACAGCCAGCCTTCGCCGCAGCCGAGGTCGAGCACGCGCTGCGGTTGCAGGCCGAGCACGGCCAGCAGCATGGCCTGGTCGGTGACCTGGTGGCGCGAGGCGATGGCGCCCGAGCGTACCGCGTCGATCCAGGCCTGGGCGTTCAGGTGCCAGCTGTGCAGCAGGGGGTTGCTAGTGGGCATGGGCAGGCTCCGCTGGGGTGGGTGAGGCAAGGATAGGCCGGGCAGGGTGAGCCGAGAACTCGCACGCACCTTGTACATGGCTCGATACGCCTTATGGTGTTGCGCCGCCCTGCGCTGTCAGTTGTTCTTCGGTGACCAGGTTTTCGATCAGCTCGGTGAACGAGCTACAGATACGGATCAGGCCCTGGTTCGGCTCCTCGTAGTGTTCATGGGAGTACAGGTAGATCGCCCCGTACTCCTGCGGGCTGGTCACGAACCCGTAGTAGTCGCCACCGCCGTCAACGGAGAACGGCACGAAATGCTGCGGCAGCAGGGGGTGGTCGCGAAAGGTCTGCAGCGTGTCTTCAAGGTGGTCGGCGCCGTAGCGGATCGGCAGGAAATGGCCGATCGGGTAGTCATCCTCCGGACGCCTGAAGAAGTTGCTCGGCGAGTAGCCGCCGTTGTGCTTCAGGTAGAACGCGCGGATGGCATCAGGGAAGACGAAGTGGTGGCGGGCTTCGATGGCCAGGAGGTCGGCCAGGGTGATGTTTTTTGCGCAGCGTTCGAGGGGTAGCAAGGGGAGGGCTCCATGGCAGGGTTTTCAGGGGCAGGGGGCAATGGGGGCAGGGCAGTGGCGTCGAAGCATCAAATAAAGGCGTCGTTCTCAAAGTAGAAAATGAAAGCCTCGAAAAGCTGCTCGTATGTCGGCGCGGGGTGGGTTTCCCTGAGATTCTCCGAAATCGATTTCAGGTCATCGCACTGCAATACGTATCTGTAGCCGATGGCTGCCATTTCGCAGGGGTTATCCCAAGCGTCGTAGGCTTCGAATGCGTCCGGGTCCTCGACGATTGCCAGGCAGTCCGCCGTCCACAGTGCGATGTTTTGCGGGAGATGCAGGGAGTGATCCCCATCCAGGGTTTCGACGTTGGTCAGCGCTTCGCGAAGGCTGATGCGTGTGAATTCAGGCAATTGGGTGGCCTCTGTGCAAGTGCTGGCGTGCAACGCCAACATCCAATGTATTGATAGCGTCAAAGGGCGCGAACAGGGTTTTCATGCCTTGTTGTAGGCCTCGAGCATTTTCAGGCTGCCATCCCAGCCAGGTGGCGTTTTCATCGGTTTTTGGGGTTTCTTGCCTAGCAGTACGCCCTTCAATTGGCTGCTCGATGCGAAGACGCAGCCTTCCCATGTTTCACTTTCTACAAAGCGCAATTGAACCACGGCAGAGGGTTGCAGTTGCAGCAGCTGTTCCTCCAGGCTGGCATAGCCGGCTATTGCCTTGCCGCCTTCGCGAGCCGACCGATTTTGTAGCCTGATTTCATGGATCAATCTTTCAGCCGGCTTGAGGGCTATATAGGGGTTGGCGAATGCAAAGCTCTCGTTCGAGGCTATCGGCAGTGATGAGATGGCATTCATGACCTCTTCGGTGACTTCGCAATCCGCTGACAGCAGCTTGATCAAGCTCACGGGCGATGGGCCCCGATGATGTTGGCAGGTAGGCGGCTTGGCAGTCATGGCGCTACCCCTATCAGGTGGCCTATGGCGTCATTCAGTGCTGCCTCCAGGCCCGGCCACGACCTTGTACGCGTGCTGAAGACCGGGCAGTCCCATGCGTGGTCGCGTATCAGGCAAACGGTGAATGAGCCGCTTTCGCAGAATTCTGGGTACCACCCGATATCGATCAGTTGCTTGCCGGGGAAGCTGGCTTGCAGCAAGTCCTCTTTAAGGCCGTCGAGGATATCGATGAACGCTGCGCCAGTGGCCAGGTGAGAGAGGTCATCGAACTCGATCGTTGCCCCGTTTTGTATGAGCTTCTCTATGAGTGTGTTCATTGCTGTTTCTGCATGTTCAAACGGTGCTTGGCGCGCGTGTGCACGAGTACGGGCGGGTCGGCTTCACGTTGCATCGTCCAAGACGAGGTTGTCGATCAGTTCTGTGAAGGTGTCGCAAAGCGCAATCATCTCGCCCTCGGGGTGGAAGTAGCTGTCGCTTGAGAACAGCGAAATCTTGCCATGCTCAGCGGGGGCCGTGCTGAAACCATAAAAGTCACCGCCGCCATCTATCGCGAAGGGGACGAAGAACTTAGGTAGGCCTGGTTCAGCCTGGAAGGTGGCATAGCACGCCTCGATGCACATGTCGGTGTATTTCATGGGCAGAAAAGCGTTGAGCGGGTAGTCATCTTCGGGGGACTTGAACAGGTTGGTCGCGCAATACCCGCCATTGGCCCGCAGATAAAAGGCCCTGAGGTCTTTGGGGAAGGCTACCCCGAGGTGCTTTTCGATGGCATCGATGTCGGCCTCTGTGACGGCGGCTTCGCAGCCTTCCATGTGCATGCGTTTCATATTCTGCGTTTTCCATGCTGCAGTTGACAGTGAGGCAGGTATTTCAGAGGAACGCGTCGTTGTCCAGGTAAAACTCGAAAGCTTCGAACAGCTTCTCGAATGCAGGGGCGGGGTGTTTCTCTTTCAGGTTTTTCGAAATGGAAATCAGATCGCTGCACGACAGCGTATAGGCGTAACCCATGTTGGCCATTGTCACTGGGTTGTCGGTTTCGTCGTACTCATCGAATGCGTCAGCGCTTTCAATGATCACTTCCGTGGTGGCGTTCCAGGCGGACGAGTCTTCCGGCAAGTAAAGTGATTCGTTCCACGGGAGTGATTCGGCATTGACCAGCACATCGTAGAGCATGGCTTTTTTCACGGGTGCGACTCCTTGTCTGCTGCCTGCGGCGCCAGAGATTGTACGCTTTGAGAGCTGTCAAAAATCAATTTCAAATTTAACAATGCTCTTCAGCTTTTTCAGATCCGTATCTGATGGATCTTCGTCAGGCGTTAGTGCAAGTAAAAATTCAGAGAAGCCCCCGCACAGGAATGTCAATGGGTTTGCCCCTGCGTCATGCGCCCAGAAAAACACCCCACCGCTCGATTCGCAGATACAGAAGTGATCGCCTTCGCCGGAGTCACCAAAGGTGTAGTAGCCCTTGGGCAGTCGATCGCGCAAGGCTGCGTTTCGGTCATACAAGTTGTACTTGTCGTCGGCTAACCCGTATAGGGTTTCCAACGCATATTCTTCATTGCCTGCCGAGATATAGTTGGCGCCTTGTTCAAACTCGACTGATGAGTTGAAAAGTCGCAAGATTTCAAGCAGGTCGCTGCATAGCGCAGGTTCTGCCAGCTTTGCTGAGGGCGTGTGCACGCCCGAGTTGAGTGGCCTTGGGGTGGCGCCGAGCTTTGATTTTAGCGTTTCGAAAATTATGTTCACTGTGTATGTTCCATCCCTGTGAACCCGGCGGAGCGCGTCAGTTGCACTGGGTTATGATGTAAGTTGCCCGGTCGGCGAGCTTGTTCGGGTAGGCGAAAAAGTAAACCTCATTCATATTGAAGAAGTAGTAATCATCGCTGCTGCGCTTTTGCGTGCCGCCGAATATGCACATCTCTTGCTGGCGAGGGGCTGCGGCCGTTATCGGGAAGGTCTGGTCCTGGAAAACTTGCAGTGCAAATAGCGGCTCTTCGCGTTCGCATGGGCCCGGCGAGTTATCACCGCTGAGCCACAACGGGGCGTTGCCGATATGGCCGAACGCGCGTTGCTCGCGTGTTTGCGAGGTCGTCAGGTATTGCTTTGCGATCTGCTCGGTGCTGCTGTTCAACAGTACACCGTCGCGGGTCTTGAAAAAGTAGGCCTTGAATGCACGCTGGTAGTTGTGCAGGTAGTCTGCAGGCACCACTGGCCTGGCGTTGTGTGAGGGTAGCATCTCAGGGATCAAGGTGCTTTCGGCAAAAGCTTGAGTTTCACAAAACAAGCTCAGGCTGTTGCCTTCAAGGGCGTGGCCTGGGGGGTAGGTGACGGTAAAGAAGAACGTGAATGGAACGCCGTCGGGGTTCGTTGGGTGAGCCACCCCCTTGGGCAGGAACGGCAGGCCGCCGATCCATGAATCACTCTGGCACTGGCTTGAATTAAGGTACATGCAGCCTCCCTGGCAGCGTACGAAGGTGATATCGCAGCCACTTACGCTCAGCTGTGGGCAGGGCCCAGGCATGCGTGGCAATGCTTCAAGGCGCTGCGTGCGCCAACTGTCGAGGTTTGGAACGGCCGGCGAGTTAACCGCTGTGTTGGCCGCCTAACGCTCTGACTTTTTCAGTAAGCTTTCGATCTCGGGGTAATCGGACCGCTCCGGCTCAGGGATGCTGGCGTATAGTCGCCTGATCACACTGCCAAGTTCATGCTCGATGGGCTCCTCTGCCCAGTCCAGTTCGTAGGCTGCCAGTATTTGCGTGTCACGGTCAGCATGCGCCAAAAGCGTTTTAAGCAGCGGTAGCGCTTTAGCATGCCGGGATTTGCCCAGTGACACAACGCAGCGTTGAAGCCAGAAAGCCGGCTTGTGCGCTATTGCCGCTTCCAGTGAATTCCAGTCACGCTGGGTGAACGTTGGAATGATGCCCAGCCCAACCTGCTCGCGAATGTATTCATTCCAATTGCTGGCTTCGGAGTCCCCAAGCCAACGATCAAACTCACTGTACGGATGGTTCGACACTTTTGAATGGCCCGGTACTGTTGAGGTAGACGGCGGGGCCGTTGAGCATGATGTACTCGGCCTCGAGGTTTATTTCGGCGTCTTCGTTGCTGATGCGTACCTTGTAGTGGTCGTGCTCTTGCGTTATTTGCAGGGTGAAGGGCTTCTGGGAATAGTTGTACTGAACGCTAAGCCGGGTGACCTTCAGCAGTGTCAGCCCTATCTGGCACGTGTTGAATCCTTGGCGTGCCCACTTTTCCGGCGGCAGATCAGGTAACTCAGGAATGTCGAATCTGAGGCTCGCGTCTGACATCAAATGGTCAATGTTGAACGTGTGGAGGAATATGCTCCCTATGGGGACTTGGTAGGAAAATATTTTGCGAAAAAGTACGGAGTTGTCTAGTTGATTCCAGTATTTCATTAGTTTCCTTCAGGTGACGGTGTGGGGCAGGTAGCTGGGATGGAAAGGTACCATTGCAGAAACTCAAAAAAACTCGCCCATCGTGCGGGGACCATTCCGGCAACGAACGCGTCATGGGCGCCGAGGTCGAAGTCGAAAACCTGCCCGCTTATCTTGTCCAGCAGATAGCCACCCTCGCCCTGCAGCGTGGTGAAGCAAACATAGTGCTCGGGTAGCTCCCAGGTGTCGTGGATGAACTCAGTGCCGACCAGAATCTGGTTGCTCGGTTCTGCAATGTCGTACAGTGGTTCGAAGGATACGCGGCTTTCGAAATTGGCTGGCTTGTACGTTTTATATATTTGCCCGAATTCGCTGTCTTCGCAGAGCCCCATGGCATGGAGATGGGCTATCACCAGGTGTTCGTTCTTTCGAGCGATATCACCGGTTTGGGCGTTTATGAGGGTGAGGAGTGATGCTGGGATCATTGTCTGGCGCAAGTTATGAGGTCACTTGAGGGGCGACGGTGCGTCGGGTTGAGCGATGTCAGTGCGTTAGATCAGGTCCAGGAAGTCGTCATGTTCACTGTAGTGCCGAATCGCTGAATGGATTTCTTCGTTGCTGGCGTTGTTCTTCTGGTTGAGAGCAGTCATTACAACATCTTCAAGCAGTTCATCACTGTACCAGAATTCCAGTCCAAGGTTGGTGATGTACTCGGGATAGATTTCGTCGTCGTCTTCCGTGATGGTTGACGGTTCGCCGATAATGCAAATGCTGTCGAGATTCGCCGCGCCAGGCGAGCCTTTGCCATAAATGCTGAAGTCAATATTCTTGTGTTGGCTTTTTAGAATGTTTATCAAGTCATTCAGGCTGAGCGCTTGTTGGTAGTTCATCTTGCAGTCTCCAGGTCGATCCACAGTGCAGGGCCTTCAGTTGTTGTCAAGAAAGGTACCAGGCCAGAAACTCATAAAAGCTCAGCCAGGTAGGAGGGGTGTTGCCGCTCATGAACGCCTCGCGCTCGGCCAAATCGAAGTCCCAGACGCCCCCGGTGTTTCTGTCAAGCAGGTAACAGCCCTCACCCTGCATGGATGTAAACGCAATGAAGTTACCTGGGAGTTCCCAGGTTTCGTAGGCAAACCGGGTACCCTCCAGTACTTCATTGTAGGGCTCGGCTATATCGCCAAGAAACTCGTGCGAGGTGTTGCTCTGAAAGTTCGACGGGTAATAGTGGCGGTAGATGAGCCCGAATTCGCTGTTTTCGTCGATGCCGAGTTCTTTAAGCCCGGTCTTTGCTTGCGCGTCATTCGGGCGGATGGCATGGTTTTTTTCTTGCAGGTCCAAGCGTTCTTTCAGGTTATTCGGGATCATTTCTAGGCTTCCGTGCTTCGCGGGGCGGGTCGCCTGCCTTAAAGCAACTCGTTGTAATAGCCTGAAATGTTCGACAGGTAGGCCATGGGTGAAGAAAACTCGATTGTACAGTTATGGGTTTGCATTTTTATGGTCAGGCGGGGGGCTGAGTTGGCGTATATCTGCGTCTTCCCGTAAAAATTCAGCCCGGATACGACGATGTCAGCTGCATCAACGAAGCCCAAGTCAAAACCGAAGCAATTGTGCTGTTGCTCCCAGCGTTCGGGGTAGGCTCTGTCTACCATGGGTGACTCAAACCTGAACGTAATCAGGTTGCCCACCAGGTGGCAGTACAGCATGTTGATTTCTGCAGGCATTTCATAGTCATTGAAAATAGCGTGCCAGGCGCGTGCGCCTTGGCAACGTTCAATCAGATTTATGGAAACCTTCAGTAGAGTCTATTGCTCGCACTTTGCGCATCGGGTTAAAGAGGGCGGGCCGAGTTAATGTTGTCAGCAATCATCGCTGTGCAGTTTAACGTATTCTTCAAGGAATTCCAGGAATGAAGGGTTTAGAATTCTATCGATTTTCCTGAAGATGAGGCTGTAAGAGACGACTTGGGAGGTTTGGCAGTCAATGGCCCAGCAAATTTCGTTGTCTTCCAGATAGATGACTGCAAGCGTTGGCGGCAGATCGAACTCTTCTCGGCAATAGGTTGTCGCGTAAAGCAGTGTCCCACCAACCTTCAGGCTGGCGTCGTCATCACAAATTCCGCAAATTTCAGAGTGCTCCGCACCACCGCCGCCGCAGAGGAGAAGGAATGCTATGAAGTCCGTGGGGAAATTTAAACCCAATGTTTCTTGCAGGCGATTTATTTCTGTGGCAGAGGCTGCGCCAAGCCAGTAGGTGCCCTCGCAGTCAGCTTTCAACCTCTCAATCAAGTTCTCAATCTGGTTCATTTGCCATTACCTTGCCTGAGTCGCTCTGCATGAGCGTTTACCAAGTGCGCTTTATGAGACATAGCGCTAGCGCCACAGCTTCACAAAGTCTTCAAAGTTATCAGCTACAAAAAAGCGTTCTTTGCTTTGCGGTTTGAATAGCTCAACCGTGGGTGGGGTAAAGTTATAGTCAAGGCACATTAGTTGGTCTCCTGCGTCGCGAGCGAAAGGCAGGAACCTGTCAGGCAGCCCCAAGCTGGGGTAAGGGTCCATGTACCAGCATACCGTGTATGGCTGGTTCTTCTGCGAAAACTCAAAAAATTCGCTTATGCATGTAGACTCATCTGCGTAGGAGAAGGTCGAAATTTCCGGCGAGGCTTCGTCAGAGTACTTGATAAGGTCCAGGTAGGTTTCGGGTAGGGTTAAATCTAGCTGCGTCTCAATGGCGCTAATGAGTTCTTGCGTAATGATGGGGTTTTTCTGTATGCCGTAAATACCCCAGTCGATACCTTCCATGATGTACTGTTCCCAAGTTATTTCGTTCAGATACTGGATTATTTGATCGACGCTACTATCAAGTTCGGCTCAATTTTTGGTTGTCCTGGCATGGGCCGATCATGATGCCCTACGGGCTGGAGATATGTACCATTCAGTGAATTCAAAGAAGCCATTCCATTGGTGGGGTATCTCGCCCTTCAAGAACATTTCTCGCTCTGCCAAATCAAAGTCCCAGATTCTTCCACTGATCTTGTCCATGATGTATCCACCTTCCCCCTCAAGAGAGGTGAAGCAGACCAGGTTTTCAGGCAAATTCCACTGCCTGTGAATGAAGTTCGTTGAGCGCAGCACTGCTTCACACGGGCCTGAGAGGTCGACTATTGTCACGTTCGAGACTGTGCTGAAAATTTCAGCCAGTACATAGGGGATAAGCACTTTCGCGAATTCGCTGTCTGTAGAAATGCCGAGATTGTTCAGGGCAATCAGAGCAAGCGCTTCATCTTCGCGAAAGAAGATGTCCTCGTGCGCTTCGAGTTGTTTCCTTAGCCGTTCGGGTATCATTTTTCTCCTCCTTAGCTAGCGTTGAGTTGGATTGGATTTTTTGAGTAAATTTATTATTTCTGGGTATAGGTGGTGGTCTTCGTTTGGTAGGCGAAAAAGTATGTTTTCGATGGTGGAGGAGTATTCTTCTTCTATCGGTGCTTCAGACCAGTCCAGTTCGCTGGCGGCCATTATTTGAGTATCAAAATTACTGGATGAAAGTAGTGCTTTCAGTATCGGTATCCCTTCGGGAGCCCTCGAGTCTCCTAGTGCGGCTACGCAGCGTTGGGCCCAGTAATCTGGTTGGGTTTTTATATACTGTTCCAGCCATTCCCATTCGGCGCTTGAGAATTTTGGAAGAATGCCTTTGGCAACCTGCTCCGAGTAGTATTCATTCCATCCAGAGCATTCGGTATCGCCAATCCAGCGAAGAAATTCTTTGATGATTTTTTCGTCCATTAAGCCTTGCCCCCATTGGTCTGCTTTCATTGGCTTGCCGCCAGACGGAAAAGAGTCACGCTCGCCCAGATGTACTTATTGACCCTGCTCTAGAGATTCCAGCCATGTTTCGAAAAAAGCTTTCTGTTGTTCGAAGCTTTGGGCGATATTGCTATCGTCGTAGTCAAAAATATTGACGATGTCTTTGATTAGTGCGTATTCCCCTAAGGTTAACTCGTAGGCAAGCATTCCTGATGACATTTGCATGCTCATTCTGGAAAAGTACACGTTTAGTTTTGAACCCTTACATAAAAATTTTATATGTGGGTTCTGTTCTCTTAGTGATGCCAAGCAGTGAATAAGGCTTCTGCCTTCGGCTATGGAAATCTTTTCATCGACTTCGAGGACCATTTTGGGCGGGTCCAGTTCGTATTTTAGAGTGACGTTTTTTCTGTTCTCATTTATTTCGATTGCTATGGACTCTTTTTTCATTTGTCATCCCTGTTTACGTGGTGTCCAATTTCTGGTGTCTAATTATCTAGAACCAGCCGCTGCTTCCTGTTGGTTTGAAGCCTTCTTCGAAAATTGTATCAGGATGACGGTCATCCCCGCGATAGTGATATTTGGGATCTTTTTTTCGCCTGCAGCAGGTAGACGGTTCTCATTTTCAGGTATCGGGTCCGCCGTCAGGTACCGCCCGGTGCTGCTTTCAAGGCACCCTGAGATCATTGATGCAGACTGATTTTGACTTGTTATCAAAATCAATCGTGATCACAAGATCACTTTTGCCCGCCTCGATTGTCCATAGAGGTACTTCGATAAGGCACCCAGCTCCGCCCTCAAGGTCGTAGCACTCGGCGTAATCGAAAAAATTATCCGGAGGAGGGGTGAACGTGCCCCCGTACTCGAGCATTACGCGTTTAAGATCTGCGGTTACAGTTCGTCCTTGCCAGTTTTTCTGAGCAATGGTTGAAAAATCCCAGGTGGATAGGGCGGCTATAAGATCTCGTATTTCGTCTATTATTTTATTTGGAATCGTCATTCTTTTCTATTTCCCTATGTCTTTCGGAGAGCTTTATAGGCTATTCCCCTTTTATTTCTATAGTCACAGCGCCTCTAAAGCCACTCGCCAAAAGGACACGCATTTCCGATACGTCGCACTCGGAAATAGCGAAGGCTCGCAGCAGCAGTAACGGATTGCGCCTACACTGCTCGTCTATTTGAAAAGTAATCTTTTACCAACGATCAGAGTCTTCTCGGCTTGCCAGTTCCAACTCTGAGCTCCACTTTTCAGTTGCGATCTTGAAAAGCTGTCCGAAGAGGGTTCTTGCATCTCCGAATTCATCCTCTGTATACGCGAGTGATGCATACTCATCGGGGTCGTATTTGATGTATTGATGAAAGTTGTGGTCTGGGTCATTCAGCGCGTTTTTCAACTCACTCCATAACAGAAATTTCTTTTTGTAGTCGTTGGTTCTGCTCATTCGGTCAATGCAGTACTTCTCAAGCACAAACATTCTGTCGTTCATGTTATGCATGTCGTATTTTTCAAGTTCGACTCCGAGCGTGTGCTCTCTGTCGTATATGTCTAATCCTCCTAGATAGTAGCTAAGTTGAGGGGTGTATAGTTTGCCTGTGCGATAATCGATCATGTTGTTGCACTGTTCTCGGGAAGGCGGTGAATGGTTTCCTGTTCAAGCCATCCTCCAGCGTGGTCCGGCACATCGTCAGCTAACTCCCGGTGCTGGAATTGTTTGAAGTTGACGATCAGCTACTTGCGTTCGTGAGTTTGCGCGTTCATGAGAGATACCACTCAAGGAACTCATAAAAACCATTCCAATGAGCGGGTATTTCACCTTTTAAGAAGTTTTCTCGCTCGGACAGATCGAAGTCCCAGATCTTTCCGCTGGATTTTTCCATTATGTAGCCACCTTCACCTTCTAGAGACGTGAAGCAAATATAGTTATAGGGCAGCTTCCATGTCCTGTGAATAAATTCTGTCGCCCACAGCACACTCTCGGATGGTTCTGATATTTCAGATAGGGTCTCGTCTGATACATTGCTGATCACATCAGCGATAATATACGATAGTAGGATCTGACCAAACTCTGTCTCTGGTGATACATCTAGATTTTCTAGTGCTTTGCTGGCTAGATCTTTGTCCTTCCGCAGATGAATGTTTTCATGGTGTTCAAGGGTTTTTTTCAAGTTGTTTGGGATCATTGTCAATCTCTTTGGCCCGGTCGCATAAACTTCACTCCTGATGCTGGATGTTTCAATGATTTGGTTCTATAGAGGCCGCGCCGAGTGGAAAAAATATTACCATTGGCTTGGGTCTTCTTGGCTTGCTCGTTCCAAGTCGGAGCTCCATTTCTCAGTGGCTATCTTGAATAGTTGTTCAAAAATAACTCTTGCGTCGCCGAATTCATCTTCCGTGTAAGCGAGTGCTGCGAATTCGTCGGGATTGTATTCGATGTATTGATGAAAGTTGTGGCTTGGCTCGCTGAGTGCATTATTAAGCTCTTGCCAGAGTAGGAATTTTTCCTTGTAGTCACTGGTTTCGCTAATTCGGCCGATGCAGTATTTTTCAAGAACATGCATCCGGTCATCGAAATTTCGTATGTCGAATTTATCAAGCTCGACCCCTAGAGTGTGCTCCCTGTCGTAAATGTCTAGCCCCCCTAGATAGTAGCTCAGTCTTGGCGTGAATTCTTTGCCCGTGGTGTTATCAATCATTCTATTTCTCCGTTGCTGATAAGGCGGTGAATGACTTTCCAGTTTTTGTCTAATTTTATCTCGACGTGATCCATAGGTTGGCGTCGGGCAGGCGGCCTGTCGGGGGCCACGGCTAGCGGGTGAGGGCGCCAGTTTCGTCCTGGCGGGTGATCTGCCGGCCGAGAGTCCCTCAACGTGTGCTCTTAGCATATCTGTAGAGCGCGACCGTCGCGGTTGTACAAGCCTATTGCCGCAAGCAATACTATTTGCTTAATCAGGGTTGACGCTTTTAGATCGGTTTCGGATCGAGTCAATCCAGCTTTTATAGAAATTCAATTGCTGCTCGTAACTGTCGGCGATGTCCGCGTCGTCATAGTCGAAAATATCGACTTTGTCTTTATTTAGGGCTGGGTATCCTAGTGTCATCTCATAAGCGATCATGCCAGACATCTGCGCGCTCATTCTTGAAGGGAATACATTTATTTTGGCCCCCTTGCATAGAAATTTCACATCGGGGTGTTCTTTTCTCAGTTTAATGAAGCAGTCGAATATGTTGTCGCCCAGCACTGCTTTTTCTTGGTTTCTAATGGTGGTTGTGATTTTTGGTGGTGACATTTTCAAGCGTAGGCTTATATCGATGCGTTCTCCGTCTATTAAAACCTTTATGGTTACAGGCTTCATTTCAAGTCTCTGTTTGGGTTGGGTGTTGTTTTGAGCCATGCTCCGCGGTCTGGGCGAGCAGCACCGCAATCGGATGGTTGAACCGGCTATGTTTTTGCTGTGTACTCACCCTAGATACCATGTTAGGAAGTCAAAAAAGCCGGGCCACTCGGTCTTGATGTTACCGTTGAGAAATTGCGCCCTCTCGCCTAGATCAAAGTCGAGTACTTTACCAGTGCTTTTATCGTAAAGGTAGCAACCCTCACCCTGACAGGTTGTCAGGCAGATGTATTTTTCTGGAAGCTCCCAGACTTCATGAATGAAATCAGTACCAGTGGAGATTTCATCGTTGTCGATGTCGCAGAGCATTTCGTAGGAAGATTTGCTTCGAAAAACAGTGATTTGATAGGTTAAAAAGAATCTTGATAACTCGCAGTCTGGGTCGATACCTAAACTCTCCAGAACTGCTGCGGCCGCGGCACGATCAGTTCTGAAAATGTCGCCTGGCTGCGACTCTATGAGGTTAGCTAATTTTTCAGGGATCATTGCCAATCTTCTTAGCGCTGCTTTTAGGTGCGGAGGGGTTGCTTATCCTAACAGACTTTCTGAGTGTTTGAGGTTTCCTTAAGTGGGTGCTGCTTGCGTTTCCTTGCCCATTGGTGCGAGCAATGTTGGTTATGGCATGCCTCATGCTATGCAGTTTTTGTATGGGTTCGTCCAATGTGAATTTCTCCGTCAGATTTGATACAGAGAATCCATGACAGATCTACAGGTAAAAGATAAGTGTGCTGGGGTATTTCGGAAAGTATTCGTATCGCAAGTTCAAGGTAACGCTGCTCAATTTCATATGATTCTTCGATCAAGGAGTCTCCGATTATGAGTACTTTGCTTTGGTTTGTTTTTAAATAGGGTAGAAGTGCTTCGCCGTTAATCGTTTCTAGGGTGAGGCTTTGATGCCAGTCTAAAGTCGACCAGTCAACAAATGAGCCTTTGAATTTAAATTTCTCGTTGATATGGTGTTCATACTGTGCTGCTTTGTTGCGGCTCAAGGTTTGATGAGGGATTGATTTGCTGGAGAATTCTTCCGCTAGCAAGGTGTCGAAATAGCTCATGTTCTGCACGTCTCCTTGCGGTCGCTATTGAGGGCCCGTTTTCGTCTAAGCTGTAATTTTTAGCAAGCCACTCAACGGGGTCGACCCGTTTGAGAATAGAGGCAAGACCTTCGCCGATTGTACACTGCCGGGCAGGCGGCTTGTCGAAGAGTCCTTACGAGAGGTACCACTCCAGGAATTCAAAAAAACCATTCCATCGGGGTTTGATTTCTCCGGCCATGAACGCTGCGTGTTGGCCAAGGTCGAAATCCCAGATCATGCCGTTCTCGGTGTTCAGGAGAAATCCACCTTCGCTCTGTAGGGAGCTGAAGCACACATAAATGCCGGGGAGTTCCCACATTTCATGAATGAATTCGGTGCCTTCTAGTATTTCGTTTGTGGGTTCTGCAATGTCACATAGAGTGTCTGCGCACGCTTTGCTGTCGAGGCTGCCGGGCATGTATTGCCTGTAAAAAATTGCAAACTCGCTTTCTGTGTCAATTCCAACTATTTTCAATTGCTCTATTGCGAGTTCTTCGTTGGTTCTTTTCTTTACCCTTGGTTGCAGATCTATTAGATTTTGCAGTGTGTTTGGGATCACCTTTATACCTCGGCTTCCTTGTCTTTCCAATAGTGAGAGACTTTATGTTGAGTCCAGGCGGTCGTTGAAGTCGTACCTATAGGCCAGTGGCCGTCGTCGACGCAGATCATGCGGTCGATGCTATAGCTCAGGTCGCTGCTGTTAGGCGAGTCTGACTGATTTTCACAGGCAGTGCCATTCAGGTTACTGCAAGTGTTGTATGCGCATTTTTAAAGAGGTTGGACTTGCTAGTTGTCAAGTCTATGGTGCGCTCGACAGTTTTCTCAATGTTTTATACAGGTGCGACTTTGTGTTCGTTGTCCATCAATGTTTTTTGCTCCTTGAAATGCTTAACCTCATGGGGTTCTCCATCAACAAGACGCTCAATGAATGCTCTGTCATTCGCCCATTCTTGGATTAGAAACTCACCAGACTCATTTAGGTGCCAAATACGCGATGGGGAAGCATCAGTTAGTTTAAAGAGTTCAAGTGGGTATGCTTTAGGGTACTCGTCATAAACTTCCTGGCAAACGTATAGCCATGTTCTGCCTTCTCGCAGGGTTGTTCCGTAGATTGTATATAATCTGCCTACGGTAAGGTCAACTTCCCCTGTGAGTTTTTTTATGTGTTTTTGCGCATTTTCGTAGGCAGGAGTGCCTGAGAGTGCTTCGATGTTGTTGAAAATGCACACGGCTCTCATTTCTTTGGGTCTCCAAGTGGTAGTTTGGGATCATTACCCCGTGGGAACTGCGCGGTCTGGGCGAGCATGTTGCCGGCGGGGTCGTGCTGGAAGCTCTCGCCGATATCGCCACGCACCGCCCCCAAACGGTCGAGCGGGTCGTAGCGGTACTCGCGCAGGCCCTTGCGGCTGTCGTCGATGCTGGCCAGGTTGCCGTTGGCGTCGTACCCGTAACCACGGGTCAGCAGCCACTTCTTGCCCTAGCACTGGGTAACTATGCTTTGGCGAGCACTCGTCGCCAATCGTTACCCCTGGATAGTACGGCTACTTCGCTAGCTATGTTTTCTCGAAGCGCCGTCCGAACGTGCTATATCACCGATTTCGAATTTCAGATCTGCACTTCGAAGTCAGTGATGCTTAGTCAAAGTCTACTTGAAGGCGATCGGCGTATACGATTATGAACTTGTCGTTTAGTTCGGGGTGGTCGTAGTGAATGTCTTCATCGTCAAGAATTGTTATTGATCTGAGGGAGTTTGAGTCCAGGTGTCCTGCTATTTCAACGCTGAATCCGTTGTTTGTATTTTTCATATAGGGTTGCCTTTCAGGGGCCTCTACTGCCTTGTAATCGTCCTCGAAATACATTGTAAGTTCAACGAGGTGTTCTTCTCCTTCGTTTATGGCGTTGGGGCAGTGACCGATGAAGCATCTGATGGGGAAGCCTCCAATTTCAAGGGTGGCTTCGTTTTCATCATCGGGATTAAGTTTCAAGATTTTGATGAGGGTTTTATTCATTTTGCATAGGCCTGATTGTTTTTTCAGATGCTGGGTTTCCTTGTAGGCTCCAAAGATCTTTACCGCTTTTGGTATGCAAGGTTGCGATTTCGTTTTTTTCATTAATCCCGACAAAGGCAAATTTTGCTTGCCCATTTTTTTTCTTGTTTTTCATGAATTTTAAGTATCCTATTCGTATTTTTCCTTTGTAGGGGTATTCAATTTTGTAGCCTGTATTCACAACGAACCTTGCCGTATCTAAGTACTCTTCTTTATTTTGGGCGTTGAACGCGCGGCCGTGCTTTATGTAATGTTGTTCGAGCTTTTCATCTGTGGCAAAGTCTCTCGGTGCTGGTGGGGGCGGTGAACCATGATCGGTAGATGCCTCAGCAGAACTATCAGCATTCGATTTACCGTCGCAGCCAGGAGGACAGTTTTCGCTGAGTCCTAAAGGGTCTACCCAACCGATAGGGTTAGTTACATATCGATAGCTGTTCAAGCCCCCCGCCAGCTTGATCGGGTCCGCCGTCAGGTACCGCCCGGTGCCGGGATTGTAGTAGCGATGGCGGTTGTAATGCAGCCCCGTTTCCGCATCAAAGTACTGCCCCTGGAACCGCAGCGGGTTGTCGATATCTTCAATATCGAGCTTGGCGACGTTGCCGTAGGATATGTATCGCGCCGATCAGCAGACTCCACCCTGCGTCGAAGTCAGTTCCTGCGGTGCACCCAGATGATCCAGTTGGAAATGCTAGGGGCGGGCATTCTCCGGCTCGTCGCCAGCCATCATCACCAAAACAATTGGTTTGTAACGTTGTCCGGTGGACTACCAAGTGGTTGGGTCTTCTTGTTGTGCTCGAGCTAAGTCAGTTGACCATCTTGCCGAAGCGATTTCAAAGATTTTAGAGAAAAACTCTCTGGGGTCTCCGAATTCATCTTCGTAAAAGGCCAGTGTTGAGTGGTCGTCGGGGCCGTCTTCGAAAATTGGTGCGAAGTCATGTGTTTTGTCATTGAGTGCACTTTTCAAATGTGCCCATAGTAAATATCTGATTTTATAGTTGTAATATTGCTCTAGGTTCTCGACGCAGTACTTTCTGATAACTGCCTCGCAGTCGCGTTCGTTGGTGATATCGTAATTTTCAAGCTCTTCTCCAAGAGTCTCTTCTCTGTCGTAGATGTTAAGTTCACCTAGGAAGTGGCGAAGGCTTGGGGTATATTCGAGGCCGGTGCGTTCATCTATCATTTTATTTTTGCTTCGTTGGGGATGCGGTGAATGGTTTTTGTGTTTTTTGTCGAATTTGATTTCGGCACCATTCATCTCTTCGTTCAATGTTGGATTTTTAAGGTCTTTTTTGTTGGGCCTATATCCCCGTCCGGAGCCAGGCTGATCTACCCGGACAATCGGGTTTCCATCTTTATCTTTGCCGTCAACTTGGTTAAGTCCTCTCGCTTTTCTGGTGAGAGCCTCATTTATAGCGTGTATCTGTAGCTTCCAAGTTCTGAATTGGGAACTTGGATTTGGCCGTGGGCGTCTTGGGGGTTTACCTGTCATGGGGTTGTACCGTCGATAGCTCGTTGCCTCATAGCGGCATCTGGTATCTCAGGACTGTGCTTTCCAATCGTATGCATCCCAAACTCATCCTCCCAACTTTGCACTTGCCGTTTAGCGTTTGCTTCCGACAGTACATCGATTCTAGCCCTCCGCTCTTCGGCGGTCATTTTAGGCTCAGGAATCTCCGGCTCTTTTGTCTCAACCTTAGGCAGGTTGTCTGCAGGGGCTGCGGCTTCCGGTACGCATGTGTCTGGTTTGGGGCAGTTCCCACTCAATCCTAGAGGGTCTATCCACCCCGTAGGGTTAGGCACATACCGATAGCTGTTCAACCCCCCCGCCAGCTTGATCGGGTCCGCCGTCAGGTACCGCCCGGTGGTGGGATTGTAGTAGCGATGCCGGTTGTAATGCAGCCCCGTTTCCGCATCAAAGTACTGCCCCTGGAACCGCAGCGGGTTGTCGATCTCTTCGATATCGAGCCTGGCGACGTTGCCGTAGGCCTTGTACCGCGCCGACCAGCAGATCCCGCCTTGCGCCGAAGTCAGCTCCTGCGGTGTGCCCAAATGGTCGAGCTGGTAGTAGTAGGGGCGGGCATTCTCAGGCCCGTCGCCATCCACCATCACCAATGGCCGGAAGCTCCCCGGCTCATACACGTAGCTGCGGCTGCGCCCCGGCGACCATTCGCCGATCAACCGTTCCCCTTCCCAGAAGAACTCGGTCAGCGCCCCGGCCACATCCTTCTCGATACGCCGCCCGAACGCGTCATACCGGTACTTGGCCGTTTGCCCGTTGGGTAGCAAAACCTCACTCAACCGATGCTGACAGTCATACCGGTACTCGGTCACCAGCTTCTGCCCGGCCCCGCGTCGTTCGCGCACCAGGTTGCCGAACACGTCGTAGTCGAAATGCGCATCGCCCTGCATCAGCAGGCGGTTGCCCTGCACGTTGACCAGCTTTGGATCGAGCTGCGCGGTCTGGGCCAGCAGGTTGCCGGCGGGGTCGTGCTGGAAGCTCTCGCCGATATCGCCACGCACCGCCACCAAGCGGTCGAGCGGGTCGTAGCGGTACTCGCGCAGGCCCTTGCGGCTGTCGTCGATGCTGGCCAGGTTGCCGTTGGCGTCGTACCCGTAACCGCGGGTCAGCAGCCACTTCTTGTCCTGGCGCTGGGTAACGCGGTGCTGCACCAGGCGGCCTTGCTCGTCGTACTGGTACTGGCTGACCAGTTGCCCTTGCTGGCGGGCCAGCTCGCGCCCGGCCTGGAACTGGTGGCGGGTCAGCGGCTGGCCGTTGAGGTCGATGCTGCCCAGGTCGCCGCCGGGCAGGTAGTGGTAGTCCAGGCGGTTGCCGTCGGGCAGGCGCGCGTGGCTGAGCTGGCCGAAAGCGTCGTAGCGGTAGCGCAGGGTGGCACGGCCCTGGTGCTCGGTGACCAGGCGGTCGTTGAGGTCGTACTCGTAGGCCAGCGGCCGTTGCCGACCAGGTGGCCGAGACTTTAGCTCAGCTTGCTGCTGTTAGGTCAGTCTGACTGATTTCCACCGGCAGTACTGTTGAGGGTACTGCAAGTGTAGTGCGCGCTTTGTTAAAGAGATGGACTTTGCGAGAGTTGCCGTGTTGGCGTAACTATTACGCTGAAGTCGCTTCGTGTACGGAGAACCTATCGGTATCTCCCTTTTGCTTCGTCGAGCATGTTGAGTAATGAGAATTTTGATATTTCTAGGTTGCCAGGATTGACAAAATCCACATCGCTCCAATTGGCATCTTCGTCAATTTCAATAATGCAAAGTTCTATGTTTTCTTTTGTGAAAAAATCGAGAATTTTCCTGATTTTCTTATCTTTTTCCACGTGATCATTCATGAATAGCTGACATGTAAAGAATACGCTGGTCTTTCCTGATTCAAGCATCGTTGATGCGCTGGCTAAAGCGCAACCCAGCATTTTATGAAGAAATTTTGTTGCCGCCAAGTTTCTCGTGGGCGAAGCGGCCGATATGCTGATTTTTGGCATTTAGATTCCCTCACTGCGGCTGCGCCCCGACGAGAATTTTGCTGATCAACTGGTCCCCCCAAAAAAAAATAACTCTAGTCAGCGCCCCGGCGACACCCTTCTGTAAATCGCGGAGACGAATATTCCAGTTTTTGGGATTTACGCTTGATTTATTCTTGTTGGTCGTTACGATACAGTTCAACGTACTCTGCAAAAAACTCTGCAAATGAATTGTTTAATACTCTATCTATTTTTTTAAAAATTAGGCTGTAGGAGACGATTTGGTATGTATCGCAGTCGATAGCCCAGCAAATCTCGTCATCTTCCAAGTAAATTACTGCGAGATTTAGGGGGAGGTCGAACTCGTTTCGGCAGTAATTTGTTGCGTAAAGCACCGTTCCTCCGACTTCTAGGTCGGCGTCGTCATCACATATCCCGCAAATTTCAGAAGATTCTGCACCGCCCCCTCCACAGATATGAAGGAATGCTAAAAAGTCTGCGGGTAGGGTGATTTTCAATATTTCTTGCATCCGATTTATTGCTGTATCGGATGCTGCGCCAAACCAATACTTATCTTTGCAGTTGTTTTTTAGTGCTTCTATGAGGTTCTCGATTTCTTTCATTGTGCAATACCTTGTTCGAAATCTTTTGCGCGCTCTTGCCAGTAAGCGCTTTTGAAGGATTATCGAATCTCCTTTGCGGCTACACAGCGTTGGGTCCAGAAATCTGGTTTGGTTTTTGTATGTTGTTTTAACCATTTCATTCGGCGCTGGCGAATTTTAGAAGAATTCCTTTGGCAGCCTGCTCTGAGTAGTATTCATTCCATCCAGAGCATTCGGTCTCGCCAATCCAGCGAAAACTCTTTGATGACCTTTTCGCCCATTAAACCTTGCCCCTATTGATCTGCTTTTATTGGCTTGTCGCCGGACGGGAAAGAAGGCGCGCTCGCCCAAGTAGAAAGATAATCTGACTACTTCGGGCTCGCTGGCCTATAAGCTTGGTTTTTGTGGGGCGGTTGATAAGTAGTAGCTCTGTTGATACTGAGTTAAGTAGGCTCTGTATCGCTGGTGTGCCAAGCTAATTATTGAGCCTGCTCTAGAGATTCCAGCCACTCTTCGAAAAAGGCTTTCTGTTGTTCGAAGCTTTGGGCGATATTGCTATCGTCGTAGTCAAAAATATTGATGATGTCTTTAATTAGTGCGTATTCCCCTAAGGTTAACTCGTAGGCAAGCATTCCTGATGACATTTGCATGCTCATTCTGGAAGGGTACACGTTTAGTTTTGAACCCTTACATAAAAATTTTATATGTGGATTCTGTTCTCTTAGTGATGCCAAGCAGTGAATAAGGCTTCTGCCTTCGCCTGTGGAAATGTTCCCGTCGACTTCGAGGACCATTTTTGGCGGATCAAGTTCGCATTTGAGTGTGACGTTTTTCCTAACCTTATTTACTTCGATTGTTACGGTTTCCTCTTTCATTTTTTATTCCTGTTTGGGTTGAGTTTGGTTTCGTTGGAAGGTGTTCCTTTTTTTTGTATATGTGTTGCGCCTAAAATTTCTGATCTGTCAATTCCTCCTGGTACTGCAATTTCTTTTTCTTCTTTGAATGCTGAGTTTGAGCCGAGTTCCTTGTTTACGTCGCGTCCATTTTTTTGGTATCTAATTATATAGAGCCAACCCGACTGGCGTCCTTTGTCAGTAGCGAACTCCGAGGCTACTGACTCCAGTAATGATGTACTGATGAAGTTGCTAGGAGGCTCTTTATTGTCATAGGCATGAAGCTCTAGGTCGTCGCTGTCTCCTCTTGGTTTGAAGCCTTCTTCGAAAATTGTATCAGGATGACGGTTATCCCCACGATAGAGATACTTGGGGTCGTTTGTTTCGCCAGCAGAAGGTAGACGGGGCTCATTTTCAGACACTGAAGGGGGCTTTTCTGACCCACTCGGCACCGCAGGCGTACATGAGTCAGCCTTCGGACAAGTATCGCTCAACCCCAACGGATCCACCCACCCCGTAGGGTTAGGCACATACCGATAGCTGTTCAACCCCCCCGCCAGCTTGATCGGGTCCGCCGTCAGATACCGCCCGGTGCCGGGATTGTAGTAGCGATGGCGGTTGTAATGCAGCCCCGTTTCCGCATCGAAGTACTGCCCCTGGAACCGCAACGGGTTGTCGATCTCTTCGATATCGAGCCTGGCGACGTTGCCGTAGGCCTTGTACCGCGCCGACCAGCAGATGCCGCCTTGCGCCGAAGTCAGTTCCTGCGGCGTACCCAGGTGGTCAAGCTGGTAGTAGTAGGGGCGGGCATTCTCAGGCCCGTCGCCATCCACCATCACCAACGGCCGGAAGCTCCCCGGCTCATACACGTAGCTGCGGCTGCGCCCCGGCGACCATTCGCCTATCAACCGTTCCCCTTGCCAGAAGAACTCGGTCAGCGCCCCGGCCACATCCTTCTCGATCCGCCGCCCGAACGCGTCGTACCGATACTTGGCCACCTGCCCATTGGGTAGCAAAACCTCGCTCAAGCGGTGCTGGCAGTCATACCGATATTCGGTCACCAACTTCTGCCCGGCCCCGCGTCGCTCGCGCACCAGGTTGCCGAACACGTCGTAGTCGAAATGCGCATCGCCCTGCATCAGCAGGCGGTTGCCCTGTACGTTTACAAGCTTGGGATCGAGCTGCGCGGTCTGGGCGAGCAGGTTGCCGGCGGGGTCGTGCTGGAAGCTTTCGCCGATATCGCCACGCACCGCCACCAAGCGGTCCAGCGGGTCGTAGCGGTACTCGCGCAGGCCCTTGCGGCTGTCGTCGATGCTGGCCAGGTTGCCGTTGGCGTCGTACCCGTAGCCGCGGGTCAGCAGCCACTTCTTGTCCTGGCGCTGGGTAACGCGGTGCTGCACCAGGCGGCCTTGCTCGTCGTACTGGTACTGGCTGACCAGTTGCCCTTGCTGCCGCGCCAGCTCGCGCCCGGCCTGGAACTGGTGACGGGTCAGCGGCTGGCCGTTGAGGTCGATGCTGCCCAGGTCGCCGCCGGGCAGGTAGTGGTAGTCCAGGCGGTTGCCGTCGGGCAGGCGGGCGTGGCTGAGCTGGCCGAGGGCGTCGTAGCGGTAGCGCAGGGTGGCGCGGCCCTGGTGCTCGGTGACCAGGCGGTCGTTGAGGTCGTACTCGTAGGCCAGCGGCCAGTGGCCGTCGTCGACGCTGACCAGGCGGCCGAGGCGGTCGTGGGTGTAGTGCACCGCATTGCCGTCGGGCAGGGTCTTGACCAGCAGGCGGCCGGCGCTGTCGCGCTGGTACTCGGTCTTGAGCGGGGTGTCGTCCTCGCCGAACTCGGTCTTTTCGATCAGCTGGCCGTTGAGGTCGTAGACATACGCGGTGCGCTTGCCGTCGAAGCCGGTTTCCTGGCTGATCAGGCCGTTGGGGTGGTAGTCGAGGCGGTACTGCTCGCCGCGTTCGTTGTCGATCTGGGTCAGCAGCAGGCGGGTGTTGTCGTAGCGGTAGTTGAGCTCGCTGCCGTCGGGGTTGATGCGCCGGCTGACCAGGTGCAGGTGCTCGGCGTACTCGTAGCGGGTGATGCGGCCGAGTTCGTCGCGCTCCTCGGTGACCTTGCCGTAGGCGTTGTAGCGGTAGGCACGGGTGCCGCCGCCGGGCAGGGTGATCTGCGCCAGGCGGCCTGTCGGGGTCCACTGGTAGTGGGTGAGGGCGCCGGTTTCGTCCTGGCGGGTGATCTGCCGGCCGAGGGCGTCGTAGCGGTAGCGGCGCTGGCCGCCGTCGGGCAGTTGTTCGTCGATCAGCTGGCCGAGGCTGTTCCAGCCCAGGCGGTGCAGGCTGGCGTCGGGGTGGTGGATTTCCAGCAGGCGGCCATGCTCGTCGTAGCGGTAGTCGGTGCGTACGCCGCTGGGGTCGGTCTGCGCGGTGATGTCGCCCTGGGCGTTGCGGCGGTATTCCCAGCGTGCCTTGCCGCGCTCCACGGCGCTGACGTGGCCGTGGTAGTCGTACTCGTAAAGCACCGGCTCGTCTTCAGGCGGTATCACCGCACTGAGGCGGCCGTCTTCGTACTGGTACTCGGTGACCGCGCCCAGCGGGTCCTTTTCGGCGATCAGCCGGCCTTGTTCGTCGTAGGCCTTTTCGTGGGTGGCGCCGTCGGGGTCGACCTGCTTGACCAGCCGTGCGTTCTCATCGTGAACGTAGACTTCTTCACTGCCGTCGGCGTTGCGCACGGTCACGCTGCCGTCGTCGCCCCAGCTGTAGGTGGTGTCCATCTGCGCGAAGTTGGCCCAGTGGCGCACACAGCGCGCCGACTTGCCGGCGCCTTCCCATTCCCAGAAGAACTGCGCGCCGCCGGCCAGCTGGCGGCTCTGGATCACGTGTTCGCTGTCGTAGCGGTAATGCTCGCTTTCACCGGCGGCGTTGCTGGCTTCGATCAACCGGTTGTGGCTGTCGTAGCGGTAAGTGGCGACGGTTTGTTCGGTGTGCCAGGTGTTCTGGTTGGGCGCGTCGAGCACGCGGGTCTGGTAGTCGACGGCGACGATCACCGTGCGGTCGTAGCGCAGTTGCAGGGCGCGGCCGGCGCCGTTGTGCAGGCGGGCTATGCGGCCGAGCACGTCGCGTTGCACGTGCAGGCGGTTGTCGTAGCGGTCGCTGATGGCAAACAGCGCGGCCACCCGGCCGTCATGGCGGAAGTGGTAGAAGCGCGGCTGGTTGCCGGCCTGGGTCAGGATCAGCTCGTTGGCGCCTTCGCCCAGGTAGATGGCGGCCTTGGACAGGCTGTTGCTGATGGCCGGGCGCTGCACCGACGGCAGCGGGAACTCGGTGCGGCGGTTTTCGTGGTCCAGCCAGATCACCGCGTCGCCTTCGATGGTCACGCGCTGGGCCAGGGCATGGCTCCAGCCGGGGCCCAGGCCGCACTCGTGCTCCACCGCCGAGGTGCGGTACAGGCGCGTCCATTCGAAGGGCAGCAGGCCGTCGAGCTCGGTGTCGGTCAGGGTCAGCAGCTCTTCGCCGGTGACCATCGATACCGGGCAGCCGTTGACGCAGGTGGCACTGCAGGCGTCGGTGGGTTTGTCGTCGGGGTTTTTCGCCTGCTTGGGGGCGTCCGGTGTTTTTTCGCCCTGGGTAACGGTCACTTTCTTGTCCGGCCCGCGGGTCAGCACGATGGTGTCCGGCTTGTTGAGGTCGATGTGCTGTAAAGGGCTGTCGATCTGCACATCGGCCTTCTTCGAGCTGTTGACCATCACCTGCCCATGGGCCGCCAGCGGCTTGACCTTCTTGGCATGCTCAGCCAGCTGGGTCTCCAGATCGATCAGGTCCTGGAAAGCCTTGGTCACACGCCGGGCGGTCAGCTCGCTGCGCACCGCGCTGACCGTCTTGGTGCCGAGGCGCACGGCGATACCGATGCCGCCGGTCAGCACCATGCCGATGATCACGTCCAGTACAATCCGCATCATGGCCCCGCCCGCCAGTTCGGCGATCACGGGGGGCGGTTGCAGTTGCACCCAGGTGATCACCGCCATGGCATACAGGTACATCAGCGGCTCGTCGCTGAGCAGCATCAGGCCGTCGTGCAGCGCCTTCTTGGCCCTCGTCTTGAGTTCGTCGAAATCGGCCTTGCTGATGTAGTCGACGATCTTGCCGGCGTACTCGCGGGCATTGAGCAGCATGTCGAATACGCTCTTGATGTCGTCCCATAGCGACTTCAGCACTTCCCACGCGCCGCTGGCGAACGCTTCGCCGATCTCGAGCAGGCGGTCGGGGGTATCCTTCTGCACGTAGGCTTTCCACTGCGGCTCGATGCTGCTGGACCACTCCTTGGTCAACCAGCCCTGCAGCTTTTCGAGCACTCCGCCGTAAGAAGCATGCAGCGCGCGAATTTCGTTTTCGCCCACATCGGGGAAGAAGGTGATCTGGTAAGGCTTGTTCGGTTCGCAGCCCGTCACCGTGCCCAAGCCGTTTTCATCCAGCGCACCGCGGATTGCCTCGCCCAGTTTGCCCTTGGCCAGCACTTCGCGAGCTTCGAAAGGGGTGTTGCCGATCGGCACGAAATTGACCGTCTCGAAGCTGTGCAGCAGGGTCATTACGCCGTTCTTCTGGCAGGTGGCGTAGCCCTGGACCTTGGTGTCGTCCTTGTCCTTGACCGTCAGCACCTCGTCGCCGACCTCGAACTTCTGCTGGGTGTCCAGCGCCCAGCCGAGGGTCCAGCTGTCGGCCCATTCCTGGTAGTCGGTCAGGCTGTTTTGCCTGAAGTCGGCGATGATGCGTGGGGCGTCCGGGGTCTCGGCCGAAATGGCCTCGGCCAGGAACTTGCCGATGATGTAGGAGATCAAGGTGCTACTTCCTGTATCAGGTGGTCGACGACGCGTTCACCGAGGCTGTCCATGGGCTCGGCGTGGTAGCGGACGAATTGCGTAAGCTTCAGGCGCAGGTTGGCCTCGGGCTGGGCGAAGTAGAGGTCGGCGTGGTCTTCGCGCAGAATTTGCAGCAGGTTGTCGATCAGGGTGGACGGGTCTTGCTGGGTCAGGTGATCGAGCAGCGCCTGGGGCACCTCCCACCACGGGTAATGCTGCGGCCCCTGGTGGGGCAGGGCATGCCCGTCGCGGGCCTGGCCATTGACCCAGTAGCGGGTGAACACCGGCAGCAGTTCGCCATTGCGCTCGCCCAGCCAGTCGAGAATCGGCAGCAGGTGCTGGCCGTCCCAGAAGCGGAAGAACACCCCGGTGCCATCGGGCATCAGCACCTGGGTCAGGCCGCGCAGGTGCTCGGCCACCTCGGCCGGTTGCGCCCGGGATACCGCCAGCCAGCCCCAGTCGCGGGCATCGCAGGCGGCGGCCCAGTCGAGCATCGGGCTGTCGGCCGGCAGGCGGTCGAGGTAGGGCATCAGCTCGCGCCAGCCGGCGTAGGGCGTGCCGCCCCACAGCGGAATAGGCGCCTCGGGGCTGGCCTTGCGGTAGTAGTTGGCCATGGGCTCGGCGTCACTGGCGCTGCCCATCACCGCGTACAGGTATTCGCCTTCGGCCAGTGGCTGCTGTTGCAGCCAGTCCATGGGGCTCAGGGGCTCAGATGGCACAGGCACCTCCCTTGCACTTCTCGCATTCTTCACAGAACGGTGCGCTGCGCTTGAGGGTGTTGATCTGCGCCGGGGTCAGCACGGCGCCGGCCACGGCGTTCACTGCCTGGCGCAACAGCCCCGGCAGCAGCGCCGCCACTGCGGTGCCCACGCCCGGTGCGCCGCCCTGGTTCAGCTTGATGGCGGCGCCGCTCATGGCCACGCCGCCGCCGTCGATCTGCACCCAGCTGCCGCCGGCCTTGAGCGTCAGCGCGGCGCCGGCCTCCATCACGATCTTCTGCCCGCTGCCCAGGTGAATCTCGGTGCCGGCCTCGATGAACTGGCTGGTGGCGATTTTCAGGTGCTGGCTGACGGCGATGCTGAGGTGGTCGTCGGCGCGGCATTCGGCCTTGCGGTCGAGGTCGACGGTGGTGTGTTCCTCGGCCTTGAATTCGGTGTGGCTGTCGGCCTCGACGGTGTCGTGGCGCTGGCGGCCAACGCGGATCTTCTGGTCATGCAGGATGCGCTGCTCCCAGTCGCGCTGGGCGTTGATGAAAATCTGCTCCTGGCCCTTTTTGTCCTCGATGCGCAGCTCGTTGAAGCCCTTGCCGCCGGGGCTGCTGAGGGTCTTGAACACGCTGCGGGTCTTGTTCGCCGGCAGCGGGTAGGGCACCGCGTTCTCGCGGTGGTACAGGCAGCCGGTGACCAGCGGCTGGTCGGGGTCGCCTTCAAGAAAGCCCACCAGCACTTCCATGCCGATGCGCGGAATGGCCACGCCGCCGTAGCGCGCGCCGGCCCAGGCCGAAGACACCCGCAGCCAGCAACTGGTCTGGTCGTCGCCGGCGCCTTCGCGGTCCCAGAAGAACTGCACCTTGACCCGGCCGTGGCTGTCGCAGTGGATCTCTTCACCGGCGGGGCCGGTGACCAGGGCGCGCTGGCTGCCGCGGATGCGCTGTTTGTCATGGCGCAGGGCAGGGCGGAAGGGCTGGTCCCAGGGGGTGGCGGTGAAGCTGTTGCGGTAGCCCTGGTGGAAGTCGTCCTTGTGCGCGGTGGTGGCGCTGGGCAGGGCTTCTTCCAGCACCTGGGGCTGCTTGCCCTCGTGGCGGATGCTGGTCAGCAGCCACAGGTCGTTCCACTCGTCGCGGCCGTGGCCGGCCAGGGGCAGAAAGTGCCCGCTCACCAGTCGCGCCACGTCGCCGCGGCCTTCGGCCAGACGGTAGTCGGCGCGGTGGCGCTGTACCGCGCGGGTGGCCAGCAGCTTGCCGCGCTCGCGGTCGGTGAAGCGCCCGGGGTAGTCGTAGTCTTCAAGGTCCGGGGCGCGCTCGGTGCTGTGGTCGCTTTCCAGCAGCAGGCGCGGGTTCTTGAAGTCGTAGTCGCGGCGGGTGGCGCGGGTGGTGCGGGTTTCCACGCGCACGGCCAGTTGCTTGATGACCGGGTCGTCGGCCACCTGGCCGCTGTCTTGCTGGTAGGTCACGGCGGCCAGCTTGGGGAATACGGTCTGGTCGTCGCCGAACACCAGGCGGTGGTCGCGGCTGCTGTGCTGGAAGTGGTAGCTCAGGCCCTCTTCCTCGCACAGGCGCTGGATGAAGTGCAGGTCGGACTCGTCGTACTGCACGCAGTAGTTGCGTGGCGGGTACTGGTAACCCAGGTGAAAGTGATGGGCATCGGCGAGGATGCCGTGGTCCTTGAGCACCTGGGTGATGATTTCGGGGACGGTGAGGTCCTGGAAGATGCGTTGGTTCACCCGGTGGGCCAGGCGCGCCAGGCGCGGGCGCAGGGTGATTTCGTAGCGGGTGAAGCGCTTGCCCGAATCGCCCTGGGCGATGCGGTCGATGATGCCGTGGATGCCCTGGCCTTCGGGGGTGAAGGTGAAGAAGGCGGGCTTGTGCAGCAGCTCGGTGAGGTCGAGCGCGGGGTATTCGCTGATCAGTTGCAGGTCGAAGGCGTAGGGCTGGTTGAGTGCCTCGAAGCCGGTGAAGGCCAGTACCCGCAGGTCGCTGTTGGCGCCCTGGATGGCAAGGGTGAACGATGGCTGGTTGGCCGGCGTGAACATCCAGTGTCCTCCTGGTCAAGGTGGCGGTGGCGCGGGGGTGGGCATGCCTCCTGGCAAGGCCCGGGGCTCGGCGGGGCCGAGGTGCAGGTGGGTGTTGCGCGGCAAGCGCCGACGGCCCCGAAGGGCCGCCGGCGGGGTCACGGGCGCTTAGGCCGAGACCGGGGCACGCCAGTCGTCGGAGCCGGAAGTGCCGGAGACTTCGTGGGTCCAGGTGATCTTGCGGTAGGTGAAGTAGACGTCTTCGAGGTGGGTGAAGTGCGCCATGTTCGGGTCCTGGCAGTTAGCCATGTTGGACTGCACGTCGACGATGATCGCGTCTTCGAGCTTGATGGTGTAGTAGTGCTCCTGGGTGCCGGAAGCCGAGGTGCGGAACCACTTCAGGGTGCACTCGGTCAGGCGCTCACCGCTGGTCAGGGCGGTGAAGATCAGCGGCGAGGACTTGTCGAACACCTTGGTGATCTTCAGCGGCTTGTGCACGCGCTGGCCGGTGGGCTGGCCGGACTGCGGGTCACGCGGGATGATCACCTGGTGGTCGAAGGCTTGAACGAGGATCTCGTCCTCGTGGCCTTCCTGGAAGATGTTGCCGACCGAATCTTCGGTGAAGGTGCCGGCGGTGATCAGGCCTTGTTTGGTGCCCTGCAGGGTCAGGTACGCGGGTGTTGGCATTGCAGCTCTCCTTGCGGAATGGGTATCGGTTGGCCGGGAACTTCTGGCCCGGTTGCCCAAGTGCATTTCAATTTGCGTGCCAGAAAGCCTTGCGCCCAGTAAATTCAAGGGTTTGCGGACTTTTTGTTGTGCTCGAAGTTCACCGCCCGGGCAAAAACAGCATGAAGTTGCGCAACTTTTTGCGCAGTAGTGCGCAAAAAGTTGCGCACTTGTACTCCAGCCCTTGTCGGCTCTGCCCTTGAGCCTCATTCACTGCACACTTTTGCGCGGCAGACTGCGCAACTTTTTGCGCAGTGCTGCTTTTTGCGTTTTTCCATTCGGCTGCTGCCGCTAAGGCTTGCTCGTTTACTTTTCGAAAAACTTTCAAAAGGGTGTTTTTTGTATCAGGGAAGTCTCCATTTGATGTAGGGGAAACCCCTACGGTGCGTAGGGCGTACGGAGAGGTGCTCGTGGGAAATTTCCGAAAGTCCAGCACCATTTGTGTGATGCATTTCTCGTTTCAAACCCTCTAAATCGGGCGTTTTGCGGGTTATTTCGCTTTATTTTCGGCGCAACCCGCATCTGCCGAAAATCGCCTTACAAGGGCAAAATGTAAAAAAATCAGTGATATCAGTGTGCTTGCATCTGCCTAAAACGCCATTTAGGATCCAACCGCCTAACCCCCCGGGTGCCAGTACTGCCAAGGAAAAAACGGTGTACGGCATTCATTACCACCGCGTTATGGAAGTTGATCGCAACGCGCCCGGTAATTGCTTACAGAAGCCACGGATGACCTATTCAAGCAAGTTGTGCGCACATTATCTCGAGCTGGTGAAAACGCCTGTGCCCGGCGCTGCATTTGCCGGTGAAGACGTGCGTTTTTCCAGCGAGTTCGAGGCGCTGGAAGAAGAGCTCAACAAGGGCCTGGCAATGCACGATGCCGGGCGCATCGACTGGGCCAAGGTGGTCGAAGGTTGCGAGGCACTGCTGCGCGACCAGACCCGCGACCTGCGCATCTGCGTCTGGCTGATCTGGGCCCTGCACCAGCGTGAATCCTTCGTCGGCCTGCTGGCCGGCCTGGGCATGCTGCGCCACCTGTGCCAGCAACATTGGGCCGAGGTGCACCCGCTCAAGGTGCGTACCCGCAGCGGCGCCTTCGCCTGGCTGATGCCGCGCCTGGAGCAGGTGCTCAGCGACGATGTGCCGGTGAAGGACCAGCTACCGCTGTTCCGGGCCATGGTCGAGCACCTCGAAGCACTGGACGAAACCCTCGGCGCCCAACTGGGCGACGACGCGCCCTTGCTGCTGCCGATGCGCCGGCGCCTGGCGCAGAAGGTGCAGCGCGGCGGCGAAGGCCAGCCCGAGCCCGGCAGCGTCGGTGCGGTGGTGGCCCAGGTCAAGCAGGCCGCCACCCAGTTGCTCACCCCCGGCGCTGCCATCGACAACGAAAAAGACGCCCACAAGGCCCTGCGCGCCCTGCAGGACGGCGGCCGGCCGCTGGCCGCCTGGTGGCTCAAGCAAAAAGCCAGCGACCTGCGCGCCCTGCGCCTGAACCGCACTCTGGCCTGGTTGCCGATCGAAGGTCTGCCCGACCGCAATGCCGAGCAGGTGACCGCGCTGCGCGGCCTGCCCGCCGACAAGCTCAGTGATTACCGCCAGCGTTTCGAGGCCGGCAAGTACGCCGACCTGCTGGTGGACGTCGAAGCCAGCCTGGCCCGTTCGCCGTTCTGGTTCGATGGCCAGCACCTGGCCTGGGAATGCCTGCAGGCTTTGGGCAGCGACGCTGCGCTGCGCGAGGTAGAGATGACCTTTGCGTTGTTCCTGCAGCGCCTGCCGGGCATCACCGGCCTGCGCTTTCACGACGGCCAGCCGTTCGCTGGCCCCGCCACCCTGGCCTGGATCAGCGCCACCGTGCTGCCGCACCTGCAGGCCCCGGCCGCGGTGCGCCCGCCCGAGCCCAGCGAGCAAGAGCGCCTGCCGGCCTGGGAGCAAGCCCTGGAGGCGGCCCAGCCGGTGCTGCGCAAGGACGGCCTGAAGGCCGCCGTGCAGCAACTCAAGCAAGCCATGCAGGCCGCCCAGGGCGGGCGCGAACGGTTTTTCTGGCAATTCACCCTGGCGCGGCTTTGCCACCACGCCAAGAAGTACGAGCTGGCCCGTACCCAGCTCGAATCCCTCGACCGCCAGCTGCACGACTCAGGGCTGGATGCCTGGGAACCGGCGCTGGCCCTGCAGGTGCTGCAGCTGCTGCACAGCAGCTGCGAACTGCTGCCGCAGAACCATGAGGTGCGCGAGCGCAAGGACGAGGTTTACCGCAGGTTGTGCCACCTCGATCTCGAGGTGGTGCTCGATTAGGCCCTCGGGCCGTAACCGCAAAGGAGAAGACCGATGGCCAAAGAAGGCTCGGTAGCACCCAAGGAACGCATCAACGTCACCTTCAAACCGGCCCTGGGCGACGCCCAGGAAGAAATCGAGCTGCCGCTCAAACTGATGGTGCTCGGCGATTTCACCCAGCGTCTCGACGATCGCAAGATCGAAGACCGCAAGCCGATCAGCATCGACAAGAACAACTTCGATGACGTACTGGCCAAGCAGAGCCTGAGCCTCACCCTCAGCGTGCCTAACCGCCTGCAGGACGATGTCGCCGAAGGCGAAGAGCTGGCGGTGAAGATCAAGGTCGGCGCCATGAAGGACTTCAACCCGGCCAACCTGGTCGAGCAGATCCCGGAGCTGAAAAAGCTGATGGAACTGCGTGAGGCACTGGTGGCGCTCAAGGGCCCGCTGGGCAACGCACCGGCCTTCCGCAAGGCCATCGAAGGCGTCCTGGCTGACGACGAAGCGCGCAATCGTGTGCTCGGCGAGCTGGGCATGGATGCCACCCCGCAACAGGACGCTTGAGCCCGGACCCCATAAGGACGCCACCCCATGAGCACCGCAGCACAGCAAGAAACCCAGGACCTCGCCGACTTCGGCATCCTCGACCAGATCATCGCCGAAACCAGCCTCACCCCTGAAGACGAAGCCTATGGCATCGCCAAGCGCGGCGTGTCGGCCTTCATCGAAGAACTGCTCAAGCCGCAAAACCAGGGCGAGCCGGTCAAGAAGGCCATGGTCGACCGGATGATCTCCGAAATCGACGCCAAGCTCAGCCGGCAGATGGACGAAATTCTCCACAACCCCGAGTTCCAGTCGCTGGAAGCCTCGTGGCGCGGCCTGAAGCTGCTGGTGGACCGCACCGACTTCCGCGAGAACATCAAGGTCGAGATCCTCAACGCCTCCAAGCAAGACCTGCTGGACGACTTCGAAGACTCCCCGGAAGTGATGCAGGCCGGCCTGTACAAGCACGTCTACACCGCAGAATACGGCCAGTTCGGTGGCCAGCCGGTAGGCGCCATCATCGCCAACTACTTCATGTCGCCCAACGCCCCTGACGTCAAGCTGATGCAGTACGTCTCCAGCGTTTCGTGCATGTCCCACGCGCCGTTCATCGCCGCTGCCGGCCCGAAATTCTTCGGCCTCGAAGCCTTCACCGGCCTGCCGGACCTGAAGGACCTCAAGGACCACTTCGAAGGCCCGCAGTTCGCCAAGTGGCAGAGCTTCCGCCAGTCCGAAGACTCGCGCTACATGGGCCTGACCGTGCCGCGCTTCCTGCTGCGCAACCCGTACGACCCGGAAGACAACCCGGTGAAGACCTTCGTGTACAAGGAAGTGGTCGCCAACAGCCACGAGCACTACCTGTGGGGTAACACTGCCTACGCCTTCGCCACCCGCCTGACCGACAGCTTCGCCAAGTTCCGCTGGTGCCCGAACATCATCGGCCCGCAGAGCGGTGGCGCGGTCGAGGACCTGCCGCTGCACCACTTCCAGAGCATGGGCGAGATCGAAACCAAGATCCCGACCGAAGTACTGGTATCGGACCGCCGCGAGTACGAACTGGCCGAGGAAGGCTTCATTTCCCTGACCATGCGCAAAGGCAGCGACAACGCCGCGTTCTTCTCGGCCAACTCGGTGCAAAAGCCCAAGTTCTTCGGCATCAGCGAAGAAGGCAAGAACGCCGAGCTGAACTACAAGCTCGGTACCCAGCTGCCGTACATGATGATCATCAACCGCCTGGCCCACTACCTGAAGGTGCTGCAGCGCGAGCAACTGGGTTCGTGGAAAGAGCGCACCGACCTTGAAGCCGAGCTGAACAAGTGGATCCGCCAGTACGTGGCCGACCAGGAAAACCCGAGCGCCGAAGTGCGTGGCCGTCGCCCGCTGCGTGCTGCCGCCATCGCCGTCAGCGATGTCGAAGGCGAGCCGGGCTGGTACCGCGTGAGCCTGAACGTGCGTCCGCACTTCAAGTACATGGGTGCCGACTTCACCCTGTCGCTGGTCGGCAAGCTCGACAAGGCCTGAGTGGAGTAGGGCATGAGCGGATACGGCAGCTTGTTCGAACGCCTCGGTGGTGAAGCCGCCGGGCGCAGCGAATACAACCGCGAAGGCAGCGTGACGGCTTCGGTGGCCAGCCACCTGGGCAAGATGCTCAGCACTCGTGCCGGTAGCGTGCAGACGCTGCCTGACTACGGACTGCCTGATCTGAACGACATGCGCCTGAGCCTGCACGACGCCCTGAGCCAGGCCAAGGAGGCGATTCGCCGCTTCATCGAAGCGTACGAGCCGCGCCTGAGCAACGTTCAGGTGGTTTCGCAGCCGCGCGGCAGCGATCCGCTCAAGCTCACCTTCGCCATCGAAGGCTGGTTGGAAGTGGAGGGGATCCGCCGTGCGGTCTCCTTCACCGCCCACCTCGATGGCAGCGGCAACGTCAAGGTTCGATAAGGAGTATCGAAATGGACAAACCCGCTGCACGGGTCAGCGACCCAACTGCCTGCCCGATCCCCGGGCATGGCACCAATCCCATCGCGGCCGGCTCGCCGGACGTGATCATCGAAGGCCTGGCCGCCGCGTACATGGCCGTTTCAGATAACCGATTGCGGCGCCCCGGCAATGCCGGAGAGCTCGCCAAATACGGGGTCTGGGATTGATGAGCCTGATTGTACGTTTTGCATTGCATGCGCTGGCCTGTCTGGCATTGCCTTTCTTGTTCATGCATGGCTATGACGCGTGGGCGAAGTGGGTTGCAGCCCCTGTCGCGCGTGGTATCAGCCTTGGACTGGCAAAGCAGCTGATTTTTTACGTGTTCGTTGGCGTCAATGTGCTCATGACGGTCTTTGCCAACAAGAAACTTCGCTATGGCCTGGCAGGGCTGATGAGCTTGGCTGTTCTCGTCTATCTGCTACCGCAACACCCCATCCGTGGCCCCGGCATCGCTCTGTTGTGCGGTGGGCTATGTGCGCTGGCGGTTGTATTGACCGACCCGGTTGAAAGGCTGGTGCGCCGGTTTGCCAAGCGGTTGGGCGAACATCCGAAGGGGTCGAATTGATGCGTGGGGTGCTGCGTTGGCTGTTGATCTGCGTTGCAGCGCTGATGCTTTTGCTGGTGCTGGCAGGGTTGGGTATTCGCCAGTACTCGGCCTCTCAGGCCATTGAAGTGGACGCGTTCGCCAGCGGCGCCGGCAACTGCACGCTGAAAAGCTATATCAGAAACTACAAGCCTTTGGGGCTGTTGGGCCGGATAGGCTCGGGTTACAGCAGCCGTTACTTCTACCGTGTTTACGACAGCGCCGGTGAACTGTTGGCGACCTCTGAATGGAACTTCTCCGAGTACGAGATTGATGACTTCTCTGCTCACTGGGTTCGCCGTATGGCCATGTATCCGACTACCGATGGCTGGGCGAGTTTTTCGCTCAAGCAGTGTGATGGTTCGGCTGCGCAGCCAGAGGCTGGCCGTCAATGACCCGGGTTGGAGGTGGTGCTCAGCAGTTAGCCGTGGCGCTGTCCGTTTCAGTGCGTTGGCTGTTTCTAATCGTGGGCTCGCTGGTCTTGCTGCTGTTCCTGGCGTGGTTGGGCATGCGCGCGTATGCAAGCGATCAGGCGCAGGTAACGGACAGCATTGCCAGCGGCTCCGGCAAGTGTCTGTTGAAAACCTACAGGCGCGACTACTCGGCTTTCGGCGTGGCGGGGGGTATGGCATCGGCTTTCGGCAGCCGCTACTTCTACCGCGTTTACAACAATGCCGGGGACCAGCTCGCCACCTCCGAGTGGAACTTCAGTGAGGATGAGGTGAACACCTTTGCCACTGAGTGGCTCGGCCAGATGGCGATGTATCCAACCCGGCACGGTTGGGCGAGTTTTTCGCTCAAGCAGTGTGATGGTTCGGCTGCGCAGCAAGAGGCTGGCCGTCAATGACCCGGGTTGAGCGTGGTGCCCTGCAGTTCGCCGTAGTGCTTTCCATCATCATGGTGTTGCTTGTCACTGGCTGGCTGGCGATACGGCAAATGGCCTCCGAGGCCGGCCGCGAGCTGCGCAGCGTGGCCAGCGAGAACGGCAGCTGTGTGCTCAAGACCTATACCCGGCGCTACAGCGCGGCGGGCGTGGCAGGCGGCATCGCGTCACTGTTTGGCAGCAGCTACTACTACCGCGTCTACAGCCGCGAGGGGGCTTTGCTGGAAACCTCGGAATGGACGTTCTGGGAGCGTGAGTTCGGCGACATGGATGCCCACTGGATCAACCGCACCGCGATGTATCCGGGCCAGGACGGCTGGGCGGGTTGGGGGTTGCCGCAATGCGATTGAACACCTCGAACCGGGCCGTGGGCTGTTGTGTTCGAAGGTCTGCAAGGTGCTGACCATGAATTCATCGAAAGGTGGTCAAGCAGACATGTTGAGGATGCTGATGCGCTGGCTGTTCCTGGCGGTGGGGTCGTTGATTTTTCTGCTGTACCCGCCACGGTTGGGCGAGTTTTTCGCTCAGGGAGTGTGAATGAAAAAGCTGCTTTGCCGGGTAGGCCTGGCGCTGTTGTTGCTGGTCGTGCTGCTGTTCGGCAGCTGGCTGTGGGTGCGCCAGCAGGCCACCCACGCCGGGCGCGAAGTGGCAAGCGAAAGCAGTCCGGGCGCTAGCTGCACGCTCAAGACCTACGTGCGCAACTACGACGCCCTGGGGGTGCCGGGGCGCATCGTGGGGCTGTTGTCTGGCAGCCAGTACTTCTACCGCGTGAATGACCGCCAGGGCGAGCAGCTTGCAACCTCCGAATGGACAATCTGGCAGTACGAAGTGGGTGGTGACGAAGCGGCACACTGGATCGGCAGTGCCGCGCTGTACCCGACCACCGAAGGGTGGGCGGCATGGCGACTGTCCCAGTGCAATCTTTGAAGGACTGAACGATGAAAATGTACGACTACCCACTCTCCAGCTGCCTGGCCGTCCTCATCGACGTCGCCTACCGCGCATGCCTGCGCCCAACTGCCTCTCAACCAAGGTAACTGCCCCGTGTCGTTCAACCACTACTACCAGAGCGAACTCACCGCCCTGCGCCAACTGGGCCGGCGTTTCGCCGAGCGCAGCCCGGCACTGGCACCGTTCCTCGGCCAGAGCGGGCGCGACCCGGATGTAGAGCGCCTGCTCGAAGGCTTCGCCTTCCTCACCGGGCGCCTGCGCCAGAAGCTCGACGACGAACTGCCCGAGCTGACCCACTCGCTGATGCACCTGCTGTGGCCCAACTACATGCGCCCGCTGCCCTCGTTCAGCATGCTGCAGTTCGAGCCGCTGCCCCAGGCTGGCCCGGCGCAGACCGTGGCCCGGGAAACCCCGGTGGAGAGCAAGCCGGTCGATGGCGTGCGCTGCCGCTTCCGCACCTGCTACGCCACCGAAGTGCAGGCCCTGGACCTGGCCGGCATCGACTTTGCGGTCAAGGGTGACGGCGCGGTGCTGACCCTGCGCACCGAGATGAGCTGCGACGGTTTTCTCGCGGAGCTTGAGCTCAAGCGCCTGCGCCTGCACCTGGCCGGCGAGCGCTACATCAGCCAGATGCTCTACCTGTGCCTGCTGCGCAACCTCGAAAGCATCGAGCTGGTGCCGCTGGACGCCCACGGCAAACCGTTCTCGCGCATCAATGCCCCGGACCTCAGCTACACCCTGCGCGGCGACAAGGTTTCGCCGGTGGGCTTTGGCGAAGAGCACGCGTTGATCCCGTACCCGCTGAACACCTTCCGTGGCTACCGTTTCCTGCAGGAGTACTTCTCGTTCCAGGACAAGTTCCTGTTCGTCGACCTCGAAGGCCTCGAAGCCCTGGCCGCGATCCCGGAAGACCTGCAAGAGCAGGTGCGCGGCGTGGCAATCCGCTTCAACATCCGCAAGGGCGGCATCCAGCGCCTGCGCCCGAGCCTTGAAAACATCAAGCTGCACTGCACCCCCATCGTCAACCTGTTCCGCCACGATGCACTGCCGATTCGCCTGGACGGCAAGCAGGACGAGTACCTGCTGCTGCCGGCCGAGTACGACCTGAAAAGCTGCGGCGTGTTCGCCGTGGAAGGGGTGATCGGTTGGTTGCCGGGCGGGGTGGGCTACCGCAACTACGTGCCGTTCGAGTCGTTCGAGCACGACCCAAGCTTCGACGTGAAAGAGAGCAGCCCGCACTACAGCGTGCGCCAGCGCAGCTCGCTGCTGCACGAAGGCATGGACACCTACCTGAGCTTCGGCATCCGCCAGACCCAGTCCCACGAGACGCTGTCGATCGAGCTCACCTGCACCAACCAGAACCTGCCGCTGCGCCTGCGCGAGGGCGACATCTGCCTGATGGCCGAAGGCACCCCGGAGTTTCTGCGTTTTCGCAACATCACCGCCGCCACCCCCAGCTACGCGCCGCCCATCGGCCGCGACTTTTTGTGGCGGCTGATCAGCAACATGTCGCTGAACTACCTGTCGCTGGCCAACGTCGAGGCGCTCAAGGTGATCCTCGAAACCTACGACCTGCCGCGCTACTACGACCAGCACGCGGAAAAGGTCAGCAAGCGCCTGCTCGGCGGCCTGAAAAAAGTGCGCCACGAGCACATCGACCGCCTGCACAAGGGCCTGCCGCTGCGCGGCCTGCGCACCGAACTGACCATCGACCCGGAAGGCTACGTGGGCGAGGGCGACCTGTTCGTCTTCGCCTCGGTGCTCAACGAGTTCTTCGCACTCTACGCCAGCCTCAACTCGTTCCATGAGCTGAGGGTCAAAAGCACGCAAGGGGAGGTGTACCAATGGACACCACGTATGGGCATGCAGCCCCTGCTCTGAGCGGGCTGGCGCGCTACATTCGCGAATACTCGCTGTACCAGGCCGTGCTGCTGGTGGTCGACCGCCTGCGCGAGGACAGCCCCTGGCTCAGCCAGGAAGACCTGTACGAGCGCCTGGAGTTCGAGGCCAACCCGAGCCTGGGCTTCCCGGGCAGCGACATCGACCGCGTGCAGTTTTTCCACGAACACGGCGAGCTGCGCGCGCGCCTGCGCCTGAACCTGGTCGGCCTAGTCGGCGCCAGCTCGCCGCTGCCGGCTTTTTATGGTGAGCAGGCGATTGGCGATGGCGACGACGGCAACCCCACGCGCCAGTTCCTCGACCTGTTCCACCACCGCCTGCAGCGCCTGATGCTGCCGATCTGGCGCAAGTACCGCTACCACGTGCGCTTTGAAACCGGCGCCACCGACCCGTTCTCGGCGCAGCTGTTCGCCCTGATCGGCCTGGGCGGCGAGGCCATTCGCCAGGCCGGCGAGCTGAACTGGCGGCGCCTGCTGCCGTACTTGGGCCTGCTCAGCCTGCGCGCCCACTCGGCGGCGCTGATCGAGTCGGTGCTGCGCTACTACTTCAAGCACGAAGACCTGGTGATCGAGCAGTGCGTCGAGCGCCGCGTGGTGATTCTTGAAGAAGAACGCAACCGCCTGGGCCTGGCCAACAGCCTGCTGGGCGACAACGCGGTACTGGGCGAAAGCGTGCGCGACCGCGGCGGCAAGTTCCGCATTCACGTCAACCAGCTCACCTGGGAGCGCTTTCACGAGTTCCTGCCCATCGGGCCGGGCTACCAGCCTTTGTGCGCACTGGTGCGTTTCACCCTGCGCGACCCCCTGGACTACGACCTGCGCCTGGTGCTCAAGCACGAGGAGGTCCGCGAGCTGCGCATCGGCGAAGACAACGCCTGCCGCCTCGGCTGGACCAGCTGGCTCGGACACGAACGCGCCGACGGGGTCGTCACCCTCGGCAGCCGCATTCATTAAGGACCAATGAAATGATCAACGTCGATTTGCAACAGCTCATCAAGGCGCTGGACGCCGAAACCCGCCGTGACCTCGAAGGCTGCGCGCAGCGCTGCGTCAGCCGTGGTGGCAGCAAGATCCTCGTCGAGGACCTGCTGCTGGCGTTGCTCGAGCGCCCCGAAGGCCTGCTGGCCAAGGCCCTGCAGGACGCCGAGGTGGATGCCCAGGTGCTGGCCGCAGCGCTGCAGCCGCTGCCCGAGCACAGCGCTTCGCGCAACCCGGTGTTTGCCCCGGAGCTGGTGCAATGGCTGCAGGACGGCCTGATGGCCGCAAGCCTGGAGCTGGGCCAGAGCCAGATCGACCAGGCCGCGCTGATTCTGGCGTTGCTGCGCAACCTGGTGCGCTACGCCGGCAGCCGCTACCAGCCGCTGCTGGCCCGCATCGACGCTGCGCGCCTGCGCGAATACGCCCTGGCCCAGCGCCCCGAGGCCGCCCCGGGCAAGCCGGCTGCGGCAGGTGGCGAGTCGCTGCTGGCCAAGTTCACCCACAACCTCACCCAGCAGGCCCGTGACGGCAAGCTCGACCCGGTGCTGTGCCGCGATGGCGCGATCCGCCAGATGGTCGATATCCTCGCCCGCCGGCGCAAGAACAACCCGATCGTGGTCGGCGAGGCCGGGGTCGGCAAGACCGCCATCGTCGAAGGCCTGGCCCTGCGCATCGCCGCCGGCGAAGTGCCCGAGGCGCTCAAGGGCGTCGAGGTGGTGGCCCTGGACATGGGCCTGCTGCAGGCCGGTGCCAGCGTCAAGGGCGAGTTCGAGCGCCGCCTCAAGGGCGTGATCGACGAGGTCAAGTCGGCGCCCAAGCCGATCATCGTGTTCATCGACGAAGCCCACACCCTGATCGGTGCCGGCGGCCAGGCCGGTGGTGGCGATGCTGCCAACCTGCTCAAGCCAGCCCTGGCCCGTGGCGAGCTGCGCACCATCGCCGCCACCACCTGGGCCGAGTACAAGAAGTACTTCGAAAAAGACCCGGCCCTGGCCCGGCGCTTCCAGCCGGTGCAACTGCACGAGCCCACCGTGGGCGAGGCGGTGACCATCCTGCGCGGCCTGGCGCCGGTGTACGAAAAAAGCCACGGCATCTACCTGCGTGACGACGCCGTGGTTGCCGCCGCCGAACTGTCGGCCCGCTACCTGGCCGGCCGCCAACTGCCAGACAAGGCCGTCGACGTGCTCGACACCGCCTGCGCCCGGGTACGTATCAGCCTGGCCGCCGCCCCCGAGAGCATCGAGCGCCTGCGTGGCGAGCGCGCCGAGGGCGAGCGCCAGGTGCAGGCCCTGCGCCGTGACGCCGAGGCGGGCCTGTCGATTGACCACGACGCACTGCAAGCGCTTGAGACCCGCCTGGAGCAGGCTGCCGGCGAGCAGCAGGCCCTCGAGGCGCTGTGGCAGGAACAACGCAGCCTGGCCGAGCGCCTGCTCGAGCTGCGCCAGCGCCTGGCCAAGCCACCGGTGGACGATGAAAGCTTCGATGCCGAGCAGTGCCAGGCCGAACTGCTTGAGGTGCACGGCGCCCTGACCGACGCCCAGCAGCGCGAGCGCCTGGTCAGCTTCGAGGTGTGCCCGCGCCTGGTGGCCGAGGTGATCAGCGCCTGGACCGGCGTGCCCCTGAGCCAGCTGGCCCGCGAGCACAACGCCAAGGTGATCAGCTTCGCCGACGACCTGCGCCTGCGCATCCGTGGCCAGGAGCAGGCAGTGCATGCCCTGGACCGCTCCATGCGCGCCACCGCCGCCGGCCTGAACAAGCCCGATGCGCCGGTAGGTGTGTTCCTGCTGGTCGGCCCCAGCGGCGTGGGCAAGACCGAGACCGCCCTGGCGCTGTCCGACCTGCTGTACGGCGGCGAGCGCTTCCTCACCACCATCAACATGTCCGAATTCCAGGAGAAACACACCGTTTCGCGCCTGATCGGTGCACCGCCTGGTTATGTGGGTTACGGCGAGGGCGGCATGCTCACCGAAGCGGTGCGCCAGAAGCCGTATTCGGTGGTGCTGCTGGACGAGGTGGAAAAAGCCGACCCCGACGTGCTCAACCTGTTCTACCAGATCTTCGACAAGGGCGTGGCCAACGACGGTGAAGGGCGCGAAATCGATTTTCGCAACACCTTGATCCTGATGACTTCCAACCTTGCCAGCGACCGTATCAGCCAACTCTGCGAAGACGGCCAGCGCCCCTCGGCGCAAGACCTCGAAGCGGCCATTCGCCCAGCGCTGAGCAAGCACTTCAAGCCGGCCCTGCTGGCGCGCATGCGCGTGGTGCCGTACTACCCGGTGGGCGGCCCGGTGCTCAACGAGCTGGTAGAAATCAAGCTTGGCCGCCTGGGCGAGCGCCTGCAACGTCGCCAGCTGGGCTTCAGCCACTGCCAGGCGCTGGTCGAGCACCTGGCCGAGCGCTGCACCCAAAGCGACAGCGGCGCGCGCCTGATCGACCACCTGATCGACTCGCACCTGCTGCCGACCATCGCCGACCGCCTGCTCGATGCCATGGCCAGCGGCGAGCAACTGACCCAGGTGCACGCCACCCTGGACGGTGACGGTGGTGTGGTCTGTGAGTTCGGCTGAGATGAGCGCCTTGCTCGACCACACCCCGCAGCCGCAAGGCTACGCCGAGCAGTTGCTGGCCGCGTTCGGCGCGCTGGCGCAGGCGGCGGAGCAGGGCGCGCTGCTGGGCGCCTTCGCCCGTCAGGCCTGCGCCCTGAGCGGTTGCGAGCTGGCCCAGGTGTACCTGCTCGATGCCGGCCACAGCGCCCTGGGGCTGAGCGCCGAGTGCCTGCACGGTGAACTGCGCGCTGCGGACGGCTCGGCGCTGTCGGCCGACTACCACGGCGATGAACTGCTGCAGTTCAGCCTGTGCCAGAACCGCGTGCTGTGCCTGGACTCGCTGGGCGACGGGCTGTATTCGAGCAGCTTCCTGCCGGCCAGCGGCGATACCTGGCGCAGCCTGCTGTGCGTGCCGCTGAACACGGCAAGCGGCGAGGTGGGCGGCCTGCTGATCTGCGCCAGCCCGCGGGCGCTGGAGCTGCAACGCTTTGCCGATGCCCTGGCGCAACTGGGCCGCTTCGTGCTCGGCCAGCTCGGCCTGCTGGTGCGCCTGAGCGGCGGCGCGGCGCTGGCCGCACCGGCCGACAACAGCGTGTGCCCCAGCGACTACGGGCTGATCGGCACCAGCGAGGCCATGCGCAAGACCTACCAGTTGATCGGCAAGGTGCTGCACAGCAACTACACCGTGCTGCTGACCGGCGAAACCGGCACCGGCAAGGAAGTGGTGGCCCGCGCCCTGCACGAATGCGGCCCGCGCCGCAGCAAAAGCTTCATCGTGCAAAACTGCGCGGCCTTCCCCGAAGACCTGCTGGAAAGCGAGCTGTTCGGCTACCGCAAGGGCGCCTTCACCGGCGCCGACCGCGACCGCGTGGGGCTGTTCGAGGCGGCCGACGGCGGCACTTTGCTGCTGGACGAGATCGGCGACATGCCGCTGGCGTTGCAGGCCAAGCTGCTGCGGGTGCTGCAGGAGGGCGAAATCCGCCCGCTGGGCGGCAACGAAACGCGCAAGATCGACGTGCGCATCATCGCCGCCACCCACCGCGACCTGGCGGCCATGGTCGCCCAGGGGCAGTTCCGCGAAGACCTGTACTACCGCCTGGCGCAGTTCCCCATCAGCCTGCCGGCACTGCGCGAGCGCGGCGACGACGTGCACCTGCTGGCCCGGCACTTTGTCGCCAAGGCCTGCAGCTTCATTGGCCGTGGCTCGCTGAGCTGGTCGCAGTGCGCGCTCGGGCACCTGGCCGGTTATGGCTTCCCCGGCAACGTGCGCGAGCTCAAGGGCATGGTCGAGCGTGCCGTGCTGCTGTGCGAGGGCGCCGAGCTGCGCGCCGAGCACTTCGGCGCCCGCGAGCAGGCCCCGGCCGAGCCGGACAACCTGCACCTGCGCGACTACATGGAGCGCGTCGAGCGCGCCTACATGCTCGGCTGCCTGCGCCGCAACAACGGCAACCAGACCGTCGCCGCCCGCCAGCTGGGGCTGCCGCGGCGCACCCTGCTGTACCGCATCGAGCGCCTGAACATCGACCTGAGCGAGTTCCAGGCATGACCCACGAATACCTGACCTGCAGGGAGACTTCCTGATGCCTTCACGTCCATGGCTGATAGCCGCCGGGCTGCTGGTGCTGCTCGGCCTTGCCGGCTGCAACGGCAACTACAAGTTCAACGATGACCAATACCGGCCCCTGGGTGAACCCCAGGTGGTCAATCGCGGCCGATAACCGCAAGGAGTGCACAGACACATGGAACTCGTGCTCGAGATTCAGAACACCCGCCAGCTGATACCCCAGCATGCCCGCACCTGCCTGTTCGGCGCCGACGGCGGCACCATCGGCCGGGCCAGCGATTGTGAATGGACCATCCCCGACGGCAAGAAACACCTGTCGGGGCACCACGCGCGGGTCAGTTGCGAGCGTGGCGTCTTCTACCTCACCGACCTCAGCCGCAACGGCGTGTTCACCGGCTCCGGCGTGCAACTGCCGCGCGGCGAGCCGTTTCGCATCGAGCACGACAGCGTGTTCCGCCTGTGCGACTTCGAGATCCGCGCGCGCCTGGTGCGCGAGCCGGCGCGCTTCGACGGTGAAATCGGCCGGCCGACCGCTGCCGGCAGCATCATCCCGGACGACGCCTTCCTCGACCTCGACCCGCTCAACGCCTTCAAGGCGCCAGCGGGTGCCGACGATGCCTTCGCCACTGCCTGGCGCGAGCCGGCGCAGCGCAGCGACGCGGCGCGCATCGACACCGAGAACCTGATCGTGCCGGAGCTGGTGCCAGAACCTGTGGCGGCACCGGTGTACGAAGCCCCGGCGCCGAGGGGCGAGGGGGTGTCCGAGCAGTTCTGGGCGCGCTTCGGCCAGGCCCTGGGGGTCGACCTGCAAGCCCTCGACGGCCCGGCCCGCGAGGCCCTGGCCGTGAAGGCTGCCGGCCTGCTCAACCAGAGCATCGCCGGCCTGCAGCAGAGCCTGCGCACCCGCAGCGACCTGAAAAACGAACTGCGCCTGGGCCACACCACCGCTCAGCAGAGCAGCCGCAACCCGCTGCGCCAGGCCGGCGACAGCGGCCAGGCGCTGCGCCTGATGCTGCAGCCGGGGCAGGCCGGGCAGGGCAGCGCCGAACAAGCGCTGGCCCGGGGCTTTCGTGACCTGCAGGCGCACCAGGTGGCGCTGCTGGCCGGCAGCCGCGCGGTGGTGCACAGCACGCTGGAGCACTTCACCCCCAGCCAGTTGAGCCTGCGTTTCGAGCGCGAGCGCGGCAAGCCGCTGGTGGCCACATCAGGCAGCCGCTGGCGCGCCTTCCAGCGCTACCACCAGGCCCTGAGCCTGGACGACGACTTCGCCGAGCGCCTGCTGGCCCGCGATTTCGCCCAGGCCTATGAAGAGCAGGTGCGCCTGATCGCCACCCTGCACAGCGAACACGAAGGATGAACCCCATGACCTGCCTCAAGAACCTGGCTACCGCCCTGGGCCTGCTGTTGCTGGCTGGCTGCTCGGCGCTGTCGCCGTACTCCACCCAGACCAAGCTGCAGCTGACCCTGGACAGCAACGAGCACCTCAACCTCGACGTCAACGGCCGCGCCTCGCCGCTGGTGCTGCGCCTGTACGAGCTCAAGCACCCGGTGGCGTTCGAGAACGCCGACTTCTTCAGCCTGTACGAGCGCGGCAAGGACGTGCTGGCCCAGGACCTGGTCAACAGCGAAGAGCTCGAACTGCGCCCCGGCCAGACCATGGACCTCAAGCTCACCGTCGCCGGCACCAGCCGCTACGTCGGGGTGATGGCCGCCTACCGCGACATCACCGACACCCAGTGGCGCTACGTGATCACCGTGCAGCCCGAAGAGATCACCCGCATTCAGCTGGTCCTGGACCAGAACGGCATCCACGATGCCGCCCAGCCCGTCGCCAAGGTGGATGACCGCACATGAACATGGACAAAGTCATCTGGCAGGAAGGCATGCTGCTGCGCCCGCAGCACTTCCAGCAGAACGATCGCTACTACGACAACCAGATGAAGTCGCGCACCCAGCTGCTGGGCCGCTACAACTGGGGCTTCCTCAGCCTGGAAATCGACCTGCAGTTCCTCAACATGGGCAAGCTGGTGGTCAGCCAGGCCTCCGGTGTGTTGCCCGACGGCACCCTGTTCAACCTGGAGAGCAGCGCCGAGCCGCTGGCCGTGGACGTGCCGCCGAACATCACCAAGTTACCGGTGTACCTGGCCCTGCCGCTGGTCACCGGCGGCCACGTCGAGGCCCGCCGCGCCGACCAGCCCGACGTGCTGGCGCGCTACACCGCCTATGGCCTGGAAGTGTCCGACTCCAACGCCGGCGAAGACGCCAGCAGCCAGGTCAGCTGCGCCCGCCCGGACTTCCGCCTGCTGCTGGGCGAGCAGCAGAACGACCAGGCCTACGTGAAGCTCAAGGTGTGCCTGATCAACGACACCTCGCCCGACAGCGTGATCACCCTGGACAACGATTTTGTGCCGAGCTTCGTCGACAGCCATTCCTCGCCCTACCTGCTGTCGTGCCTTAAAGAAGTGATCAGCATCCTCGACAACCGTGGCGACATCCTTGCCGACCGCATCCGCGCCAACGGCAAGGTCGGCGGCGCCGAGGTGGGCGACTTCCTCATGCTGCAGCTGATCAACCGCACCAGCCTGCTGCTGCGCCACTACATGGGCGTGGAGCAGGTGCACCCCGAAGAGCTGTACCGCACCTTGCTGGCCCTGTTCGGCGACCTGTCGGCGTTTTCCAGCGACAGCAAGCGCCCGCGCAACGACAGCCGCTACGAGCACAGCGACCAGGGCGCGAGTTTCCGCAAACTGATGGAATCGATCCGCCAGGTGCTGTCGATGGTGCTCGAGCAACACGCCATCGAGATGGCCCTGCAGGAGCGCCAGTACGGCATTCTGGTCGCGCCGCTGCACGACCACCAGTTGCTCGGCCGCGCCTCGTTCGTGCTGGCGGCCAAGGCCAACTGCGACACCGAAGAACTGCGCCACCGCCTGCCCACCCACCTCAAGGTCGGCCCGGTGGAGCACATTCGCCAGCTGGTCAACCTGCACCTGCCAGGCATCAAGGTGCGCCCCATGCCGGTGGCGCCGCGGCAGATCCCGTTCCACTCGGACAAGACCTACTTCGCCCTGGACTTCAGCGCCGAGGACCTGGCCCAGCTCGAGCGCTCCGGCGGCTTCGCCTTCCACGTCTCGGGCGAGTTCTCCGAGCTTGAACTGAAATTCTGGGCCATCAGGAACGCATGAGCATGATCAGGGATATGGAGTACAGCCAGGACGACCGTACTGTCCTGCTCAACCAGCATGGCGAGCGGCCGAGCCACGAGCCGCTGACCGACTTTGCCCGGCCGCCGCGCTACGAAGATCTCGAAGAGCGCATGGTGTATGCCTCCAGCCGGCGCCCGGAGCAGAGCTTCAACATCAGCCTCAACCCGCTGGTGTCGGCCGCCTCGCCGTTGCTGTCGGCGATCATCGAGATCAAGTCCAGCGCCGAGGCCAACAACCTCAACACCCTCAAGACCGGCCTCATCGAGCACCTGCGCCATTTTGAAACGCGGGCGCTGGAGGAGGGCGTGGACCACGGCGAGGTGATGATGGCGCGCTACGTGCTGTGCACCGTCACCGACGAGGCGGTGGTGACCACCAGTTGGGGCAACGAGAGCGAGTGGTCGAGCATCAGCCTGCTCAGCAGCTTTCACAACGAAACCTTCGGTGGCGAGAAGTTCTTCCAGCTGGTGGAGAACATGGGCCGCAACCCGATGAAGCACCTGGCCATGCTCGAGCTGATGTACATCTGCATGTCGCTGGGTTTCGAGGGCAAGTTCCGCGTGCAGGCGCGCGGCAACATCGAGCTGGATGCCATCCGCGACAGTGTTTACCGGCAAATCCGCCAACTGCGTGGCGACGTGCCGCGCGAGCTGTCGCCGCACTGGGCCGGCCTTACCGACACCCGCCGCGGCGTGGTGCGCATGGTGCCCTGGTGGCTGGTGGCGGCGTTCACCGGCATTTGCCTGGTGGTGATGTTCTCGGGCTTCGCCTACGTGCTGGGTGACAAGCGCGAAGCGGTACTGCAGCGCTACCAGCCGGCCGACCCGGTAGTGGTCCAGGCCAAGTCGTAATTTCAGGGACGTACAATGAAAAACTTTTTCCGCAAGACCTGGGCATTCTTGACCAGGACCTGGGTCTGGACCCTGCTGCTGGTACTGCTGACCGCGCTGCTGGTGTGGTTCGTCGGGCCGCTGCTGGCGATTGCCGACAACAAGTTCTGGGAAGAATCCAGCCCGCGCCTGCTGACCATCGCCGTGCTGTTTTTGCTGTGGGGCCTGTTCATCGTCTTCGCCAGCTGGCGCGGTACCGTGCGCAAGAAGCAGGTCGAGGAGAGCGAAGTCGGCCAGGCCGACCTGGCCCGCCGCGCCGCCATCGAAGAGGCCGAGCGCACCCTGCGCGCACGCTTCAAGGATGCCCTGCGCACCCTCAAGACCTCCAGCCTGTACCGTGGCCGCAGCGAGCGCTGGCGCAACGACCTGCCCTGGTACCTGGTGATCGGCCCTGAGAAGGCCGGCAAGACCAGCCTGCTGGACTTTTCCGGGCTGGAATTCCCGATCAACAAGGTTGAGCGCAAGCTCAGCCGTGACACCAGCAGTACCGCCTACTGCGACTGGTACTTCGCCGACAACGGCGTGCTGCTGGACACCAGCGGCCGCTACACCGACCAGAACGACCCTGAAGTGGACGGCGCCGGCTGGGCGACCCTGCTCGGCCTGCTACGTTCGCGCCGCCGCACCCGCCCGCTCAATGGCGTGCTGATCAGCGTGCCGGTGACCACCTTGCTGGGCGGTGACCGCGAAGGCATGGTGGCGCTGGGGCGCACCCTGCGCAACCGCCTGCAGGAGATCCAGCAGCAGCTGCACGCTGATGTGCCGGTGTACCTGGTGCTGACCAAGGCCGACAAGATCGTCGGCTTCGATGCCTTCTTCGACCAACTGTCCCGTGAAGAAAGCGAGCAGGTGCTCGGCGCCAGCTTCGGCAAGGGCCAGAAGGGCACCGACGTGGCCGTGCTCAACCGCGAGTTCGAAGACCTGCTGTCGCGCCTGAGCGCCCAGGTGATCATGCGCATGCACCAGGAGCGTGATGCCAACCGCCGCGGCCTGATTCTCGACTTCCCGCTGCAACTGGGGCAGGTGGGCGCCAACCTTGGCATGCTGGTGGACGCCGCCTTTACGGGCAACCGCTACCAGCGCGCCAGCACGCTGCGCGGCTTCTACTTCACCAGCGCACCGCACACCGATGCCGCCGGCGCAGTGGACGCCAAGGGCCAGGCGCTGCCGGTGACCCACAGCGGCCGCACCCGCTTCATCTACGACCTGATGACCAAGGTGATCTTCCCCGAAGCCGCCCTGGCTGGCCTGGACAAGCGCGAGACCAACCGCATCAACTGGGGCCAGCGCGCCCTGTACGCCGGCGCCCTGGGCTGCATGGGGCTGTTCGGCCTGGTCTGGGCCGGCAGCTTCTCGGCCAACGACGGCAACCTGGAAAAACTCAAGGACCTGGCCGACCGCCACGGCCGCCAGGGCGCCGCATTGACCGCCCGCGACGACGCCATGGCGATCCTGCCGATCCTCGACAACCGCTACGCCGCCACCCAGGTGTTCCCCGACTCGGGCGATGCGCCTTACGCCGAACGCGGCGGCCTGTACCAGGGCGGTGAAACCAACCCGGTACTGCTGGAAGCCTACAACCGCGAGCTGATCGAGCAACTGCTGCCACGCGTGGCGCAAACCCTCGAGGGGCAGATTCGCAGCAGCATGGGCAACCGCGAACGCCTGCTGGCCAGCCTGCGTGCCTACCTGATGCTGAACATGCCGGACCGCCGCGACAACGCGTTGCTCAAGGAATGGATGGCCACCCAGTGGTCGCAGCGTTACCCCGGCAACACCCAGCTGCAAAACCAGCTGAACACCCACTACGAGCGCCTGCTGGCGCTGAGCTTCAGCCAACCGCTGAACGACCCGCTGGTGGAACAGGCGCGCCAGGTGCTGCGCCGCGAGTCGCTGGCCGCCGTGGTGTACCGCGTGCTGCGCGAGCAGGCCCGCAGCCTGCCCGAGTACCGCCTGAGCCAGCACACCGGCCCCCAGGGCGCGGTGTTCGTCGGCACCGACTACGTGATCCCGGGCTTCTACACCCAGCGCGGCTACCAGCAGTACTTCATGGCCCAGGGCGCAGGCCTTGTGCAGGACATCCTGCGCGACAACTGGGTGCTGGGCGAGGGCGGCAGCCTCAGCGGCATGGACATGCGCAAGCTGCTGGTGGAGCTTGAGCAGCTGTACTTCAACGACTACGCCAACTACTGGAGCGAAGCCATCGGCCAGGTGCGCCTGGAAACCTTCACCAACGCCGAAGAAGGCGCCAACCAGCTGGCCAGCCTGACTGCTGCCAACTCGCCGCTGCTGCAGATGCTGGCCGAAGTGCGCGAAAACACCCGCTTCCCGGCCGTGGCCGATGCCGCCGAAGCCGCTGGCGCCGCTGCCGAAGCTGCGCAACAGGCCGGTGGCAAGCTGGGCAAGGTGGCCGCTGTGGCCGCCGCTGCCGCAGGCCCCGCCGGCCAGGCCCTGGCCAAGCGCCTGCCGGATACCTCGCGCAAGGCCCTGGAGCGGCGCTTCGAGCCGCTGCACCGCCTGCTGGATGACGACAACGGCCCCACCGCTGACCTGGGCCCGGTGCTGCAGGCGCTGAACGACCTGCAACTGCAGCTGTTGGGCCTGGCGCGCTCCAGCCAGCCCGAGCAGGCCGCCTTCGAAGTGGCCAAGGGACGCATGGCCGGCAACCAGCGCGACCCCATCAGCACCCTGCGCAACAGCGCCAACCGCCTGCCACGGCCGGTGGGTGGCTGGTTCTCGACCCTGGCCGAAGACAGCTGGATGCTGGTGCTGGACAACAGCTACGAGTACGTCAACCAGCGCTACGAAACCCAGCTGTACAGCTTCTACAGCAAGACCATCGACGAGCGTTACCCGTTCCACGCCCACAGCAGCAGCGATGTGGCGCTGAACGATTTCCGCGAGTTCTTCAAGGCCCAGGGTATCGCCGACCGCTTCTTCGACACCTACCTCAAGCCGTTCGTGATCGGCGAGCCGGGCAGCTACCGCCTGCGCGCCGTCGATGGCCGCAGCCTGCCGGTGTCGCGCGAGTTCCTCGAGCAGATGAACAACGTGCAGACCATCCAGCGCGGCTTTTTTGCCGACAACCCCAACGAGCCGCAGGTGCAGTTCAAGCTTGAGCCCTACACCCTGGACTCAACGGTCGGCCGTGCCGAGTTCCGCTTTGGCGAGCAGCAGATGGTGTACCGCCACGGCCCGATCGTGCCGATGGCCTTCAAGTGGCCCACCGAGGCCGATGACGGGCGCACCAGCCTGGCCCTGGAAGGCCTGAACGGCAAGTCGATGGTGCTGGAGAAAAACACCGGCCCGTGGTCGTTGTTCCGCCTGTTCGACCTGATGCAGACCGAGTACCAGAGCGGCCGCGACGTGCTGATGATCAAGGCCAATGTGGGTGGCATGCGCGCCAACTACCTGGTGCTGACCCAGCGTTCGCCCAACCCGTTCGACCTGAGCGCGGTGCGTAACCTACGCATGCCGGTGGCGCTGTGACCGTGGTGGCGGGGCGCTGGCGCAGCGCCGGGCGTACCGACCCGGGCAAGGTGCGCGAGCGCAACGAGGACGCCTACCTGGACCGCCCCGAGCGCGGCCTGTGGGTGGTGGCCGACGGCATGGGCGGCCACCAGGCCGGCGACCTGGCCAGCCAGATGGTGGTCGAGGCCCTCGACGGCCTGGCCCTGGACGGCAGCTTTGACGAGCAGGTATTGGCGGTACGCCAGTGCCTGCACTGGGTCAACCGCCGCCTGGGCCAGGCGCTGACCGTGGTCACCGGCCGCGCCGACCCGATCATGGGCAGCACCGTGGTGGCGCTGCTGGTGCACGAAGGCCGCGGCGCGTGCATCTGGGCCGGCGACAGCCGCTGCTACCTGTGGCGCGGCAAGCGCTTGTTCCAGCTGACCCGTGACCACTCGCTGCGCCAGCAACTGATCGACGAGGGCCGCTACAGCGCCGAGGAGGCCGGGCAGCAGCCCGGCGCCCACGCCCTGACCCGCGCCCTGGGCGGTGACGAAACCCTGCGCCTGGAGGTACTGGAATTCATGGTAGTGCCTGGCGATACCTTCTTGCTGTGCAGCGACGGCCTGTACCAGAGCCAGAGCGACGAGACCCTGGGCAAGGCGCTGAGCCAGGGCCAGCCGCCGCGGGCCCTGGAGTACCTGTTCGACAACGTGATGCAGGGCCGCGCCTCGGACAACCTCACCGGCGTGGTGGTGCGCCAATGAACGCCGCCGAGCTGCTGGGCGGCGCCAGCGACCACCTGGGCTACTTCGCCAAGGCCGCCGAGGCCGCCAAGGCGCCACTGGCGATCACCGCCGCGCCGCTGCCCGGCGTGCTGCCGCCGGTGCTGAACGGGCGCTACAAGCTCGAAGGCCTGCTCGGTGCCGGCGGCATGGGCATGGTCTACCGCGCCCGCGACCTGCTGGCCGAGCAGCACGGCGAGCCCGAGCCCATGGTGGCGGTCAAGCTGCTGCGCGACGACGTGGCCGAGTGCCCCGACGGCGCGGCCCTGCTGTACAGCGAGTACGCGCTCACCCGCCACCTGCCGCACCCCGGCGTGGTGCGGGTGCATGGCTTTGAGGTGGACGCCGCCAGCCAGCAGGCGTTTTTCAGCATGCAGTTGCTGCGCGGCATGCCCCTGGACCGCCTGCTGTGCGAGCAACCCCTGGGCCTGGCCTGGGGCGAGCTGCGCGGCATCGCCCTGGGGCTGCTCGAGGTGCTGGCCTTCGCCCACGGGCGCGGCGTGCTGCATGGCGATATCAAGCCCAGCAACCTGATCCTCGGCGAGCACGGCGTGCAGCTGTTCGACTTCGGCCTGGGCCAGGCCATGGACGGCGTGCTTGAAGGCCTGGCCAAGCTCAGCCGCCAGCGCATCAGCGCCTGGACCCCGGCCTACGCCGCCCCCGAATTGCTCGACGGCGCGCCGCTGTCGCCTGCCAGCGACCTGTTCGCCGCTGCTTGTGTGATCTACGAGCTGGCCGGCGGCAAGCAGCCGTTCGGTCGCGACGGCGCCGGGTTGCACAGCGAGCCGCCGGAGCGCCCCGCGACGCTGCCGGCCAAGGCCTGGCCGGCGTTGCAGCAGGCGTTGGCGACAGACCCGGCGGCGCGCCGCATCAGTTTTCACCAACTGCATCACACCCTAGCCACCACGGGCGGCTCATGGCTGCGCCGATGGTTCAGTAAACGCGATGGATTGCACTCGGACAGGGAAAGCCTCCATGTTCAACCCCACAAATGAAACCCACTTCAGCCTCACCCTCGAAGACAGCACCGTCGACTTTCAGGTGCTGTCGTTCACCGGCCACGAGGCCATCAGCCAGCCATACCGCTTCGAGGTAGAGCTGGTCAGCGAGCGCCCCGACATCGACCTGGAAAGCCTGCTGCACAAGCAGGCGTTCCTGGCCTACGACCCTGACGGTAACGGCATCCACGCCCAGGTGTACCAGGTGGCCCAGGGCGATTCGGGCAAGCGCCTGCACCGCTACCGCGTAGTGCTGGTGCCGCACCTGGCGTATCTCGCGCACCGCACCAACCAGCGCATCTTCCAGCAGCTGACCGCGCCGCAGATCATCGCCAAGATTTTCGAAGAGCACGGCCTGCAGAGTGACGCCTACCGCTTCAGCCTCGGCACACCGTGCCCGGTGCGTGAGTACTGCGTGCAGTACGACGAGAGCGACCTGCACTTCGTGCAGCGCCTGTGCGAAGAGGAGGGCATGCACTACCACTTCGAGCACAGCCGCGATGGCCACCTGCTGGTGTTCGGCGACGACCAGGCGTTCTTCCCCAAGCTCGGCCAGCCGGCCAGCTACGTGCAAGACACAGGCATGGTCGCCGACGACCCGGTGATCAAGCGCTTCAACGTGCGCCTGGAAACCCGCACCAGCCGCGTCAGCCGGCGTGACTACGACTTCGAGAAACCGCGCCTGCTGATGGAGGCCGCCTACAAGCCCGACCAGCCAAGCATCGACGAACCGGACCTGGAAGACTACGACTACCCGGCCGGCTTCACCGACCGCGCCCGCGGCAAGCAACTGAGCCAGCGCGCCCTGGAGCGCCACCGTGCCGACTACCAGCAGGCCGAAGGCCATGGCGACGTGCCGCGGCTGGTGAGCGGCCACTTCATGCAACTGGCCGAGCACCCGCGCAGCGAGTGGAACGACCTGTGGCTGCTGACCGAGGTGCACCACGAAGGCAAGCAGCCACAGGTGCTCGAGGAATCGGTGACCAGCGACACCACCGACGACAAGGACGACTTCCACCAGGGCTACCGCAACCGCTTCTTGGCCACCCCATGGGATGTGCTCTACCGCCCGCCACTGAAACATCCCAAACCCCAGGTGCTGGGCAGCCAGAGCGCCGTGGTCACCGGCCCCAAGGGCGAGGAGATCTACTGCGACGAGTACGGCCGGGTGAAGGTGCAGTTCTTCTGGGACCGTGAAGGCAAGGGCATCGAGACCACCAGCTGCTGGCTGCGGGTGTCGTCCAGCTGGGCCGGCGAGCGTTACGGCGGCGTAGCCATCCCGCGGGTGGGCATGGAGGTGCTGGTGACCTTCCTCGAAGGCGACCCCGACCAGCCGCTGGTAAGCGGCTGCCTGTACCACGCCGTCAACCCGGTGCCCTATGCGCTGCCGGCACACAAGACCCGCACCACCTTCAAGACCCTGAGCAGCCCCGGCGGCGGTGGCTTTAACGAGCTGCGCATCGAGGACAAGAAGGGCCAGGAACAGATCTTCGTGCACGCCCAGCGCGACTGGGACCAGAACATTCAGAACGACCAGAAGATCCACGTCGGCAACGAGCGCCACGACCTGGTGGTAGCCAACAGCTACAGCAAGTTCCAGTCCGAAGAACACCGCACCACGGTGGGCGACCGCAAGACCGAGATCAAGGTGGACGACCACCTGACCGTGGGCAACAACCAGCACGTGAAGATCGGCACCGCGCAACTGGTGGAAGCCGGCCGGGAAATTCATATCAAGGCCGGCGACAAGGTGGTGATCGACGCTGGCATGCAGATCAGCCTGAGCGGTGGGGGCAGCTTTATCACCCTCGATGCCGGTGGGGTGAAGGTGGTGGGGGCGCAGGTGCTGCTCAATGCTGGCGGCTCGCCGGGCAGTGGCAGCGGGATTGGCATTCTGCCGCCGTTGTTGCCGGGGGCAGCGGCTACGGCACTGGCTGGCAAGGTGCCTGAGGCCCTCCAGAAGCACCGTGCGCGTTATCAGTTGCTTGACGAGAAAACCGGTGAGCCTCTGGTGGGGGCGGCCTACGTGCTCGTACAACCCGACGGGACGCGGTTGGCGGGGTACAGCGATGACAAGGGGTACACCTTCCAGGTCGTGACAGAGGGGCCGGCGGATCTGAATATGCTGACGCAGCAACTCAAGCCTCAGCCGGTAGAGCAATTGTTCCGGGCGGGTGAGGCCGCGCCGCAGGAATTGAACATGGACCACAAAGATATCTAGTCAGAGGGATGACGCATGGTTTCGCCACGATTGCCAGAACTGCCGCAGGGTTGTACCACAACGAGCATCGAGGGGACGGTCAAGGAAGCCCCATTACCTTCACCCGGAAATAAAGGGTATTTGATGGAAAAGGCGGAGTTTGCCATCAAGTTTCCGAAGATTAAAATGCGAGGTAATAAAAGTGGGGGTGAATATTCCATTGAGCTAAAGCAAGTTGTTATGAGCGGCTTGATCAGGGCGGACGAGTACCGTTTTGGCTTCAACTGGGACTACAAGGCTGAGGTGAGCTTTGATATGAGGTTTGTGCCGCCAAGGCCATTTTTAAGCTCTTCTGAAGGCGCGCAGGATCCAGCGAGGCGGCATTCATTAACGCCGTTCCCGAAAGGGTTTCTCGGCGGAAAACTCAGGCGGCCCGATATCACAATCGTGAAGGACAAGAGTATCAGGTGGCCAGGACAAGCGGGTCCGGATCATCAGGGCTTCGTGCACCCGAATAATCTGGAACGTATAGTAGAGGTTAAATTCCCGGGAGATGACCTAGGTCCTGAACAGCGATCGGACTATATCGTGATCGCAGGCAGTCCGGATCAATTTTCCGTTCTGGAAGTGACCGACTGCCGAGATAATGGAGAGCGAGAAAAGGACCGTGAATATAATGCTCAAACCAATCCGACGCTAGCGTCGGACCCCCGGAAGTGGCCATTCCCCGTCGAACGGCCGAAGGAGGCACCGACACCAGTACCCGTTTATGGTCCTGCGCCGACAGCGAAACCCGCTTATCTTGAAGCTTGGACGCTTGCACAAGAAGTGGTGGAGGGTTTGCGTGAGGACGGGAAAAACGCAATCGAGGCCTTGTCTCAAGAGGTAAGGCAGTATTTCGAGGACGTCAGTGCCTGGCTGACGCAGAAAGGTGAGTGGGTCCGCCAGGAGGCCGGGAAAGCCTGGGAGTGGGTGAGTGAGAGCACGGGAGAAGTGATGCGATGGACAGATGAGCAGGTGCGAGAGATGTGGAAGGAGGTGCAGAAATACACGGATCTATCCCTTGAGATGTTGAAGGAGATCACTTGGGTGCAGTGGCTGGGGATAATCGCCGGGGGCGTTGCCTTGGTGGTTATCGTCTGGAATGCATCGACGGTGGTTGCTTTTGTTGCTGCTATTCCAGCATCTCTTATATTCGCTCTTGCGTCTTTGGTTCGGATGGTTCATCTGTTCTGGTCGAAACTTGTGCCTATTCTTAGTGCACCTGCGGCACTTGCTGGTGCGAATGCTTGATGGACATGAAAATGAACAATATTGAGAAAATCAAACAAGAACTCGATAATCTCGAGTTCGACTCTTCTGAAGGTGTTCCGGTAGTCAGGTTGGGCGTGGTCGTCACGCTGTACTTTCGAAATGGCTATACTCCTGAGGTCATAGAGCGCATAGCGGGTTGCTTTAAGAGATTTTCTGAAGAGTTTGAGGGTTCTCTTCGGGGTATGTATTATAAGCGATATAAGAAATATACCCGTAAGTCACTGGAGAGCGCTTTGAGCGCGATTACAGAGAAGCCGAGCCGATTTGCATTGCATTTGAGTAGCGCTTCCTCTGCCTATGATGTTGGCGTGTATAGTTTGGCGGTGCTCAATACCCACGAGGAGCACGGCGACACTTTCAGGTCTTACATTAAAATGACTGTGCCTTGGGAGGCATTGGGTACTCCTGACGGCGTCGAGCGCTTCCAGGCATGGGTGCTGTACCTCAGTGAACAAGTGAGTGCAGAACACGGTTATGGTGGTCTCTCTACTTTGTTGCCGTTTGACTTCGACAGGTACATGCCAATCGAATATGAGCTTTCGCAGAAGTATCCGGGGCTGGAGGTCGATACCATGGCGTTGGCCCATTCGCTGAGGCTGGTCGGGTCTATCAAAGGCGTCAACTGGTTCACCATCGTGAGCAGAATACTACTGGAGCGTCTGGGTGGCCTGGACTCGGTACGCCGCAAGCTGTCATCTCAAGGAGGCATCCATTGTCTCGAGTACGGCGGTGGGTTGATCGTCAGGGCCGGTGCCCTGCCTGAGCTTGGCTCAGTAACGGAAGTGCCCAAGCTGTACGTTGCAGCCAACCGCATCTTGAAGCCGTTGCGTTCGCCAGACCCGTTTTCGCTGCAGTCGTACTCCGAGTATGGCAATGGCTATGACAAGGAACGCTCGCTGCGTTGGTACGCACGCTTCGATGAGGAAGAGCCGGCCGCGCAGAGCCCGAAAAAAATTGCAGCAGGTGATACCTGTACTGACACCGGCTTTTGGTTCAGCCCAGCGCAGGAGAACTCCCGGCGTTTCTTCAACGCAGGCGAGGTCATGCCGGAGTTCAAGGGGTCCCCTTGGGGTGCGACCTTCTGGTACTGGTCCGGCGAGGAGTAATGAGGCAGGTGGCTGCGTCGCGGTGAAGATTCTCCTCTGCCTCCAGCCCCGGAACTTCATTGAATAGTCAAGCAAGGCATTCAGTAGGGTATCGCCCACGACCCTGCAGGCTGTCGCGTACGGTATGGAAGCAAGGTGACCTTCCTCGAAGGCTACCCTGATCAGCCCAGGGAGTGAAAATGAGCGGTATTGAAAGAATTAAACAAGAACTCGGTAATCTAGAGTTCGACTCTTCTGACGGCGTTCCGGTAGTCAGGTTGGGTGTGGTCGTCACGCTGTACTTTCGTAATGGTTATGCTTCTGAAGTTATAGAAAATATAACGAATTGCTTTAAGAGGTTTTCTGAGGAATTCGGGGGCTCTCTTCGTGGCATGATATATAAGCGGTACAAGAAATATGGTGTTAAGGCCTTGGGCGATGCATTAAGCGACGTTTCGGCTCGTGCAGGTATGTTTGAGTTGCAAGTGAATAGTGCGGCATCTGTATATGAAGTGGCTGCATACAGGTTGTCGGTGCTCACTAGCCGTGAGGAGCACGCTGATAGACTTAGATCACACATGAAAATGACAGTCCCATGGTCGATGCTGGATACACCTGGCGGCGTCGAGCGTTTCCAAACATGGGTGCAGTACCTCAGCGAGCAAGTGGATGCCGAGCACGGCTATGGCGGTCTTTCCACTTTGTTACCGTATGACTTCGATAAGTATATGCCTGTCGAATATGAGCTTTCGCAGAAGTATCCGGGGCTGGAGGTCGACACTATGGCGTTGGCTCATTCGCTGAAGCTGATCGGGTCTATCAAGGGCGTCAACTGGTTCACCATAGTGGGCCGAACACTGCTGGAGCGTCTGGGCGGCCTTGATTGGGTACGACGTAAGCTGTCATCTCAAGGCGGCATCCATTGTCTCGAGTACAGCGGCGGGCTGATCGTCAGGGCTGGTGCCCTGCCTGAGCTTGGTTCCGCAACGGAAATGCCCAAGCTTTATATTGCAGTCAATCGCATCTTGAAGCCGTTGCGTGCGTCAGACCCGTTTTCGCTGCAGTCGTACTCCGAGTATGGCAATGGCTATGACAAGGAACGCTCGCTGCGTTGGTACGCACGCTTCGATGAGGACGAGTCGGCCGCGCAGAGCCCGAAAAAAATTGCGGCAGGGGGTACTTGTACCGACACCGGCTTTTGGTTCAGCCCAGCGCAGGAGAACTCCCGGCGTTTCTTCAACGCAGGCGAGGTCATGCCGGAGTTCAAGGGCTCTGCATGGGGTGCGACCTTCTGGTACTGGTCCGGCGAGGAGTAATGAGGCAGGTGGCTGCGTCGCGGTGAAGATCCTCCTCTGCCTCCAGCCCCAGCATTTCATTGAATAGTCAAGCAAGGCATTTAGCAGAGTTATCGTCCGTGATCCTGCAGGCTGCTGGTACGGCATGGAAGCAAGGTGACCTTCCTCGAAGGCTACCCTGATCAGCCCAGGGAGTGAAAATGAGCGGTATTGAAATAATTAAACAAGAACTCGGTAATCTGGAGTTCGACTCTTCTGACGGCATTCCGGTAGTCAGGTTGGGTGTGGTCGTCACGCTGTACTTTCGTAATGGCTATACTCCTGAGGTCATAGAGCGCATAACGGGTTGCTTTAAGAGATTTTCTGAAGAGTTTGGGAGCTCTCTTCGAGGTATGGTTTATAAGCGATACAAGAAATACTCTAGTAAGGCGCTGGAAAACGCCCTGAAGGCGATTGCAGAAAAGCCGGGTCTGTTTGAATTGTTTTTGAGCAGTGGTTCTTCTATTTATGAAGTAGGTGGGTACAGCTTGGCAGTGCTCAATACCCGTGAAGAGCGCGGTGATCGACATAGATCCTACATAAAAATGACAGTCCCATGGTCGATGCTGGATACACCTGACGGCGTCGAGCGTTTCCAGGCATGGGTGCAGTACCTCAGCGAGCAAGTGGATGCCGAGCACGGCTATGGCGGTCTTTCCACTTTGTTGCCGTATGACTTCGATAAGTACATGCCTGTCGAATATGAGCTTTCGCAGAAGTATCCGGGGTTGGAGGTCGATACTATGGCCATGGCCCATTCGCTGAGGCTGATCGGACATATCAAGGGCGTCAACTGGTTCACCATTGTGGGCCGAACAGTGCTGGGGCGTCTGGGCGGCCTAGATTGGGTACGCCGCAAACTGTCATCTCAAGGCGGTATCCATTGTCTCGAGTACAGCGGCGGGTTGATCGTCAGGGCTGGTGCCCTGCCTGAGCTTGGCTCAGCAACGGAAATGCCCAAGCTTTATGTTGCAGTCAACCGCATCTTGAAACCGTTGCGTGCGTCAGACCCGGATACGCTGCAATCGTACTCCGAGTATGGCAACGGCTATGACGAGGAACGCTCGCTGCGTTGGTACGCACGCTTCGATGAGGAAGAGCCGGCTGCGCAGAGCCCGAAAAAAATTGCAGCAGGTGATACCTGTACCGACACCGGCTTTTGGTTCAGCCCAGCGCAGGAGAACTCCCGGCGTTTCTTCAACGCAGGCGAGGTCATGCCGGAGTTCAAGGGCTCTGCATGGGGTGCGACCTTCTGGTACTGGTCCGGCGAGGAGTAGTGGTGCGCAAGACCGCGTCACAGAGAAGGTCCTTTTCGACCTTCAGTGTTACGCACTTCATCTAGGTAGCCGGCACGGTCGCGCCGGCTACCGCAACCGCTTCTTGGCCACCCCCTGGGACGTGTTCTACCGCCCGCCGCTCAAGCATCCGAAACCCCAGGTACTGGGCAGCCAGAGCACCGTGGTCACCGGCCCCAAGGGCGAGGAGATCTACTGCGACGAGTACGGCCGGGTGAAGGTGCAGTTCTTCTGGGACCGTGAAGGCAAGGGCATTGAAACCACCAACTGCTGGCTGCGGGTGTCGTCCAGCTGGGCCGGCGAGCGTTACGGCGGCGTAGCCATCCCGCGGGTGGGCATGGAGGTGCTGGTGACCTTCCTTGAAGGCGACCCCGATCAGCCGCTGGTCAGCGGCTGCCTGTACCACGCCGCAACCCGGTGCCTTACGCGCTGCCGGCAAACAAGACCCGCAGCACCTTCAAGACCCTGAGCAGCCTATGAACGGGAGGTTCTGGAATACTACTCGGCGCATCGGCCTGGCATGACACATTCGACGGATCGATACAATAAACTGAAGAGGGCACTAGGTGCATAGATTACTTGTGGGGTTACTGATCGTTGCTCCGACAATGACTGTATGCTTGGCAGCAGAGCATACATCCACCATCCAAGGCGCGAAAGGCAGCATCAAGTTTTCGGCGTGGGAGCCGCGTCACAGTGGCTGGTTTGAAGCCGATTATACCGAAGGCCCAACACACTTCAATTTGTACGATTTGCCAGGCAGAAATAATTCAGCGGAAGGCGGGTGGGTTTTTTACGCGACCGCAGATGATGTTTCACCGGGAGGGCAGTACCTGATGCTGCAACGCGTGGAATTCGCCACTGTCATTAATGATGAGGGGCAAAAGGAAAACGCGGAGCAAGCCTACTGTGACGCTGTAGACCTAGATACCGGGTGCGTTGTGTATTCGGACTCGATACAGCAATGTGAGGGGAGTTGGCAGCAGGGTAGATGGCACTCTGAGGTATCGGGTGAGATTGATTTTTCCCATTGGTTGCGAGCGCCCGGCGCTTTGGCTGATTATGCCAAGAGCCTTGCCCCAGGAGCGCGTACCAATGCCGTATCACGTTCGTTGCTGATGGGGGTCGACTCTTATACTGCATGCTACCCGGTTTCAAAAGCCAATGTGGCAAGCTACAACGATCTGGGGTTTTATATGGCGCAAGGTGGTGAGCACGCGGCGGCGATGGCTGTGTATGAGAAGCTAATGCCGTTTGCGCCCGAAAGGGCCCCTTTGAAACTTAACGCCGCCGACTCGCTGTGGGCGCTGGGTAAGAAAATTGAGGCACTGAAATATTACAGAGATTACCGCGAGACCATGGCGATCAAGGGGCAGTTAAATCGAGTGCCAGCACGGGTAAATGAGAGGCTGCAGTAGATCTGATAAGTCGGAAGCCAAGGTTTCGAAAAATAAAAGTAGAGGGGCGGTGATTGCGTGGCTTGATCATTGGGATGCTGCTCGTTAGGAAATGATATGTGATTTTGAGAAGCGCTCTTTCAGGACGGATTTTACCGATGTACAGTTCTACGAAATGCGCGGTGGAAAAATGGAGCTGAGTTCGTGCTTGGACTTACACCGTTAAAACCCATACCTGAAAACGAGTGAAGTGCTTGCTTCCAGTAGCTAATGGGGAGGTTGGCGAGCTGCGCTGTGATGTTTTTGTCTGACAATTAGACGGGGCTGAATGCTTTAAAGTATTGGTGGGGTATTTCAATGTCAAAGTCACTTAAAGCGATTTTTTGCTGCTATTTTATTGCGCGTGGCACCATGGCTTTTGCGGGGTGTGGTGTTTTACCCGATGAGCGCGAAACAATTCAGGGGCCATTTAGCACTAATGTAATCAAGGGCGCGGAGATATCCGTCATTCCAGGTGATGAAGAGGGTGATATTGCATTGGTTTTGGACAAGCCCAGTAAGTCAGGCGGTGAGAAGGACAGGTATGTTGTTGATGTCTATGAAGATGATGGTGGGATTCCGGAGGTCGAAACGGTTCTCTTTCAGCCAGTTAAAGGGGTGGGGAATATTGTTGTATTGATATCTAGAAAAATTTGCTTAATGGCATTGGGTACGCATGGTAGGTACTACGAAATCCGCAGTTATGAGCCGGCGCCGGATGGTACGTTAGTAGAAAATGAGGCGGTTAAATACGATAGAGAGTCGCATGGAATGGACGGCTACTCGGAAAATGAGCCCGTCGTTTTCGTTTATAAAAATGCAGCACTGATTCGTCGCTACCTTGAGAAGTTTAAGTGATGATTTTGAAATGTGCTTTTTTTGGCATGATAGAATTGCTGTTTCTGATTTGGCTGAAGATGTTAGGGGTTTCCGATCAGTTCAGTAGAGGCCGTCCAAACACCCGCGCAGCGAGTGGAACGACCTGTGGCTGCTGACCGAGGTGTACCACGAAGGCAAGCAGCCGCAGGTGCTGGAAGAGTCGGTGACCAGCGACACCACCGACGACAGGGACAACTTCCACCAGGGCTACCGCAACCGCTTCTTGACCACCCCATGGGACGTGTTCTACCGCCCTCAGCTCAAACACCCGAAACCCCAGGTGCTGGGCAGCCAGAGCGCCGTGGTCACCGGCCCCAAGGGCGAGGAGATTTACTGCGACGAATACGGCCGGGTGAAGGTGCAGTTCTTCTGGGACCGTGAAGGCAAGGGCATCGAGACCACCAGCTGCTGGCTGCGGGTGTCGTCCAGCTGGGCCGGCGAGCGTTACGGCGGTGTTGCCATCCCGCGGGTGGGCATGGAGGTGCTGGTGACCTTCCTCGAAGGCGACCCCGACCAGCCGCTGGTCAATGATAGACGCAATAAGCGTGCAGAGTACATGAGGTGACTAATGGGGTTTAGGGATTATTTTATTGCTACATGGGTTATGGTTTCAACGGTGCCTTGTATTGCGTCGGAGCGGCCTGAGCCTGTTGGTTATGATAATATTTTCAAGGTTGAATCCTCTCGCGTCGGTGGCTATATGTTGCGATATATCAAAACTTATAGAGGGTCTTGTTTTTATGTGGAGGTTCTGGAACCCGATAGGTCGTGGCGAATCAAAGACTTCAAAAAAATATGCGGCATTGATGGTAAGCTGTTTTCAACGGATTTCGCAGATGCAGGGTTTCAGAATATAAAGTTTGGTGTTGGAGGTGTCGACCTTGAGTTGTATGTGACGCCGTTGAGGGCTCCAGGCGAGACTTTGAGGCAGTGCAAGATTGCTTTACACAATGGAGTGCTAGGTGATCTAAAGTGTGCGAATGAAAGGAGATCTTGAGGTGCCTTGCAGCTGGAGGGTAGTGGGCAGCGACGGCAAATAACGAAAAGCCACGGACGGTGATGGACCGCTTCTTCGCCACCCCGTGGGACGTGTTCTACCGCCCGCAGCTCAAACACCCGAAACCCCAGGTGCTGGGCAGCCAGAGCGCCGTGGTCACCGGCCCCAAGGGCGAGGAGATCTACTGCGACGAATACGGCCGGGTGAAGGTGCAGTTCTTCTGGGACCGTGAAGGCAAGGGCATCGAGACCACCAGTTGCTGGCTGCGGGTGTCGTCCAGCTGGGCCGGCGAGCGCTATGGCGGCGTGGCCATCCCGCGGGTGGGCATGGAGGTGCTGGTGACCTTCCTTGAAGGCGACCCCGACCAGCCGCTGGTCAGCGGCTGCCTGTATCACGCCGTCAACCCGGTGCCCTACGCGCTGCCGGCACACAAGACCCGCACCACCTTCAAGACCTTGAGCAGCCCCGGCGGCGGCGGCTTCAACGAGCTGCGCATCGAGGACAAGAAAGGCCAGGAGCAGATTTTCGTGCACGCCCAGCGCGACTGGGACCAGAACATCGGCAACGACCAGAAGATCCACGTTGGCAACGAACGCCACGACACCGTGGTGGCCAACAGCTACAGCCAGTTCCAGGCCGAAGAGCACCGCACCACGGTGGGTGACCGCAAGACCGAGATCAAGGTGGACGACCACCTGACCGTGGGCAACAACCAGCACGTGAAGATCGGCACCGCGCAACTAGTGGAAGCCGGCCGGGCAGTGGCAGCGGCATTGCGATCAAGCCGCCGGTGTTGCCGGGGGCGGTGGATACTGACAAGGCGGGGGCGGTGATGGAGACGGCGTTGGTCAACCCACCGGTGGAAAAGCTTAAGAATAAACCCAAGCGCAAGATCAATTTTTCGGGTTGATGGACAAGGATCTCAGGGTTCCAGAAGCTAAAGGAGGCGTTGGGTGAATAAGACAGTTCTCGGTGTGTTGTTCGCAGTTTTTGGGGTTGGTGCGATCCAGGCCGCTGAACCTGACTTGAGTATCGGAGGCGTAGTGGGAAGTCTCAGGTTTTCGAAGTGGCAAGATAATAGAGGAGGATGGTCGGTTGCTGAATATGTAGGGCGGAATAAAAGTTTTTATATATATCCATGGTATGTTGGTGCGACGTCGAATGACGTAGGATGGACATTTTATACGATCCCTGAAAGGCTGTCGCCAGGGGGGAGGTATATCATGCTCCAGCGTGTGGATTATTCAACAGTAGTAAACGAAGAAGGCAAAGAAGAACATACCGAGCAGGCGTTCTGTGAAGCGGTGGATCTAGAGAGCGGATGCGTGACCTACTCTGGTTCAGTGCAGGCGTGCGACGGCGAGTGGGTTGGAGAGAAGTGGTCAACCTCTTGGGAGAATGTCAATTTTTCAACGTGGGGCACACCACCGGGGGTGCTGGCGGATCAAGTAGGCGGACTGAAAACTCCAGAGTCGCGATCAATGGCTGTGTATGATGACTTGTTCATGGGGGGCGACTCCTATATGGCTTGCTATCCGCTGGATGACAATAATGTTGCTGATTATAATAATTTGGCGTTTTACTTGGCTGGTGGAGGCTGGCATGTGACCGCCGTGCAGTTGTATATGAAGTTGCTGGCCTTTGCGCCTGAGCGAACTCCTTTGAAGTTGAATATTGCTGATTCGTTGTGGGTGCTGGGGAAGAAGGGTGAGGCGCTAGGTTATTATCGGGACTATCGACAGGCAATGGTGCGCAAAGGAAAATCAGCTCGGATCCCTGTGCGAGTAAATCAGCGATTACATTAAAGGCGAAATATTGGGCTCAACCCCCCCTGGGATGTGTTCTACCGCCCGCCACTAAAACGTCCCAAACCCCAGGTGCTGGGCAGCCAGAGCGCCGTGGTCACCGGCCCCAAGGGCGAGGAGATCTACTGCGACGAATACGGCCGGGTGAAGGTGCAGTTCTTCTAGGACCGTTTAGAAAGGGAGAAAAAATTGGAGCGTAGGCAGCAGTTTTTAACGGAAGAATATTACAACTCCATGATTGAGTTTTATGGTTCTGCGGAGTCGTTTTGGCTCGAACAAGAGCTTGATGAGGACGAGCCAGGACAGGCCGCCTGTCTGCGCGCCAGAAATATAATAGTAGATCGATTGTCATTTATCATGCTTCAGTACACCGCGGGCAAGCCAGTGGTTACGTTGGTGCCGGCTCTGGAACAGTTGATTGTCGATTATGAGCGGCACCAGGTTGCGCTGGCTGTTTATCATGGTGAGCCAAGTGTGTCGCCGTTAAGTCTTGATGATAGTTTGTGCGACTACGAAGAGTGCTTGTGGGTCGTGAGCTTGTGTGTGTTGTTGCACCAACATACGTTGCTAAAGCGGTTTGTTGGCATGATCGATGCCGGTGGTTACTCGAACTCGGATGTTTTGTATGAGGATCTGGTTCGGAAAATACTTCCAGGTCGATTTGAGGTGGATGAATTTTATTTTTTTGCTTATGCGTCGTTGATTGAATCGGTCTACGCACACTCTGCGGAGGAGGCCTCTGGTGCCTTGAAAAGGTATTGTGCTGGCTGGTATGCGGGGTTTGATGATGCTCAAGCTCATTGGTATGATGCCCACTTGACTATGGATGATACCGATGGCGCATATATTGGCTATTGGGCGTTGGAGGCGGCGGCTATAGCGTATCTCTATAATATAGATGATAGTGATGTTGTTCACATGGTCTACCCCCGTGATTTGGTTGAGTATGCACGAAATCACAAGCCGGAGCCTTTGGCTACGGAGGGAGGCAAGGTGTATGCAGGGCAGCCTTGTTTTCGTACGGGTTATTGGTTTAGCCCGGCCCAATCTAATTCACGTCGTTTCTTCACCGCAGGTGAGATCATGCCAGAGTTCAAAGGCTCCTCGTGGGGGGCAACTATTTGGTATTGGTCTGGTGAGGAGTAGTGGTGCAGATGGCCGCGTCACAGCGGATGTTGCCAAGGCAGCGCAAAAAATCTTGGAGTTTCCAGATCAACAGCAGTGATCCAGACATAGCTATTGTTTGACCAGGCAAGCAGCGAGTGCTGGCACGCGTGCTGGTCTTGATCTGGTTTGGCCCAGCGGTGCAGGGTGCACGACGCTAGCAGGATGAGGTGGCGGTTTGAATAAGCGGCAGCCGTTCATGACGGACGAGTATTACAGGGCCATGCTGGAATTATGTGACGGCTCGCAAGCCTTTTGGTCCGCCCAGGCACTTGATGAGGACCATCCTGGCCAGGCGCAGGCGTTGAGGTCTTATCAGTGCAAACAGGATGCCTTTGAGGGTGTGCTGTTGAGGTATACCGCTGGCGCGCCGGTTGAAGTACTCATGCGCCCGCTGGAGCACCTGATCGGGTGTTATGAAACCTATCAGGCGGATCTTGCGCGATCGGAAGGTATTGCCGATGTGGCACCGCTGAATATCGACAGCTGCCCGTCTGATTTTGAAGAATGCATGCAGGTTTTCTCACTGTGCATTCTGCTCCAACGCACGGACTTGCTGGCTCGTCTGGTCGGGTTGTTCGACCCGGCAGGCTTTTATGCGCAAGACACCTTGTATGAGTCGTTGTTGGCACCGGTCATGCCTGGGCGTGCAGACATCGATGAGTGGTACCATGAAAGCTATACCGACTTGATCCGCGCTATTTATGCCGCCGACAAGGGTGACGCTTCGCGGTTGCTCAAACGCTATTGCGATAACTGGTACAACGGGTTCTGCGCAGTGGGCGCCAAGTGGCACGACAGTCATCTGGACATTGAAGATGATGACGGAAGCTATTACGGCTATTGGGCCATCGAGGCCGCTGCGGTAGCGTATTTGTATGGCATCGATGACAGTGCGATTGACCACATGGTTTATCCGCGTGAGCTTGTGGCGTACGCCAGGCATCATGGGCCCGCACAGTAGCGACTGATCATGGAAGGCTCGCCAATGAACTGGCAACAACAAGGAAAGTGTATTTTGCAGAGACGTCAGCCGTTCATCACGGATAGCTATTACCGCCATCTTGCCGCGTTTCATGATTCGATCAAGGCACGCCTCGCCGTACAGCCTTTGCCGTGCGAGACCGCTGCGCAGGGTGCATCGTTGACGGCATCCAGAATCAAGATGTCGGCTTTCAAGAACCTGATGCTTCGCTACACGGCGGGAGAAGACATCTCGGTACTGGGGGGCTACCTGCAGGCACTGGTCGAGGCTTACGAGGCGTATCAGTGTGCGTTGGCCGAATATCATGGGGAGCCGGATATATCACCCCTGAATATCCGTGATGCGCTTTACGAATATCAGGAGTTCGTACAGGTCGTCAGTTTTTGCGTGCTGTTGCACCGTGATGACCTGCTGACGCGCTTTGTCCGGCTGACAGACCGCGCCGGGTTTTATTGCCAGGATGTGCTGTACGAGGACTTGCTGAAGAAACGCTTGCCCGGCAGGCATGAAGTGGATGAGTTCTACCACGAGTGCTATCGCTGGTTGATCGAGGCGGTGTACGCAGAAACCGCTGACTGCGCTGCCGAGCGGCTGAACGAGTATTGCCGGGGCTGGTACAGCGGTTTTGCCGACGTTGCAAATTATTGGCACGATACGCATTTGACCATGACTGAAACAGACGGTGCGTACTTCGGCTATTGGGCGCTGGAAGCGGCTGCCATCGCGTACCTTTATGATATTGACGATAGTGCTGTGGACCACATGGTTTACCCCAGAGACCTGATTGAGTATGCGCGCGGCAAGAAACGCGGCGCTGCCTTGCCGGCGAAGGATTGAAACGCAATTGCGCTTTCCTGAAGGAAGGCGCTGTTTGCCATGGAGTGAGTGAGGCGCAAGCGTGGAGTTACTGCATCGTCGTCAGCCGTTCTTGACTGCCGAGTACTATGAAAACATGGTGCGCTTTTTCGATGAAGAGGAAGCGTTCTGGAATGCGCAAACCCTGGATGAGGACTATGCGGGGCAGGGGGAGTCGATCAAGGCCGATGAGATACGGCTAGCCACCTTCAGCGGCCTGTTGTTGCGATACACGGCAGGCGAGCCGGTAGACCGGTTGGAGCCCCATTTGCAGCGGTTGATCGAACAGTGCGAAACCTACCAACGCTGCCTGGAATATTCCGAAGGCGTACGTCATGTTTCCCCGCTGAGTATCAAGGCATTGTTGGCGCACTATGAAGAATGCGTGCAGATCATGAGCCTGTGTATTCTGCTGCATCGCACGGATTTGTTGGCTCGCTTTGTGACGCTTACCGATCAGGCTGGGTTTTCCGGCGACGATGCGCTGTATGAAGGGCTGCTGGCCAAGCTGCTACCCGATCGCGTCAGGGTGACGCGTTGCTACCACCCGATGTATGAGCGGTTGCTGCAGGCACTGGATGCGCGATCAGCCGATGAGGCGGCGCAGCATCTGCAGGCGTATTGCAGTGGCTGGTACGAAGCATTCGAAGGTGCTTCAACCGACTGGCACGATACCCACACGGAAATTGACGGCGATGAAGGCAGCTACGTGGGTTACTGGGCGTTTGAGGCCGGGGCCATTGCTTACCTGCACAATCTGGATGACAGCGCAATCGACCACATGGTCTACCCCAAGGACCTTGTCGAGTACGCAAGGGCCCAACGTGCTACGTAATGCGGGCGGGCAACTTCCGCAATTGTTCGCCTTGGCACAACAACGCCGGCTTGGCATTCGGATCGCAGCTAAATGTTGAAGGTGCTTAGTGTTGTTCTGTTGTTTGCTAACCTTTTTGTGTTGAGGCGGCATCTGCGAATTGTGGTGTGGTGCCTGATGAGCGTGAAGTTATACAGGGGCCGTTTAAAACTGATGCAGTAAAAAATGGCCGGGTCTCAGTGGTTCCGGGAGAAGGAGGTGATATTTGGTTGGTGCTTGATAAGCCAAAGAGTAGTGGCGAAAATGAGCGATCGGTTATTGCAGTTTACAAAGAGGATGGTGGGATTCCTGAAGTTGAGACTGTGTTTTTCTATCCGGTTAGGGGAGTGAAAAATGTTGTGGTTTTGATTTCGAGAAAGGTGTGTCTTATGGCGCTAGGCACGCATGGTAGATACTATGAGATTCATAGCTACGCCCCGACAGGGAATGGACTTCTGGTGGAAAATCAATTGGTAAAAACAGATGGCGAGTCGGAGGGAATGGACGGGTTTTCGGAAGGCGATCCATCAGTTTTTGCTTATAAAAATGCCGCGCTCATAAAGTTTTATCTGAAGAAATTCAATTGAGGCGGCAGTTTGGAGGGGCTGAGAATCTCTGGCCGAAGTGCTCGGCGAGGGCGACTTCCACCAGGGTTGCCGCAACCGCTGCCTCGCTACCCCCTAGGTGGCTCAACTCAGTACTGTGCTGTCGGCAAAAGTGAGGGGTTACTCGTTTGCCGGCGGTCAGCTTTTTAAGTAGGTTGGGTAGGGCTGCAGTTCTGTATGAGTATGTCAACAGGCCGGTTTATATGCCGTTGGATGTGAGGCGAGCGTTTGAAAAATTTTTTCAGAGGATCCAAAGGCGAGTAAAGACTTGCCCGCGTGAGGTGTAGGTATTCGGAGTGCAAGTATCAGATACTGGAGCTCTAAGTGTGAAATATGCAGCGCTGTTTTTGATTGTCTATTTCTTGGCGGGGTGCGGGGAGGCGGGCATGGCAGGGAACGTAAAATTTAAGGTGGGCGCGGGCGTTGGCACGCTGATGGCTGATAATCCTGGGTTGTTTTCCAGCGAGTGCTCCGATGAGATAGGTGTTTGCCTTCATAAGTTTAAATTTCCTTTCGCAAGTTCCAATCTCCCTTCCGTGACTGTTCTAGTTCCGGGTGGCGGTCCGGACCTGCAGATTTCCAACGTAGTATCTGCAAAGGTTTTTGACCTTCGGGAGGCTGAGGGTAAACTTAATTCGGTAGACCTTACGCTGCAAGGGGTGCCAAGTCACAGTCAGCATAAAGTGGCTAAGGATTATGCTTATGGCATCATCCGAAAAATCCAAGGTGCAGGGTGGCGGCGATATCTTTCACCAAAGGATCCTCGGATTGCGGGTGCGCAATCGGTCAAGATACCCGTTTACAATGAGGTTTCTGGTGTAAGGGTAAAAAGTCATCCGTGGTTTGATTCGGCGTATGAAATGTCCGATGAGCAATGGCTGAGTGTCAGTGGTCTTTATAATTGGTACTTTTACAATAATGGAAGTTACATTGTTTTCCGGGTGCAGCGCTCACAGTCGGAGCAGGATGCGGCGGGGCAGGCTAGTTATCTTTTTACATTGGTTGTTGAGTCTGAAGAGTCTGTGTGGAGGCAAGCCTTCGCGCCTGGGGATAAGGCTGAGTGGAAAGCATTGCTCCCCCAACTGATAGAAAGCTATCGCACTCGCCGCGAGGCCTTGGAAGATAAAGCCGAGCAGGAAGGTATTGTGATCGATAGATCAATTGAGGATGCGCCTATCTCGGTTTTGCACAAATGACATCACTGCATCCAGGCAGCCACCACATCAACTTTTTTGACCGCGCGGGCTGCGCCTTTGGCACGGTCGGAACGCGATCTACGGAGCAACCGAGGCCCCGGGGACGATTCGGGCAGCGCCAGCACAACTGCCTGCTGGTGCTGGCCAAAAATTACGGTCAGCAGGATACACTGAAATGAGAGAGCATAATGAAGCGTAGACAGCAGTTCATTACCGAAGGCTATTATAAAAATATGCTTTCGATAATTGATGAGATTTTGGCAAAAAGGGCGATTTCACCGCTTTTTGGCGACACGCCCGAGGAAAGCGCATTTCGGACGTCATCTGAAAGAAAACATACGCTCTTCATGAGGCTGATGCTAAAGTATACGGCCGGTGAAGAAATATCCTCGCTGGGAAAGGATCTTGAACGGTTGATTGAAGCGTATGAGGACCTTCAAAAAGATTTCGCTGCCTATGAGGGAGTGCCAAATATCGCGCCGCTAAATATTGAGGATGCAGTATTTCAATATCAGGAGTTCGTTCAGGTTGTGGGTTTTTGTATTCTGTTGCACGAAAATAAGCTATTGGCTCGTTTTGTGGCGCTAATGGATGCTGCGGGGTTTGCAGGCGATGATATGTTGTATGAGGATTTGTTGAAAAAAGTCTTGCCTGCACGTCACGAGTTGAATGAGTATTATCATATAGTGTATGAGTCTCTGATTGAATCCATCTATGCGGACGGTGCTTCCGAACGCTCAAGGTTGTTAGGTGAGTATTGCACTGGATGGTATGCCGCTTTTGCGGAGCTTCCTAATTATTGGCATGATACTCATCTTTGGATGGATGACGAAGATGGTTCGTATTTTGGTTACTGGGTGATTGAAGCTGCCGCTATTGCTTATCTGTATGGCATAGATGATAGTAAGATCGATCACATGGTTTACCCAAAGGATTTGGTTGCGTACGCCCGTTCCTTTCCTGTGAGAAAAAATTGATAAGAGCACTCCCCTGGTTTATCCAGCGCAGCCGGGGGTGTGTTGGCGTTCATGGGGGCTCTTGGCAGCGATCTTCCCAACTGCTGCATGCGTATTGATAAACCCAATCAAGTGTACACACTCATGGAAAAGCCGAATTTTAGGCTGGAGAATGTCAAGTGAATAGGCGTCAACCTTTTATAACGCATGAGTACGTCGGCAATATACTGAGTTTTACGGACTCGGCAGAAGCGTATTGGGATGAACATCCTCTCGAAGGCGACTCCCCAAATCATGGCGCTGCGTTGACTGAGTTTCAGAAGGTGAAGGGTGCCTTTATGGGATTGGTGATAAGGTATACCGCAGGGGTGCCTATAAAATCTTTAGAGGGGTGCCTTGAGCGTTTGGTGGTTTGCCATGAGCGATATCAGGTTTGTTTGGGTGGGTATCATGAAGAGGAGCATATAGCTCCGCTGAATATCGAGGATTGGCTCTGTCAGTATGAAGAGTTTGTACAGGTTGTGAGTCTTTGTATATTGCTGCATAGGGTTGATCTTTTAAAGAGGTTTGTCGCCCTGTTTGACAGGGCTGGCTTTGCTGGGCAGGATGTCTTGTATGAAGATTTATTGAAAAAGATTTTGCCGGGCCGGGCGGAGGTTTCGGGCTTTTATCATGAGGGCTACAGGGATCTGATCGAGGTGGTTTACGCCGAGTCAAGGGAGGCGTCTAGCGGGTGGCTGAAGAAGTATGTAACTGAATGGTACTCCGGGTTCGAGACTTGTGCATGGCACGACAGTCATCTCACCATGACCGAAGGGGATGGCAGTTACTATGGGTATTGGGCATTCGAAGCCGCGGCGATAGCTTACTTATATGGGGTGAATGACGCTCATGTTGAAAATATGGTCTACCCCAGAGACCTGATTGAGTATGCGCGTGCTCTCGATATTTCACAGGCGAGCGTGGCAGGGGAAGTCAATTGAATCGAAACCGGCAGTTTCTGACCCAAGCCTATTACCAGCACATGGTTGTACAACTGGACGCGTCGCGCGCGTATTGGGAGGACAAGGTTCTCGCTGAAGACTACCCCGGCCAAGGGGAGACCTTGCGGGCACAGACTGTGAAGGACGAACTGTTTTTCGCTTTGCTCTTGAAATATACCGCGGGTGAGCCGCTCGAGCGCCTGGTGGAGAGCCTGGTGCGCTATGTGGACGCGCTTGAGGAGTATCAGAAAAGGCTCGCCAACAGCGAGCAGGAACCGTCGATATCGCCGTTGAGCATCGAGCACGAACTTAGCCAATATGAAGAGTTCATTCAGGTTGTCAGCCTGTGCATTCTGCTTTTCAGGAGGGATTTGCTGCTGAGGGTCCTGGCCTTGACCGATAACGCCGGTTATGAAGGCGACGACCTTGTATATGAATCGATTGTTGCAAGGGTGGTCGAGCGTGGGCGCTGTGATGACGGCTGGTATCACCCACACTACTCGATGCTGATTCAGGCAATGGACTGTGTAACGGATGGCGACCAGGTTGCGGCGACTCGTTGTTTGAGCGAGTACTGCGAGGCGTGGTACGAAGGGTTTGAGCACACCAATGTACCTTGGTTCGACACCCACTCATGGATGACGGATCACGATGGCGCCTATTTCGGATACTGGGCGTTCGAGGCAGGTGCTTACGCCTATCTGTTCGGGATAGAAGATAGCGAGGTTTCCAGCATGGTCTACCCGCGGGACCTGGTTGCATATGCGCGTAGCCAGAAACCCACTGGCACCGGGCAATGATCATGGGAGGCCTTGTGAAGCGGCGTCAGCAGTTTGTAACCAGTGGCTACTACGAAAACATGCGTGCCTTTTATGATGGCGCTGACCGCTTCTGGGCGGACGCAACACTCGATGAAGACTACCCGGGGCAAGGCGCTGCGTTGAAGGCAAGCGAGCTCAAGGGGGCTTGTTTCAAGGCGCTTGTGCTGCGTTATACCGCAGGTGAGCCTGTGTCGGAGATGGAGCCGGTGCTGGAGCAGTTGATAGCCCGGTATGAGAGCCTGCAGCGGCTGCTGGCCGTTGCCGAAGGGCTCGAGCATATTTCGCCGTTGAGCATTGATTACCACCTGGGGCACTACGAAGAATTCGTGCAGGTGGTGAGCCTGTGCATCTTGCTGCACAGGGCCGACTTGCTGGCCAGGTTGGTGGCGATGACAGACCGCGCCGGCTTTATCGGTGAGGATGCCCTGTATGAAGAACTACTGGCGAAGGTACTACCGGGGCGCTTCGATGTGGAGCGCTGGTACCATCCGATGTATGCACCATTGATTGACGCGATCGATGCCGAAACGCCCGCGCAAGCCGTCAGCTTCCTCGACCGTTACTGTCAGTGCTGGTATGCCAACTTCGAAGGGGCCAGTACCTACTGGCATGATACGCACCTGAATATTCAGGGCGACGAAGGCAGCTACATGGGTTACTGGGCCTTTGAAGCAGGGGCCGTTGCCTACCTGCACAACCTGGACGACAGCGCAATCGACCACATGGTCTACCCCAAGGATCTGGTCGCGTACGCCAGGGCCAAGCGCCGTGCCGGATGAGGGCACTTCCACCCGGCGCAGGTCCAGTAGCCACTCGGCACCAGGCAAAACCCGCAACTTGATCGATCACAAGGACAAACCCGCAATTGGACGCTGAAATGAACCGCTATTACCGGGCGATGGCAGAGCACATCTCTACCGGCATCGCCCGGGGCAAGTTGCCGTGCCTCAAGCAGGCAATCGATGCCGACGACACCGTGCAGGCCTGCATCGCCCTGCACAATGCCGAGGGCGCACAGGCACAGCAGGAGGCAGGCATCGACCTGGCATTCGCGCTGGTTGGCTGGATACCCGGCCCCGGGGAGGCCAGCAAGCAGATGCTGCGTGCGGTCAACGGCCAACCCGGGCGCTTTGCTCCCCACCTGTTCGATGTGCTGCGCCACACGCTTGGCCGCTGCCGGCTGAAGACCAGCCCCGAGGCGCTGCTTGAAGGGTTGTTCGATGCCCAGGCGCTGGCGGCGGAGCTGGCGCTGATTGACAAGGCGGTGCAGGCTTCGGCGGCCTTTGGGGTGCTGCCGGCCAGCTTGCAGGCCGCGGTGCGTAACGTACTACGTAATGCGGGCGGGCAACTGCCGCAGTTGTTCGCCCTGGCGCAGGAGCGGGTAGGGCAGTGGGTGCGCCAGCAGCGCAACAGCGCCGGCTTGGCATCCGGCTCGCAGCGCCCCGCGCAGACTGAAAAGCCCACCCCGCAGAACATCCATGTGAAACAGGTCGCCAAGCGCCCCGCAGACGGCAGCGCGCCAACCTGGCTCGAGCTGAACTTCCATTACGCCAACCTGGATCCGGTGGCCCATGCGCCGTACCGCATCGTTTTCGCCGATGGCTCGGTCATGGACGGCACGCTGGACGCGCAAGGGTTTGCCCGGCTGGAGAACGTGCCGGAAGGCGAGGCGATGATCTATTACGGCGAAGACCCGCGCCCCTTCGTACGCCCCCCCATCGTTACCCTCGACAGGGTTGCTGAGGGCCTTGGCGCCGAGCTGCAGGAAATTGAACTGGACCCCGACGACTTGCCGGTTGTCGCGCAGTACGTGACAGGGAGAGTGACATGACAGCGCCCCATTCTTTTGGCTGCGATGGTTCGACAGCGTCAGTCGATGGTATGAAAAGGCGCCAGGTATTCATGACAGAGTCTTACTACAGCAGCTTGGGTACTTTCTTCCGGGGCGCAAAAGCGTACTGGCAGGCAGAGCCGCTGGAGGGCAATACACCTGAGGAGGGAGCTTGTCGAACGTCGCAGGAAATCAAGATGTGTGCCTTCATGGGGATGATGCTGGAGTACACGGCGGGGGCGCCGATATCTGCACTGCCGGCCTATCTGGAGCGCTTGGTCGAAGCCTATGAGCAGTATCAGCATGACCTTGCGCGTCAGGAGCGATCAGCAGCCATCTCGCCATTGCATCTTGTGTCGGACGCAAGCGAGTACCAAGAGTTCGTGCAGGTGGTCAGCCTTTGTGTTTTGCTCCAGCGGCCTGACCTTCTGCAACGGTTTGTCTGCTTGACGGACAGGGCGGGTTTCCATGGGCAGGATGTCTTGTATGAGGACCTGTTGAAAAAACTCCTTCCAGGCAGGGTCGAGGTTGAGGCGTTTTATCATGAGCACTACCGCTCGCTGATCGAGAGCGTCTATGCGCAGTCAGCGAAAGACGCCTCGCGGTTGCTCGATGATTATTGTAACGGTTGGTACCTTGCTTTCGCCTCGATCCCGAACTACTGGCACGACACCCACCTGACCATGAGCGAGACAGACGGCGCCTATTTCGGCTACTGGGCGCTGGAGGCTGGCGCAATCGCCTACCTGTATGGCATCGACGACAGCGCCATCACGCACATGGTCTACCCCAGGGACCTGGTCGAACACGCCCGCACCCTGGCCCGCATTTCACCCGTCTAAGGTTCTCCCCGATAGCATCGGGGTAGCTCATTGCTATCATGCAGGGTCGGTCTAGCTGCCCGCGGGCAGCCCCACAGTGGACAGAACGTCGAAAATCGCATCAGGGCCCGGTCGACAGGCCCTGAGCAAACAGCCAAGGAGGGCTGGGTGAACCGCTCAATCCGCACTGCCAGCAGCACCATCAACCGTTGCCACCGCGCCCAGGGCCCGGTGCGATCCCTGTCGGGCCATAGCCTCGGCATTTCATCGAATGATTGAACTCGGCAACCGGCAAGGCCACCACCACGGCCCCGCCGGCGGCCCCATGCGTATTGGCCAGGCCAATCAAACGGACCCTTTCTGGACAGGAAGCCCTCATGTTCAACCCCAGCAATGAAACCCACTTCAGCCTCACCCTGGAAGACTGCGACGTCGACTTCCAGGTGCTGTCGTTCACCGGCCGCGAGGCCGTCAGCCAGCCGTACCGTTTCGAGTTGGAGCTGGTCAGCGAGCGCCCCGATATCGACCTCGAAAGCCTGCTGCACAAGCAGGCGTTCCTGGCCTACGACCCGGACGGCAACGGCATCCACGCCCAGGTGTACCAGGTCGCCCAGGGTGACTCGGGCAAGCGCCTGCACCGCTACCGCGTGGTATTGGTGCCGCACCTGGCCTACCTCGCGCACCGCACCAACCAGCGCATCTTCCAGCAGCTGACCGCGCCGCAGATCATCGGCAAGATTTTCGAAGAGCACGGCCTGCAAAGCGATGCCTACCGCTTCAGCCTCGGCACCCCGTGCCCGGTGCGCGAATACTGCGTGCAGTACGACGAGAGCGACCTGCACTTCGTCCAGCGCCTGTGCGAAGAGGAGGGCATGCACTACCACTTCGAGCACAGCCGCGAAGGCCACCTGCTGGTGTTCGGCGACGACCAGACGTTCTTCCCCAAGCTCGGCCAGCCGGCTGCCTACGTGCAGGACACCGGCATGGTTGCCGACGAGCCGGTGATCAAGCGCTTCAACGTGCGCTTTGAAACCCGTACCAGCCGCGTCAGCCGGCGTGACTACGACTTCGAGAAGCCGCGCCTGCTGATGGAGGCCGCCTACAAGCCCGACCAGCCGACCATCGACGAACCGGACCTGGAAGACTACGACTACCCGGCCGGCTTCACCGACCGCGCCCGTGGCAAGCAACTGAGCCAGCGCGCCCTGGAGCGCCACCGCGCCGACTATCGCCTGGCCGAAGGCCGCGGCGACGTGACCCGGCTGGTGAGTGGGCACTTCATGGAACTGTCCGAGCACCCGCGCGTGGAGTGGAACGACCTGTGGCTGCTGACCGAGGTGCACCACGAAGGCAAGCAGCCACAGGTGCTGGAAGAGTCGGTGACCAGCGACACCACCGACGACAAGGACGACTTCCACCAGGGCTACCGCAACCGCTTCTTCGCAACGCCATGGGACGTGTTCTACCGCCCCCAGCTCAAACACCCGAAACCCCAGGTACTGGGCAGCCAGAGCGCCGTGGTCACCGGCCCCAAGGGCGAGGAGATCTACTGCGACGAATACGGCCGGGTGAAGGTGCAGTTCTTCTGGGACCGTGAGGGCAAGGGTGACGAGACCACCAGCTGCTGGCTGCGGGTGTCGTCCAGCTGGGCCGGCGAGCGTTACGGCGGCGTGGCCATCCCGCGGGTGGGCATGGAGGTGCTGGTGACCTTCCTCGAAGGCGACCCCGACCAGCCGCTGGTCAGCGGCTGCCTGTACCACGCGGTCAACCCAGTGCCTTACGAGCTGCCGATGCACAAGACCCGCAGCACCTTCAAGACCCTGAGCAGCCCCGGCGGCGGCGGCTTCAACGAGCTGCGCATCGAGGACAAGAAAGGCCAGGAGCAAATCTTCGTGCATGCCCAGCGCGACTGGGACCAGAACATCCAGAACGACCAGAAGATCCACGTCGGCAACGAGCGCCACGACCTCGTGGTAGCCAACAGCTACAGCAAGTTCCAGTCCGAAGAACACCGCACCACGGTGGGTGACCGCAAGACCGAGATCAAGGTGGACGACCACCTCACCGTGGGTAACAACCAGCACGTGAAAATCGGCACCTCGCAACTGGTGGACGTGGGCAGCGAGATCCACATCAAGGCCGGTGACAAGGTGGTGGTCGAGGCCGGGCTTGAGCTGACGGTGAATGCCGGCGGCAGCTTCATCAAGCTCGATGCCGGCGGGGTGACGGTGGTGGGGGCGCAGATTCTGCTCAATGCCGGCGGCTCACCGGGCAGTGGCAGCGGCATTGCGATCAAGCCGCCGGTGTTGCCGGGCGCGGCGGATACCGACAAGGCGGGGGCGGTGATGGAGACGGCACTGGTGAATGAGCCGCCGAAGCTGAACAACAAACCGAAGAAGTTTTTTGTGTTCTCGCAGTGAGGCGGCGGCGGCCTGGTGGCCGCCCTGATCACAACGGGTTTTGGGATTCAGCCATGGGCAACAAGATGAACAGAAGCAACAAGGGCGCGGCGGCGGTGATCGGCTTGCTGCTGACCGCTTGTGGCGCGCCGGCATTCGCCGGGCAGCCGGCGTGCCCGTCTGCCGATTTCAAGGTGTTCTGGCAGGCGTTTGCCAGCGACACGGGTGTACAGCGGGCATTTGTGGGTAGCACCTTGCAAAGTGTGACCCTCAAGCCCGCAGGGGAGGGGATGGAGCCCGTGAGCACGACGCTGCGCTCGGGAAGCCTGGGCGACCCCCTGGTCCGCCCGGGGCAGCCTGCACTGGAGCTGGTTGATATGAGCATTCAGGCAGACACAGCGACTGTTGTGGACAAGCGTCAAGGGTTGAGCGACATGAAGGTTTACCAGTTCCGCCGTCATGGCTGCTGGACCCTGGAAGGCGTCGAGGACTGGTCAGTTGACCCGCGAACGCTGAAGGTCCCTGCTGCCACCGCCAGTCGAAACCACGAGCAGCAGGTCTGCTACCTGAAAGGTGGCATTTTTCACGGGCTCGGGGCTGCAGAGCGTTACCCGCTGACCAGTCAGCTGCATGAAGCGGCGCTGCAGAACTACCTGTGCGCGGCGGCATCTGGCGACCCGGATGCGAGTTGGGATGCCGCTGCCCTGAGCCTTTCCCAGATGGCACCTTACCTTGGCTATGAAAAAACCGAAGCGTTGCTGCTGGCGGCTTTCAGAGGCCACCCCGAAGCGGGGCTGCCCCTTGCAGCCTTCTATTGCGATGGTGATGTCGACACAGTGCCCGGGCAGCCGTGCCAGGCGCCAGGCAAGGCAAAAGACACGCTGGTCCAGTCGGCAAAGCGCGGCAGCAGCGAAGCTTTGACCGCGCTGGGGGCGGCATGGGAGACCGGGCGCTTCGAGGCGCCAGATCAACAGCGCGCCCTGGGTTGCTATCGCCAGGCAGCAGCCCAGGGGGACAGCGACGCCAAGCAGGCTTTGAGCCGGCTGGCCGCCAGCCAGCGCGCAGCGTCGAACGTGAATTGCTACTGAAATGCAGGGAGCATTTATAAAGTGCCGGAATTGCTAGGTTTTCGAGAGAAGTACAAAACAGGCTACGCCTATGACTTCGTGGGTAATGGCGGGCAGGATGCGCGGGGCAACACACTGGTGGACTGTTCGCAACTGATGTCCTTGATGCTCAAGGACGAAGGTTATGAGATGGGCCGTCTGACAACTGCCAGCCTGGAGACCTCCGAAAAGTTTGATGAGATTGCCCAGGACAAGGTAATCCCAGGCGATCTGGTGCTGTGGCGGGGAGAAATGTCTTATGGTGTTAATCCTCGCGCGCTGTACCACGTCGGCGTGGTCGAGTCGTACGACCACGCTACCAAAAAAGGCAACTTCTTCGGTTCGCAAAGCTCAACGGGCCCCGCATCGGCAAAGTTTGGTGCCTCGAACTGGAGCTATTACTGGCCGAACCAGACAAAATTTCTCAGGCCCAAGCCACAGTACAAGACGGGTGGGGCGCAGCAGCCTGCAGAGAGCCCGGCGCCCGAAGCCAAGCCTGCGATCGATGCCCCGATGGCATTCGCGTTCCCCATCTTCCAGGAGAACAACCAGCCCTACGCTACGGCCGACGAAATCTACAAGCTCCTGCAGGCGGAAAGTTCCGGCCATTATCTGGTCAGCAATCACAACTTCTGGCACGGGGGCTTGCACTTCAGCAACCTGGGCGCACCGCAATGCATCCGAAGCAGCCCGTTGCGCTGCATGGCCGATGGCGAGGTTGTGGCCTACCGGCTGAACAAGGATTACCTGAAGTCCGAATTCGCTGGCGAGACCTACCAGTCTTCTACCTCCTTCTGCCTGGTCAGGCACAAGTACACCTCGCCCAAGACCGATGACGGCAAGACCAATACGCTGGAGTTCTATTCGCTGTACATGCACCTGTTGCCGTATGACGAATATGCAAAGCCTGATGCAGAGGCCAAACCACGGATTCGCATGGTCGTGGGTACGTTCATCGGGCGTGAAGGCAGTGACAGGAACTCGAGGCGATACGGCGCTATCCCCAAAGGCACGGAGTTCGAGGTGCTCGAGGAGACGCAAGTCGGCACCGACACCTATGCCAAAGGCCAGATAACCAAGGGCAAGGTGGGCACCCGAAAAGTTGGGGATCAGGTTTGGTTCGCCTACAAGCAGGGTGGCAACCCTTACTGGAGTGACTCGGAGAACAAGGCGATCTGGGAGCCTGTTCCCTTGCCGCTGCGCAAGATGCCTGACTACTGGCAGGGCGAAGTCATGGCCACTGTGGTCAACGCCCAGGGCCTTCCCCTGTATGAAGCGCCCGCGGGCGATGCCGTCGGCCCACAGCGGGTGGCGGTGCTCAACTATCGGGGGCGTTTGAAGTTTCATAGCGGCAAGACCCGGCTGTTGGAACGCGACGGCAAGAAAGTTCGCATGGCTGAATGCACCTGGATCTCCGGTGAGCCTCGTCGGGATGGCGTCATACCACCAACGTTCTGGGCCGAAGTCGAGAATCGCTCACCCGCCATGCTGAGTTGGGACTCGCTGACCCCGGTCGACTTCGATGAGGTAGTGGTAACCCAGGCCGCGATCAAGGCTGCAGACCCTGTCGGCTTTTTTGGCTTGAACGAGTTCCCCAGTGGCCCTGATGGCGGTAAGGAGCAGATGTTCCAGGCCCATGTGGAAATCTTCACCGCCGACGCGAACCTTGAGAAATTTCTCAAGAACGAGGCCGGGTTGAAAAAGGGCAAGCAGTACCTCGATGTAGCGGCTGGATCGCTTGGGATGAAGCCCCCTTCGACCGAGCAGGTGATGCTGAATGAAGGCCAGATCGTCGATCTGGACAAGGCTGTCGTCTATAAGGACGCGGCCGGGGCTGAATGGTACGAGTTCCCGGTCAAGCTGACGGCGGGCGAAAAGAAGGTGGTGCAGAAAAAAGACCAGGCCACGCTTGTTTGCCAGCACGACTGGGAGAAGCTCGGGTTCCAGATCATCAAGGAAACCAACCCCGATGCGGATGGGTTTGTCGATCCCGACAACATGCCTGCATTCTTCAAGGAACTGTACGACAAGATCAATACCGACGGCGACGACGAACTGTCTCCTGCCGAACTCAAGCGGGCTCTTAGCGACACTCAGTTTCGAGATCGCTGGGCCAGATTGATTGCCCAGCATCCCACCGAATGGAAGGATAAGTCGGATAAGCCGAAGTGGGAAAAGCTCAAGACCTTGCTCGAGGAATCGCCCGAGCTGTTGGCGCACCAGCAGGGTCAGATTGACAAACTGGTGTTCTGGGATGATCTCGCGGCAGCCAAACCTGCGGGTGACGGTGTGACCTGGCATTTCCACCCTGTGGCATTCATTGCGAATGCCAAGGCGGTGGCTTCGAATACCAACCATTGCAAGGCGTGCGCTGCCGACATCACGCTGACGGTGGACCTGATGAGGAAGTTCGTCAAGAAATCGGTAACTGACGAGCGCCTCCAAAGCCTGGTGCCGATGTTGAACAAGTTCTTCGTGCAGGACGGCGTGACGACATGCTCCCAGGTGGCTTACATTCTCGGCCAGGCATGGGCTGAAACCCTTGGGTTCTCGGCATTCCGTGAAAGCCTGAACTACACGACCGCGAGCTACACCAAAACCTCGTTGTTCAACATGGCGCCGACGGCCATCAAGGCAGGTTTCGCGCGCAAAGGCATGAACCTGACCCAGGAGCAGATGATCGATTACGTCGGTGAGCACCTGCTTGCCAATGACGCCAACTACGGCAAGCACTGCTTCGGTAGCTCCGAGTACCCAGACAATGACTACCGCGGCCGAGGGCTGTTGCATTTGACTTTCTTCGAAGCCTACAAGAAGTGCGCCGATGCCATAGGTTTCAGAATCGATGAAACGCCAAGCTTGCTGGAAACCAACTACGAGGCAATCGTTGCGTCCGGTACCTGGTTCTGGAAAACCAACAAGATTGGTGATCTGGCCGATGCGGTGTCGAACGATGTCGACGCCAAGGTCAAGAAAGTCACCCGGGTCATCAATAGCGGCTTGAAGGCGCTGGATGTTCGTCAGGCACAAACCAAAGTCATGATTGACTTGATCAAAACCGAATTTAAAGGGTGTGCAGGATGAGAACGATCTTTGGGCGCTGGGGCGCCCTGCTGGGCCTGGCCTGTCTGCCCTGGATGGCGCTGGCGTGCGAAGCGCCGGCAGGTGGGCCGTATCCGCCATTGCCGCGGGCAGGTGGAGTGGTGTTCTTCGGTGAGAAACCGGTTGAGGGGGGGCAGGAGGGCGCAGACCCTGAAATGGGTCTGACGGTGAACTATCTGGATTGTGGTACCGGTGTCTCCCGTCATGTGGACGATCTGCCGTACCTGGCTGAAACAGGCAGGATCGAGGATGCGTTTTATGCCAAAGACCCTGTGGGCGAGGAACTGGTGGTGATCCACCGAGTGCCGGTCAACAGTTATCCCGGTCTGATTTACAGCACCGACTACTACTCGGTGCTGGTTTACCGCTTGGCCCAGGACGGCCTGGTGAAAGATGCCCGGAGCACCGGGTTCTTCGATCATGGCGCCGATGTGATCGATGACAAGGATACGGTGTTGTTCAGCTACCCCTACAAGCACCGCAACGGAGTCCTGCAAGCATTGCAATCGAAATTTTACAGTGACTGGCTAGATGCCAGCCTCACGGATTTCGAAGTGGCCGAAAAGCGTGCACGGCTCTACACAGGTGCCTCGATAGCATTGGACAGCGGTATGTATGTGATTGCCGGTGACCGGGTCAAGGTCACGGGTGTAAGCGGTGGCTGGGTATCGATGCAGTATGTGACGGCGAAGAAGAAGGTCATTGACGCATGGATGGTGTGTAAGGACTTGAGGGGGTGTGGCCAGTAACCGGGTTCTGGCCAGCATGTACGGGCTGGACATGCAGTCAAGGTTGCGCAATTAGGGTTTGTACGAAAAGTCGCCGAGCGGCGATCAGGCAAGGCGAAAACAGGCGAGGAACGGTCGGAGTCGCGCTCGACTTTGCTGGTTGCAAATGAGCATTCCGAGCCTGTTTTCAACGCAGCATGATCGTCGCGCAGGCACTTTTCGTACAAAGCCTAGTGGCGCAGCAAGCCATGTCAGCCCGTTACCGCAGTCCCAGTGGGCCAGAAAGAAACGCTCGATTCGCACTGCCAGCACCGCTTCAGTTGTTGCCAGCGTGTCAGCGGCACAAAAGCAATGATTGGTTGATAGGGATGAACGCTTTTAAAGATTGGCGGAGCCTTTGGATGTCAACGTCAGTTAAGGCGATTTGCAGAGTGGGATCAGACATGACGGACTCTTCAAATCGATACAACAAGCCCAAGGGAGCGCTGGGTGTATAATCGTTTTTGTTGTCTGATCTTTTTGATTGGCGCTTCTGGTGCTTGCCTCGGTGATGAAAAGGATTTGGTGTTGGAGGGCGTTGGCGGCAGTGTAAAGTTTTCCGGCTGGAATGAGAGGGTAAGAGGCTGGTCTCATGTTGAGTACAGCGGTGAGCACGATTCCTTTGGCGTATATTCATGGCCTGATAGAAAAAATACTGCAGATGAAGGCCGTGTTTTATTCTCGGGCCCAGCGCTGCTGTCGCCAGATGGGAAAATCCTGGTGATTCAGCGGACCGATTACTCGGTGGTCGCCAATGAGCAAGGCGAAGAGGAGTACACGGAGCTGTCCCATTGCGAGGCCTTGAGGCTTTCTGATGGCTGTGTAACTTACTCGGGTGGCATACAAGAGTGTGGTGGTAGCTGGGTGGGGAAGAGCTGGGAAAATGCTCAGGATGGCGAATCTGATTTTTCTCTTCGTGGCCTGACACCAGCCAAATTAGTAAAGGGGTTGAGCGCGATAGCTTCTCCGAAGCAACGCAATGCTGATGTGTATGATTATGCTTTTATGGGTATGGATTCGTACGCGAGTTGCTACCCGCTCAGCGATGCGAATGTAGTGGATTACAATAATCTTGCATTTTACATGGCGGGCGGTGGGTGGCATGAAACTGCAATGCTGCTCTACAAAAAGCTGCTGTCGTTTGCCCCCGAGCGAGTGCCTTTGAAGTTGAATGTTGCTGATTCCCTGTGGGCGCTGGGGAGGAAGGGCGAGGCGCAGGGGTACTATCGGGGTTATCGTCAGGTCATGGTGCGCGATGGAAAGTCTGCTCAAATCCCCAGGCGAGTGGATGAGCGATTGCAATGATTAAAAGGAATGGGGGTATGAAGTGCAGCGGCTGGATATGAGAATACTCACCTCGTCGGCACCGGAGCCAAAAGAGTGGCTAAATTTTTGAGTGCGATAGCTGCCTTGTTGACGGTTTTTGTATTTGAGGCTGTTGCCTCGGAGTCGGAGATTCAAGGGTTCAGTACCAAGGGCGATGCTCTTCACTTTAAGCGCGACGGTGTCATGCTTACCGTCAACGGCGTGATTGGTGGGGAAGGGCAGAATATAAAAATTCTCAATGAGTTTAACGGTGGGCCTGCTTTAGAGTACGAAAATGTCACCGGTGGATATCAATTTATGGGTGACTTCACACTACTTTACTCTAGCGGTAAAGTGGTGGTCGACTGTCTTTATGTGAATGTTCGAAGTGGTACCAATGGCATGCTGATAAGAAAGGCGGTCTGCGGGCTGAACAAGGTTTTGGATAAAGGGTACTTGGATACACTTTATCGTTTTACTGATGCCTGGCTGGAGCAGGTTGCCAGCATCGATACTCAGATGAACGATGGTGTGGGGCGTGTTGTCGTGCCGGAAGGACAGATTCAGGATGTCATGGTGTCTCGTGAGTACACTAAGCTGGATCAGTTGATCAGTGATTTGCCTGCTATGTTCGCCTCCAGGCGTGAAAAGGTTTATGCGATTGAGGGTGGGCATGGGTACACTGTATACGATGTTGCGGACTTGTCGAGGCCCCGCTATATAGATGTTGCGCAAAAAAATGAAAGTATTAAGTTTGAACGATTGGACTATGAGCGTCTTGCCCATCTGCTGGCTGATCAGTAGTAGCCGATTTAGCGTGCTGCAGATATTCAGCGGCCTGATGATGGCGTCCTTGGTCATGGCAGGTGCGCATGCCGGCGCAACGGAGCGCAGCAGCCTGGAGCTTTCTCAAGAAGGCGTACTGTCTTATTGCCTCGACAGTCACTGCCAAGCGGTAACGGTGCCTGCGCAGTTCAACATGGACCTGGACTCAGGCTACGAGAACGCCATACCAAAAAATATCCTGGGCCGGGACTACGTGGCGCTGACCACTGGCAGCAGCGTCAACGCGTGTGGCAAGTTTTACCTGTTCGATGCACAGGCCCTGAAAGCCACTGCGGCCTGGGAGCAGCCGCTGTGCAACGTAAAGGTGCAGTCCGGGCGCCTTGTAAGCGCCTATCGCGATGCCGGGAAATGGCATGAGAAAGTCTTTGATGTAGAGGGTGATCGGCTCACGCTGCTTTATGAGGACGAGTGCGTCGGTTGCGGCTATGTGAAGAGAACGCGCTGGCAGGGTAATCAGTCTGACACCCTGCTGGTTACCGATGTGCGTGGTTACGATGCACGTCAGCCGTTGAAAGCAAAAGTCGTGGCCGACAAGGCCAGCCTTTACTCGGCTACCTCGGAAGGCGCGAAGACGAAGATGTACCTGGTCAAAGGTGATGAAGTCACATTACTGGACGACGCAGTAACAGACGGGACGTTCTGGTTCTTCAGCGAGTATGTGACTGCCTCGGGCAAGGTCATTCGCAAATGGGTCAAGGACGGCGATGTCAGTTACAAGTAACTGCCTTGCGGCGGTGGTGCTTGGGTTGTGGCAAGTCAGCACGAGTTCCCACGCGAGTGGTTGAGCGTTTGCAATGAGTAACGTTCGCCAATGGGCAAAGGCCCAATGCCTGTCAGTTAGCGTTTCAGCGTTACCCATGGGGCTGCTTTGCAGCCCTTCGCGGGCAAGCCCGCTCCCACAGGAACGCGCAAACCCTCAAGCCGGCGCTTTACCTGTGGGAGCGGGCCCGCGAAGGGCCGTACAGCGCCCCCCGATCTTTTAACGGGCGGCGCAGCGTTGCCGGCCTTGGCGCCAGCGCAAAACCCTTGTGCAACACCTGTTCGAAGCTGAGAGAATCCCCCACCGAAGGCCAACTGCCTTCAACTGGCATGGAGTGCTGATTGATCAAGTTCCACCGCTACGCCGCAGCCTTGCTCGGCGCCTTGCTTTGCCCCCAGGTATTGGCTGAGCAGCCCGCCTGCCCGGCAACCGACTTCGCTACCTTCTGGCAGGCCTATAGCCAAGACCCTGAACTGCAACGGGCGTTTACCCGGGACAGGGTGTCGCGCTTGCAGTTGAAACCTTCCGGCGAGGACTTCGCCCCGGTTGCCGATACCGTCGCCAGTACCGAGCTGGCGTTTCCACTCGTGCAGCCGGCCCAGGCCGCGTCGGGCGCCGTTCGGGTCAACGTCGAAGGGCATACCGCCGAGGTGGTGGACCTGCGTGCAGGCCTGAACAACATGCGCATCTACGGCTTTCGCCAGCAGCAGTGCTGGAGGCTCGAGCGCCTGGAGGACTGGTCGATCGATGAGCGCGACCTGAAGGTCACCGACAAGCCCGGCATGAACCGCGAGCAGCGGGTTTGTGAACTGCGCGGTGACGGCTTCTTGTCCCTGGCCGGCCTCGAAGCCTATCCATTGACCCTGGAGCTGTTCGATGCCGGGCTGCAGAACTACCTGTGCGCCGCACAATCGGGTGATCCGCAGATCAACCTGCAGTCTGCGAGCCTGAGCATGTCGCAGATGGCCACCTACCTGGGCTACGGGCCAACCGAGCAGTTGCTGCTGGTGGCCGCAAAGCAACTGCCAGCGGCGGGCATGTTCTTGGCCAGCTTCTACTGCGCCGGCGGCGACAGTTCGTCGAGGGGGGAGCCTTGCGAGGCACCGATGAAAGCCCGGGCTGCGCTGGCCAAGGCGGCCAGCATGGGCGATGCCGATGCACTGCAGATGCAGGCTGAGGCCCTGGAGCAAGGCCGCTTCGGGGCGCCTGAGCCGGCGCGCGCCATTGCCTGCTACCAGGCCGCAGCCGCGGCCGGTGATGCGGCCAGCAAGCAGGCGCTGGTACGTCTTGGCGCAGCGGCGCAAGCCACTGACGCGGGTGTGTCATGCAACTGATGCAGCGACCGATATCAGCATTCAAAGGGAAGGTGGTTGAAGCCTGGATGCTGTGCAAGGACTTGAAGGGATGCGGCCTGTGAGCTGTGACCAGCGTGCCAGCGGCACAACAATCTTCATGCTCTTCGCTCTGTGCCTTGGCTTTGCACCGTTCGTGCGGGCCGACGCGCCAGCCCCGGTGTTTGCCGACTACCCGGCGGCGCTGCCGGCCAGCGTAAAGCACCACGCCTACGTAGCCGAAGACCCGGGCATGCCGTCCTGGGAGAGCAAGCGTAAAGCCATGGCGATGTTCAAGCCGAATCTGGCTGGCCATTATGTTGCCTACACGTTGGACTGCGGCACCGGGGCGGTGTGTGGCGAGATCATGGATTCGCAAACCGGCAAAGTGGTCACCAGCTTCCCCGATGCCTATTCCACGGGTGAAGCCGTGGGAGCCGAAGAGGATTTTGACTTCAGCACCCGGCCGGACAGCCGCCTGCTGATCATCCAGGGGCGTGGCCAGGGCGATGAGGTCGATCAACAGGGCAAGGTACTTCGAAAAGGGTTTTATGAGCGCTATTACGCGTTTGATGGGCAGTCGTTGAAACTGGTCTTCGTGCAATGATCGGGCACTGGCTACAGATGCTCTGTCTAGGTAGTTTTGCAAGGATATTGAACCTGCGTGCCAGCCGAGTACCTGCAGGTTTTCGCTGCAGCCTTGCCTTGCTGGCATCGTTGGACCCGGTGGCCGTGGCAGCAGACCTTGCCCAGCGCATGGCCCTGGAGGTTGCCGAGGGTATTTCTGCCCAGGTGATGGTTTTACCGGCGGCTGACGGTGCCCGCTCGCTGCGGGTCGAGGTAGAAGGCTCGCACAACCGGCTTGCCACGGTCGACGCCCGCTACGCCTTGCCGGCCATTGCGAATGCCTACAGCCCGGCCAGCCATGACGGTTTTACGGTACATGCCTCCCGCAGCGCAGGCCGTGGGGTGACACTGCTGGATGTTCAAGGCCAGGCCCATATCATCGAGCGCCCGGCGGGTTACCGCGGGGATGCACTGCTGCTGGCAAGCCATCAGGAAGGTAACGGCGCCTACACCTACAACCTGCTTTTCGCCTACAACCACGCGGCTCGCGGGCTGCTGCTCGAGGCGGTCGTCGTCAACCTGAACCTGAGCAGGTGCGAGCGCGCCTTTGCCTCCAGCTATCGCCTGGATGGGCTACTGGCGCAAGGCTCCCCGCTTGCTGACTTCGACGGTGCCCAAGCCTTGCGCACCCTTGACGCCGCCTATGCTCAGCTTCAAGGCAGCGGCAAGCGGCACAAGCTGATGCCGCTTGAACTCGAGCAGGCCGTGGCGCGGGCACTTGCGGCATACAAACGTGCAGACAGGCCGGCGCTCGAGCAGCACATTGCCGGGTTGGGTATTGATGACGAGGGCTGCTCGACGGCCAGCGATGTCACTGAAATGCTGTTCTTCCCGGGCCGGCTTGGTTGGTCGAACGATGTGGGCTTGCTGCTCGAGCAGACGGGCCGTTACGCCCAGGCGGTGGCGTTGCTGTCTGCTGTCGTGCAGGCGGACCCTGATCGTGTGGTTGCCCGGCTCAACCTGGCTGACAGCTACTGGGGCAAGGGCGACCCTGTGCAGGCGGCCAGGCAGTATGCGAGCTACCAGGCATTGATGGCGCGCAAGGGTTGGTCGGCGCGGGCCCCGGCGCGCGTGGCAGAGCGCCTTGCCCTGGGAGCGGTGCAGTGATATTGATGCGCGCCAAGGTGGATGGCACCGGCTGCGCCGGTGTTCGCGGGTAAACCCGCTCCCACAGGGGCTCATGACCTTCAAGCTTGCGCAGTACCTGTAGGAGATTACCCAGCCCTTCGGGCTGCGCTGTCGCGCTGAGAACTGGTCTCGCAGATGCGCCACGGCCCCTGTGGGAAGCGGCCTTGTGTCGCGATGGGCTGCGCAGCAGCCCCGGCAATCGATGAGGCCGGCTCAGGCGGCCCCGCCAGTTGCTCACATGAATCAACGGGCCTCAGCCGATAAGGCTTGAACTGCCCTGAAAGCCAAGGAACGCTGCCAATGCCCACCAACGCCACTCGCCACCGCCTGGTCCTCTGGCTGCAAGCCATCACCCTGGCTCACCTGCTCGGCGGCCTGCTGCTCAGCTGGGCCGGCAGCACCGCGCTGTTCGACGGCTACCTGCTGTCGGTGGAGCAGGCCTTCTGGGGCCAGGCCGCGCCAGCCGCCGGGCACAGCCAGCAGGTGTGGTGGATGGCGCTGTTCGGCGCCACCTTGCAAGGCAACGCGCTGTACATGCTGGCGCTGATCCGCCTGGCCGACCGCTACCGCAGCAGCGCCGCCTGGGGCTGGCTGATGGCCGGGCTGCTGCTGTGGGCGCCGCAGGACATCGCCATTTCGCTGCAGGCAGGCATGTGGTCGCACCTGGCTGTCGACAGCCTGGCACTGCTGGTATTGTTGCCGCCGCTGTTCTGGCTGTACCGCCATGACCGGCGTGCCTCCACCGTTTAAAAGGATTTTGTCTTGGCTGAACAGCCCCTGTTGTACCTGCTCGCCGGCAATGGCAGTGCTGCCGACTGGTGGGACGATGCCTTGGCGCACTTCCAGCATTACCGCGTGCAGCCGCTGGAGCTGCCGGGCTTCGGTGACAATCCGCAGCCGCCCTGCGACGACCTGGCAGGCTACGCCGAGGCGTTGCTGGCGCTGACCGAGTGCGGGCACGCGATCATGGCGGTGGGGGTTGGCGGGCTGATTGTGCTGCACGCCTTGCAGCGCCGCCCGGGGCACTTCAGCCGCAGCGTACTGCTGGCGCCAGTTGGCGCCTTTTTGTGGCAGCGCCGGTTGCCGGCGCTGATGGCGCCCTGGCCGATGCGCAAGGGTATCCATTGGCTGCTGAGCCACCGCCCGGGCTGGTTCGCCCACAAGTTTTCTGCGCAACGCTGGACGCCCGCGCAGTACCGGCGCATGGGCGCCGGCTACGCCCGCTGCCGGGCGTTCGTGCCGTCGTGGCAACAGCTGCGCGCCGACACCGCGCTGCCACTGCTGGAGTGGGTGAGCGACCCGGTGGAGCTGGTGTGGGGCGACCAGGACCAGATGCTCGGCATCACCCAGGCCGCCGCCTGGTCGGCGATTCTCGCCCGTGCCGACCTGCGCATCAGCCTGCGCCCGGGCTGGGGGCACTACCCGTGGATCGACGCACCGGCCGACTTTGCTGCCTGGCTGGAATCGGGCGAGCCGGGCTTTGTCGCCCACACCAAGGGCGGGCGCCTGCGCCTGGCGCAGTTGGCCGGGCAAGCGGTGCCGCAGGCACTGACGCTGGAGGCTGCCAGTGACCCGCGCCTGGCGCAGTTGCTGCTGGCAGCCCCTGACGCGCTGTGGGCGGTGCGTTCGTCCAGCTACGGCGAAGACCAGGCCGATGCGGCCAATGCCGGCCTGAGCACCACCTACCTGCGGGTGCCGGCCGGGCAGGTGGCTGGGCGTGTCGCCGAGCTGCGCGCAGCGGGCGTGGAGGAAGTGGTGGTGCAGCGCTTCATCACCCCGCAGGTGTCGGGTATCGCCTTCGTGCGCCACCTGGCGGTGGAGCTTGAGTGGGTCGAAGGCCACCTGGAGGCCCTGGCCGATGGCACGGCCACGCCGCAACGGGCGACCCTTTCGCGTTTGGGCGAGGCCTGGCAGAGCGGCCATTTCGAGCCGCTGCATGGCCTGAGGGCAACCCTGCTGTGGAGCTTTCTGCAGGGCGTGCTCAAGGTGTTCCACTACGTGCCCGGCGATATCGAATGGGCCTGGGACGGCCAGCAGCTGTGGCTGCTGCAGTACCGGCCAATCAGCGAGCACGGCTGGCGCCGCCACCTGACTGCGGCGAACATCGCGGAGATTCTGCCGCCGCAGCCCAGCCGCTTCGTCGAGTATGCCCAGCGCCGCGCCGCGGCCAGCATCCCGGCGGTGATGGCGCGTTGGGACAGCCGCGTGCTGCAGGACAACGAACCCTTCACCGCGGTGTTTGGCGGCGCCTCGTACATCAACAACGACCTGTTCCTGGCGCGCCTGGCCGACTGGGGCGTGGCCTCGGCCAGCTATGCCGGCGAAGTCGGCGGGGCCACCCCGCACCTGCCGTGGCGGCCATTGCGCCTGCTGCGTTCGCTGCCGCTGCTACTGCGCATGCAGTACCAGGCACGGGCGCATTTGCAGGCCCTGGCGCCCGGTCTGCAACGCTTCGATGCAGAGCTGGCGCAGCTGCGCGCCGAGGGTGCCGATGGCCAGCAGCTGGCGGACTGGTTCAGCCGCTTCTATGTGTTCGTGGTGCAGGGCAACCTGTGCATCGCCAGTGCCCTGGCCAGCAGCGGCGGCAGCCTGCTGGGCCGCCCGCCGACCGCCTACGAGCAGGTGCAGCACCAGCCGCACCGCCTGCCCTGGGAAACCGACCCCGGCACACCCCGCCCGCAGGCGGGCGAGTTGCCGTTGCAGCCGATGCCGGCCTGGCCGGGCAGGGCACGGCTGGCCCACAGGCTCGGCCTGCCGGGCATGCGCGGCTACTACCTGCAGGTGCGCGAGTGGTACCGCGACAACCTCATGCGCATCTTCCTGCGCCTGCACCACGCCATGCCGCTGGCCGAGCACGAGCACTGGTTCGCCCCGCACCCGCAGGTGCGCAACCGCGACGGCAGCTTCTGGCAGGACGGGGGCGAGGGCGCCGAGCAGGCCAGCGGCTTCATGATCTACCCCGGCCAGGTGCAGGGCATTCTTGGCCAGGACATTCTGTTGGAAGACGCCCTCGACCCCGGCCGCCACGCCCAGTACCAGGCCGCCCGCGCAGTGATCGCGCGCATGGGCGGGCGGCTGTCCCACGGCTCGACGCTGCTGCGCGAGCTGCGCAAACCGTCGGCGGTATTGCCGCAGGTGAGCAACGAATGGCTGGGCCGCGAGGTGCTGTACCGCGATGGCGAGCTGCGGCTGGTGGAGCCGTAAAGCCTGAGTTTCACGCAGCCCCTGCAGGAGCCGGCTTGCCGGCGATAGGGCCGGCGCAGGCGAATGCTGGCACCGGCTGTGCCGGTGATCGCCGGCAAGCCGGCTCCTACAGGTACGGCACTGGCCTGAAGCTCATGCAACTCCTATGGGAGCAACTGTCTTGCCCAATTTTTAAAAGTTGGCGCGATTCCTGTGGGAGCGGGCTTGCCCGCGAACACCGGCAAAGCCGGTGCCATCCACCGTGTTGTCTGCTTCGCGGGCAAGCCCGCTCCCACAGAATCTTCGTTAAATCAACGAGTTTTGATTTGTTTCATAGGAGCCAGCTTGCCGGCGATAGGGCCGTAAGGGTCTGCCCGATAGCCGCAAAAAGGCACAGTGCTATCATGGCCCGCCGTACGACAGAAAGGATTCGAGTCGAGCACATGCTGATCAACCGCAACGCCGCTGCAGCCATCACCCAGGGTGTCACGATCAAACGCAGGTTACGCGCAATCTTGCGCTGTGCTGTGCCCGTTTTATTGGCCCTCGCGGCCACCACACAGGTTAGCGCCAATGAGCTGCAAAACTGGCAGGGCACCTACCGCGAAGACCCCGTCAGTGGCGCGCTGAGCTTCGTGGCGAAAGAAGGCGGGCAGCGCATCGAAGTGCCCGGCATCTTCATGCCGGAAGGGCAGAACACCCGCGCGTTGCTGCGTTTCAACGGCCAGCCTGCGCTGGAATACGAGAACAATACCGTCAGTGTGCCCTACCGGGCAGTGGTGACGCTTTATCTCGAAGCGTCGGTGATGAAGGTCGACTGTGTGTACCTCACCACCCGCAGCGGGCGCAACGGCGCCTTTTTGCAAAGGGCGGTGTGCGGGCTGGGGCGGGTACTCGATGAGCACTTCCCCGACTTGGCCAGCGAATACACCGTGCGCTGGTATGCCGAGGTGGACCCTGTCGACCTGCGGCCTGCCGCAAAGCTGCAGCTGTCGTGGGTGACCGAAGCCCGATGGGAGGGCGCCGAGGTGCGGCGCGAATACCTGGGCAGGCCTGAGCTTGAAACCGAACTGCCCCGGCTGACCATCAACTCGGCCAAGGCCCGTTACGGCTTGGTCGGTCGCAATGTGTATATGGTGTATGCAGCCGACAACCTGCAACAGCCGGCCCGGCTGGAAATCGCCGACAAAAATGAGCAGCTGGAATTTCAGCCATACGAACCCGGCTACCTGAGCCGGTTGCTGGACAATGAAAACTTCGAGGTCGCCATGGGGCCCTTCGCCATGGGCGTGCTCGAGGCCAGCCGGCTCTCGGTGTTGCAGACCGGCGATGAGCGCTACCCGGTGGCGCTGATGGTGGACCATAGCGAAGGCACCGGCGGGCAGATGCGCTCGCTGGTGGCCAGTTACAGCAACGAAGGCGGGCCTCCCACGGTCCAGACCCTGTTCTACCACCGCATCAAGGGCGAGCCGCACGTGGTGGTGCTGGTGTCGTGGCAGGTCAACCACGCAGGCATCGGCACTTCAGGTACGTACTATGAAATCCATGCCTACCAGCACGATGGCAACGGCGCCTTGGAAGAAAACCAGGCGGTGCGCCTGGCCCCGGGCTCCAGTGGCCTGGATGGCCGGGGTGACTATGAACCCCGCAGCTTCCCCTACCAGAACGCGGCCCTGATCAAGGGCTACCTGGATACATTCAAGTGAGGCCGGCGCCCCGTTGCTGGGCGCCGTGACCTGGCAGACACATTCGAAAAGGACTTTGCCCAGATGTATTGCATGAAACGCCCCCTTGCCATCGCCCTGGCTGGCGCCGCACTGCTGGCAGCCGGCAGCGCTCTGGCCTGCAACCCCGACGACTTCAGCACCGCCGGCATCAGCGCCTGCATGAACGCCCAATACAAGCAGGCCGACCGCGTGCTGGGCGAGCAGTTCTGGGCGGCCCAGCGTGACCTGCCCGACCAGCGCAGCGACATCAAGGCGGTGCAGCGGGCCTGGCAGTCGTTCCGCGACCAGTATTGCGCGGCGCGGGTGGACAGCGAGGAGGGTGGCCGCGAGGCGCCGCTGGTGCGACTGAGCTGCCTGACCCAGCTGACCTCGGCGCGTATCGGCGAGCTGGTGTACTACCGCACCGGGCTGACCCAGGACGGCTACTACCGTGCAGCGTCGGTCGACCCGCAGGTCAAGGAGCTGTTCGACGAGCGCTTCACCGGCGAGCACCTGAACGGCGAGCGGGTGGAGTACATCGCGCAGAACTGCAAGCTGGCCCAGCGCCTGCACGATGAGGCGCCGGACGATTGCCAGAAGCGCATGGCGTTCCAGGTGACGCTGGACTGAGGTGGCACTGCAGCCTTGCTGCAATCTGTGGGAGCGGGCTTGCCCCGCGATTCGATGGCACCGGCTGCGCCGGTATCGCGGGGCAAGCCCGCTTCCACGCAACCGATAGCCGCCAACACCACCCTTGTGCCCACCCCCACACCCTCGGCACACTGGCGCTCCCTGGCGAAGGAGCACGGCATGCCACTGTCGAAAACGGACTTCACCACGCGCCTGCTGCAGGACGCGCAGATCGGCCCCGGCATGCGCGTGCTCGATGTCGGCTGCGGCAGCGGCGAGGTCAGCGGGTTGCTGGCCCGGCTGGTGGAGCAGGACGGTGCAGTGGTGGGTATCGATCAGGCCGAAGCCGCACTGGCCCTGGCCCGCGAGCGGCCGGTGCCCAAGGGCGCCGCGCACCCCGAGTTCATCGCCTGTGACCTGCATGCGCTGCCTGCCAGCCTGGGCTTGTTCGACGCCATCGTCGGGCGCCGGGTGCTGATGTACCAGCCGGATGCTGTGAAGGCGGTGCGCGCCCTGAGCAAGCTGTTGCTACCGGGCGCGGTGATGGTGTTCCAGGAGCACGACAGCACCCTCACGCCGGCCAGCCTGGTGCCGTTCCCGCTGCACCGCAAGGCCCAGCTGTGGTTGCAGCGCATGCTCGCCCACGAAGGCGCCGACCTGCATATCGGTTTCAACCTGCAGCGCATTTTCAGCGAGGCCGGGCTCGCGGTCGAAGACCTGCGCGCCGAGGCGTTGCTGCAGACCCCCGACATGCCCTATGCACTGGGTGAGATCATCCGCGCTTGCCTGCCGCGGATCATCGCCCACGGTGTGGCGACGGCGCGGCAGGTGGGTATCGATACCTTGCAGGCGCGCCTGGATGCCGAGCGGCGTGAATCGCCGGGTATTTACATCGGCGATATGGCTTTTGGGGTGGTGGCGCGCAAGCGTTGAGCGCCGCGCAAATGGCGCAGGAGGCCTGGATCCCTGTGGGAGCGGGTTCACCCGCGAATGATACGACGCGGTGCATGGCACCGGCTGCGCCGGTGTTCGCGGGTAAACCCGCTCCCACAGAGGTCTCATGACCTTCAGGCTTGCGCCGTACCTGCATGAACCGGCTTGCCGGCGATGGCGTCTGAACAGGCAGCCCATGGCACCGGCTGCGCCGGTGTTCGCGGGCAAGCCCGCTCCCACAGGGACGGCACCAGCTTTTAGAAATTGAGCAAGACAGTTGCTCCCACAGGGATCGCGCGAGCGGTACCTGTAGGAGCCGGCTTGCCGGCGATGAGGCCGGCACAGGCAGCACAAGACCGTGATCTGCGCCGTTATCAGAGGGCAGGCTGGCCCAGCCAGTGCTCGGCAATCCCGCTCCCCAGCGGGTACAACCGCCCCTGCAACGGCGCCGCCCAGTCCACCGCGCGGCTGGCCCAGGGCAGGGTCCAGCCGGGCAGCTCGCGACCCTCAAACCCCGCCACCTGCGCTTTGCCCGCCAGCAGCGGCAAGCTGCCCAGCAGCAGCGCATAGGCCACCAGCAGCTTCAGATACAGGCTCAGCGGCTGCGGTTGCAGCAGGCGCAGCAGGTAGGCCAGGGCGCGGAACAGGTGCACCGCCACGCCGCACAGCACCAGCAACAGGCTCACTGCCGGGGTGACCAGGTCGCGGTAGCTGTCGGCGCCAAGGGTCGACAGGTCGTCGGCGTTGGCCACGCGGCGCTTGATCATCTCCCGCGCATCATGCTGCAGCGCCGGCTGGTAGGCGCTGCTGTCGAAGGCCTGCTCGGTCTGGTAGGCATACAGGGTGATGCCGGCGGGCAGGTCCAGGTCCTGGCGCCACTGCGCCTGGATGGCGTCCACGCCAAGGAACATCGGGCGGTCCATGCCGGGCTCGATCCAGCCGGCGCCGATACGCTGCTGGATCATCTCGGCGTACTGGTTGCGCGCATCGCGGCGCACCTGGCCGGCCACCGCACGGTTGAAGCCCGGGCGGTCGTCGGGGCGCCACATGTCGTTGACCGGCACGTTCATCTGTTCACGCAGTACGTGGCGCACCGATTGCCACTCGCTGGCCGGCAACGTCCAGGGGTTGATGTTGCGCCCGCGCTGGCCGAGCAGGCGCAGGTAGTCGTCCCAGGCCTGGCCCTGACGCTGGATTATCGCCAGGCGGCTGGTGGCACCGAAGTAGAACTGGCTGGCGCGGCGGTACTGGCGGTAGTTGTCTTCCTGGCGGGCGGTGGCCTGGCGGTAGCGCTCGTAATTGCGTGCAAGGCCGCCGCGCTGCTGGTCGGCCAGTTGCTGGTAGAACCCCTGTGGGGTCAGGCCGTCGATGGCCGGCAGCGGTGACAGGTAGGGCAGTTGCAGGGCCAGGCCGGCCAGGCGCAGCTTGCCTTCCGGGGTGGCCAGTTGCGCAGGCGTGGCCCGTTGGCCGTTCATCTGCAGGTCGTGCTCGAGCAGGCGGTTGAGTAGTGCGATGCCATAGGCGGCCTGGGCCTGCTGGGCGGGGCTTGCGCTGTGCACCAGGTTGTCCAGCAGCAGGCGCTGGCTGTGGTAGCCCAGGTACAGGCCGGTGCTGCAGCTGATCAGCCCCCACAGCAAGGTACGCCCGACGCCCCAGCGCAGGCGCATGCCCTTGCGCAGCAGGCAACTGAGCACCAGCAGGGTTACCGCGGTGCCGCCCAGCCACTGGCCGTGTTCGGCCACCTGTTGCAGGCGCGCATGGGGGGCGAGGGTGCCGGGCAGGTCGGCCAGCTGTGCCAGGTAGGCCAGGGCGAACACCAGCCAGGCCAGGGTTGGCAGCAGCATCAGCCGCGCCAGCCACACCCCCTGGGCGCGGGTCAGCGGCAGGCTGCCGCCCCACAGGGCACGGGCCAACCATTGCCAGGGCGAGCTTTGGGCAGAGTGCGCGGCGCCGCGCAGCAGGGCGGCGATCATCGGGCGTTACCCGGCTGGCGGAGGGAACGGGCAGGGCGGGGCGAAGGGGTGTACACGCGCGGCTTTCCTTGTCGAGGCGGTGGAGCGTCCTGTTTGCGGCGGGCATGGTAGCACGTTGATAGTATCGATGCGGACCACAGAGTGGCTGCAGGGGGGTATACTCGCGCCCCCGTTTGACTGTTATCCGAGTATCCCGATGGGTCTTTGCGCTACCGCCACACCCCAGCCGCGCCGCCTTGGCGCGCCGCTGATCGCCCTGGCCCTGCTGTTGGCAGGGGCCTGGTTCCTCAACCTCAACGCAGGTTTCAAGCAGGTGCTGCTGCTTGTGGTCGGCGCCGCCCTGGGCCTGACCCTCTACCACGCCGCGTTTGGCTTTACCTCGGCCTGGCGGGTGTTCATCAACGAGCGCCGCGGCGCCGGGCTGCGCGCGCAGATGGTCATGCTGGCGCTGGCCGTGCTGCTGTTCTTCCCGGCCCTGGCGGCCGGCAACCTGTTCGGCAACCCGGTCAGCGGCCTGGTGGCGCCGGCGGGCGTGTCGGTGGTGTTCGGCGCGTTCATCTTCGGCATCGGCATGCAGCTTGGCGGCGGTTGCGCCTCGGGCACGCTGTTCACCGTGGGCGGCGGCAATGCACGCATGCTGGTGACCTTGCTGTTCTTCATCATCGGTTCGGTCACCGCTACCCAGCATGCCGACTGGTGGTTTGCCCTGCCGTCGTTCCCGGCCACTTCCATCGTGCAGGCCTGGGGCCTGGCCCCGGCGTTGCTGGTGAGCCTGGCGGTGTTCGGGCTGATCGCCGGGGCCACGGTGGTGCTGGAAAAACGCCGCCATGGCGGCCTTGAAGCGCCAGTGAGCAGCGCGCACCAGGGGCTGCGCCGCTTCCTGCGCGGGCCATGGCCGCTGCTGTGGGGCGCCATTGCCCTGGCGCTACTGAACTACGCCACCCTGGCTTTGGCCGGGCGGCCGTGGGGCATTACCTCGGCGTTTGCCCTGTGGGGCGCCAAGACCTTGAACGGCCTGGGCGTGGATGTGGGCAGTTGGGTGTTCTGGCAGGCCCCGGCCAACGCCAAGGCACTGGCTGCGCCGTTGTGGCAGGACATCACCACGGTGATGGACATCGGTATCGTGCTGGGCGCGCTGCTGGCCGCCGGGCTGGCCGGGCGCTTTGCGCCGAGCCTGAAAATCCCGCTGGCGTCGCTGGTCGCGGCGGTGATCGGCGGCCTGCTGCTGGGCTACGGTTCGCGCCTGGCCTATGGCTGCAACATTGGCGCGTACTTCAGCGGCATCGCCTCGGGCAGCGTGCATGGCTGGTTGTGGTTGGTGGCGGCGTATGCCGGCAACCTGATCGGTGTGCGCCTGCGCCCGCTGTTCTTTGCCGGTGAGCGCAAGGCGCCGGCCTTGAGCGGCTGCTGAGGGCCCTATCGCCGGCAAGCCGGCTCCTACATGGGATAGCACCAGCCTGTAGGAGCCGGCTTGCCGGCGATGGCCGTTACGCCTTCTTGCCCTTGGGCAACAACGCCAACGCCACCCCACCCAACACCACCAGCGAGCTCAGGCTCAACCGCCAACTCAAAGGCTCCCCCAGCAGCAACACCCCGCCCAGCGCCGCCAGCACCGGCACGCTCAGTTGCAGTGTCGCGGCCTGCTGCGCGCTCATGTGCCTGACCACCCCGTACCACAGGCTGTAACCGGCACCCGAGGCCAGCACCCCTGAGCCCAAGGCATACAGCACCCCGTCAGCGTGCAGTGGCGGGTGTGTATCGCTGATCATCAGCAATGCCCCCAGCAAAACCGCCCACGGCAGGCAGCGCAAAAAGTTGCCGGCCGTATCGGCCAGTGCATCAGCCGACCCTTTGCCGAGCAACGAATACGCCCCCCAGGCCACCCCCGACAACACCATCAGCAGCGCACTGCCCAGTGCCGGCGCGCCCGCGCCCGGCAGCAGCAGGGCAACCAACCCGGTAAAAGCCAGCAGCATGCCTGCCAACGCGCGCCGGTTCAGCGCCTCGCCGCGCAGCAGGCCCCAGGCGAACATACTCACCTGCACGGCGCCGAACAGGATCAGCGCGCCCATGCCGGCGCCCAGTTGCAGGTAGGCCACCGAGAACAGCCAGGCATAGGCCAGCAGTGCCAGGCTGGCCGCCCAACTGCCCCGTGGCTTACGGCGCCGTGGGCCGATGCTGAGCAGCACCAGCAGAAACAACGCGCCGCTGCCCAGGCGAATGGCGGTGAAGGCATCGGCGTCGATGGCCCCGTCACGCAGGGCCAGGCGGCAGAACAGCGAGTTGGCGGCGAAGGCCAGCAGGCTCAGGGCGGTGGGCAGCAGCAGGGATGGGGCAGGGGCGCTACAGGTTTGGTTGTTGTGCATGGGTTTACCTGTTGGGCCAGAAGGCTTGCCGGGCAAGCCTGTCGTCTGGTGGTCGTGGCTCGAGTGTCGGTATCGCGCGCGGGGCAGGCAACAAAGATTTTCTTGGGCGACGGGATGGTTTTAGTTGATGTGCCGGGTGCACGAATGATCTGCAGCAGGGCTGATTGTTTGATCCTGTGCAGCAACCTAGGCTGGGCATACCTTTGCAACTATTCGAGGAAACGCGCATGGCCAAGCGAATCGTGCTGCAACACAGCGGTGGCACCGAGGTGCTGCAACTGCAGGATGCCCCCGTTCAGCAACCCGGCCCTGGGGAGGTCTGGCTGGAGCAGACGGCTATCGGCGTCAACCCGCTGGACGTGCTGCAGCGCAAGGGCGGTGCCCCGCTGTCGTTGCCCGGCGGGCTGGGGTTGGAGGGCGCCGGGCGGGTGACGGCGGTGGGTGTCGGGGTCAGCAACGTGCAGGTCGGCGACCGGGTGGGCTATGCCACAGGTCCCGTGGGCGGGTATGCCAGCGGCCGGCTGTACCCGGCGCAGCGCCTGGTCAAGCTGCCGGCAGGCGTGAGCGACGAGCAGGCGGCCGCGTTACTGTTCAAGGGCATCACCGCCCAGTATCTGCTGACCAGCACCTACCCGGTCGGCCCCGGCACCCGGGTGCTGATTTACGGCGCAGGCGGCGCGCTGGGGCAGCTCATGGTGCCCTGGGCCAAGCACCTGGGGGCCACCGTCATCGGCGTGGTGTCGCGCAGCCAGAGCGTGGCGCGGGCGCAAGCGGCCGGTTGCGACCATGTGCTGGTGTTCGACGCTGCCACCCTGGCTGGCGAGGTGCGAGAGCTGACCGGCGGGCAGGGCGTCGATGTGGTTTACGACAGCGTCGGCCGGGTATCGCTTGAGGCATCGCTGGACAGCCTGCGGCCCCGTGGGCTGCTGGTGTCGTTCGGCGCCACTTCGGGTGCGCCCGCACCCATCGAAGTAGGCACCCTCAACACCAAGGGCTCGCTGTATGTGACCCGCCCCTCGCTGGCCGCCCATACGCGCACCGACGAGGAGTACCAGGCCCGGGCTGCGGATGTGCTGGCCGCGTTGCAGGCGGGTATCATCCAGGCGCGGATCTGGCGCCGCTACCCGTTGGCCGACGTGGCCCAGGCCCATGAGGACCTGGAGCAAGGCCGCTCGGAGGGCGCGCTGATCCTCACCCCTTGAACCACACGAGCCGCACCATGGACCCCTTCGACAGCCGCCGAGCCGACGAACTCGCCACCTTGCTGGCCCTGCACGAGCAGGGCTCGTTCGCCGCTGCCGGGCGCCAGCTGCAACGCCACCCTTCGGTGCTGTCGCGCCGGCTGGGTGCCCTGGAGCAACGCCTGGGCATCCGCCTGGTGGAGCGCACCACCCGCCAGTTGCGCTTCACCGACGAGGGTGAGCGGCTGGTGGAGCGCCTGCGTCAGGCCAGCCGGCTGATCGACGAGGCCGAGCAGGAGGCCGCCCAAGGCGCTGCGCAGGTGCGTGGCCGCCTGCGCCTGGCGCTGCCGGCGGCCATGGGGCGACGCTGGCTGAGCGGGCTGCTGGCCGACTTCGTGCTGGCCCACCCGCAGGTGACGGTGGAGGCCGAGTACGCCGATCGTTTCGTCGACCTGGTGGGCGAAGGCTTCGATGCCGCCATCCGCATCGGCGAGCTGGCCGACAACCGCCTGGTGGCCAGCAAGCTGTGCGAGCACCTGCGCATCCTTTGCGCTGCGCCCGAATACCTGGCCCGTCACGGCACCCCTGAGCTTCCGGCTGAGCTTGCCAGCCACAACTGCCTGGGCTTCAGCGGGCTGCGCTCGTACCCCGAATGGCGGCTGACCGCGCAGGGCCGTGAGGCCCGCGTCAAGGTCAGCGGCAGCCTGCGCGGCAATGACAACGAGGCGCTGCTGGAGGCGGCGCGGCGAGGGGTGGGGATTTTGGCCGGTGGTGATTGGTTGATGGTCGAGGACATGAAGGCGGGTCGGCTGGTGCGGGTGTTGCCGGACTGGCAACTGGATGTGGCGGCGGGGGTCTACCTGGTGCGGCCATCGGCACGTTTGAACACCGCGGCGATGCGCGCGTTCAAGGGGTGGCTGGAGGGCTGTTTCAGCGGTGGGGCGCCATGGCGGGATCAGGCATAAATCCTTTCAAGGTGATCGCGTAAGGGCTTCCAGGTGCTTGCCGCAACCCTTGCAGCGCCTATGAGATCGAGCGCCGCCCGCGCGGCGCTTCGCGGGTAAACCCGCTCCCACAGTTTGTTTCGGGCCAGTCTCTTCTGTGCCATCACCTGGTCCGCCTTGTTGGTACGACGCGGTTTCAGCGTGGGCGTTGCCGCCGCCTCACATGACTCAAGGCATGTACCAAGGCGGGCACAGGTACCTTCACAGAAGTAATTGGCCCGAAACAAACTGTGGGAGCGGGTTTACCCGCGAAGCGCCGCGCGGGCGGCGCTCGATCTTGTAGGCGCTAAGGAATCTTCGGCGAACACCTGGAAGCCCTGACGCGATCTACTTGAAAAAAGGCTTTAAGTATTAAATATAAACAATTGAAATATAACGCTTTATTTCTTAGCGACGGCATGCTGAGCACACTGCTCATAGTAGGTCTGCTTGATCGCCGTCGGCTTCAGCCGCGAGCGGCTGTTGTAGGTCTGCTCGGTAATGCCGAAGGCGGTCATGCGCATCCAGGGCTTGGCGAACTTGCGGGCCTGCAGCTTCTTGCGCGTGGCGTACAGAGTGACCCCGGAAAGCTTGGCCTGCTGGGCCTCGGCGGCGATCTGCGAGCCCCAGCCGCACACTTGTCGTTCGTTCTGGCTCAGGGCCCGGGCTTGGGCCTGGAGGCTGGCAACGGCCAGCAGGCAGCCGGCTACGCTTGCTAGAAATACCCGCATGTTGCTGTCCTAAGCGTCTGAAGGAGAACGGAGTTTGCCCTCACTTCAAACGCCTGGGGGCCACCACTTTGCCGTCAGACGACGGCCAGGTGCAGCGGACTGCGGCTGGCCGGGCGCCGCGACACCCAGGCCAACGCCGCCAGCCACAACACCGCTACCCCGTAGTTCAGGCGCTGGTACAGGCCGAACAGCTCGCCGCTTTGCGCCGCCCGGGCCATCAGCACCACGGTCACTACCGCCAGTACGCTGCACAGCAGCGACCCCCAGGCCAGGCCTGGCGAGTGTGCCAGGCGTTTGCCCAGGCGTACCCACAGCACGCAGGCCAAGGTCAGCGACAGGAACATCAACAGCCCGCTCAGGTTGTGCAACTGCTGCGACAGCGACGGCGCCGCCGGCGCGCAGCCCTGGTCGCAGGCGAACAGGCCGGTGCCCAGGCTGCCCACACCGTGCAGCAGTACCAGCAGCGCGCTGAGCCTGGCCAGTTTCGATTCGCGCCAGCGCCGCGCCAGGCCCCAGGCGAACAGGGCGAACAACAGGGCCAAGGGGAAGTTGTTCACCCAGGGGGAGAAGCCTTGAGTAGGGGCGCCGGTTGCGCCGAGCTGGCTCATGGCTTGCTGCAGGTGGTCGTAACCGGGGTAGGCCTGGGCGGTCAGCCATACGCCGGCCAGCAGCCAGAGGGGGATCAGCAGGCCGCTGGCGAGCAGCAGGCGGTCGAGTGCTTTCATGCGGAGTACCTTCCTTGGTTGAGCCTGCAGGGGCCGGCTTGCCGGCGATTGGGCGAAAAATCAGGTTTTCAGGCCTGGCCCCATCGCCGGCAAGCCGGCTCCTACAGGGGGTGAGTGTGGTTCAGACAGCCTTGTCCCGGCGCATCTGGGTCACCAGGGTGAAGCGGTCATCCGGGTGCACGGTTTCCGATACTGCCATCAGCTGGCCGTCGTCGTCACGGTAATGGCGCAGGATCTTCAGCCCTGGCGACCCCGGTTCAGCCTTGAGCTCGCGGGCTAGTTCCACCGGCAGCAGCACCGCGCGCACCTGCTGGTCCACCACCGCGATGGCGCGGCCGAAATGCTGTTCGATCAGGCTGGCGATCAGCTGGTCGGGGTGCTCACGGGCCATTTCGATCACTTCGGCGTAGTCGCGCTGGGCGTACACGTCGGTCCAGCACAAGGGGGCGGTGTGGTGCTGACGGTCGACGCGGATGCTCGACACGCAGAAGTAATGCTCCCCCGGCACCAACCCTAGGCGCGCGGCTTCGCCCAGGTCGGCGACGAAATGGCGTACCTGCTGGATTTCCCGCTGCTGGGTCTCGGCCAGGTGTGCGAGGTCAGCCACTGTGGCCAGCGACTGCGAATAGCCACCCCGGGGGCTGGCGGCCTCGACCCGCGTACCGACCCGCTTGCGCCGCGACACCATGCCCTGGTTGAGCAACTGGTTGATCGCCGCGCGCACCGTGTGGCGGCTTACCTCGTACAGGTCGCACAGCTCGAATTCGGTGGGCAGCAGGCTGCCTACCGGGTAGCGGCCGCTGGCGATGGCCTCCATCAGGTCCCTGGCCACCACGGCGTATCGCGCTTCGTTCATACCTTCGGTCAGCCCCGTCAATTTCACCGGTTGACAGTGTATCAGCGGCAGGGCAAGAATTATGTACGGACATAATAAATATGTACGCTCAATAACAACATTTCAGGATCCCAGCCCATGTCCACCACCGTTTTCGATTCCACCCTGTTCCGTGACATGTTCGGCACCGCCGAAATGCGCGCGGTGTTCTCCGACCAGGCGCTGATCGAGCGCTATATCGAGGTCGAGGTGGCGCTGGCCAAGGCCGAGGCGCGCTGCGGGGTGATCCCGGCCGAGGCTGCCGAGCAGATCGCCGCGCTGTCGCGTTATGAGGCGCTGGACCTTGCCCTGATGCAGCACGAGACCGAGATCGTCGGCTACCCGATCCTGCCGCTGGTGGAGCAGTTGTCGAAGCTGTGTGGCGAAGCGGGCCGCTACGTGCACTGGGGCGCCACCACCCAGGACATCATGGACACCGCCGTGGTGCTGCAGGTACGCGCCGCCCTGGCCATCGTCGAGCGTGATGTGCAGACCGTGCGCGGCCTGCTGGCCGAGCTTGCCAAGCGCTACCGCGACACGCCAATGGCCGGCCGTACTCACCTGCAGCACGCGCTGCCGATCACCTTCGGCTACAAGTGCGCGGTTTGGCTGAGCATGTTCGACCGCCACGCCGAGCGCCTGGTCGAGCTGCGCCCGCGAGTGGAAGTGGGGCAGTTCGCCGGTGCCGCCGGCACCCTGGCCTCCCTGGGCGACAAGGGCCTGGAAGTACAGGCCGCGCTGATGGACGAACTGGGCCTGGGCGTACCCCAGGCCACCTGGCACGTGGCCCGCGACGGCCTGGCCGAAACCCTGAACTTCCTCGGCCTGGTCACCGCCTCGCTGGGCAAGGTGGCGTTGGACATCATGATGATGATGACCAGCGAGCTGGGTGAGGCCTACGAGCCTTTCGTCAAAGGCCGTGGCGCCAGCAGTACCATGCCGCAGAAGCGCAACCCGATTTCCTGCGAGCTGATGTACGCCGCTGCCAAGGGCGTACGCCAGCAGGCCGGGCTGATGCTCGATGCGATGATCCAGGACTTCGAGCGCTCCACCGGCCCCTGGCAGGCCGAGTGGATCGCCATCCCCGAAGCCTTTGCCCTGACCGCCGCTTCGCTGGGCCAGGCCTGCTTCATGCTGGCGGGCCTGGACGTGCGCACCGAGCGCATGCGCAAGAACCTCGACATGACCCAGGGCCTGATCGTCGCCGAAGCCGTGATGATGGGCCTGGCCCCGGCACTCGGCCGCCAGGTGGCCCACGACGTGGTCTACGCCGCCTGCCGCATGGCCAACGACCAGGGCATCAGCCTGCTCGAAGCGCTCAAGGCCCAGGGTGAGGCCACCGCCGAGCTTGAGCTGGCAACCCTCGAGCGCCTGTGCGACCCGGCCAACTACCTGGGCCTGGCGCCGCAGATGGTCGACCTGGCCCTGGCCCGCGCAGGCTCGGTCGCCCGCTGATCCACCCGGGGCCTGGCCCTGCCGGGCCCCGGCTTATGCTTTGTCACAAGAACAATGAGAATACAGCCATGTCTTCCACTGCTAAAAAGCCGCTGTACAAGGACCTGACCTTCCAGGTTGTCGCGGCGATGCTGCTCGGTATCGCCTTCGGTTTCCTCGCCCCTGAGCTTGCTGCCAAGTTCAAAGTGCTCGGGGATATCTTTCTCAAGTTGATCAAGACCGCCGTAGCGCCGCTGGTGTTCTTCACCGTGGTGCATGGCATCGCTTCGGCAGGCGACATCAAGCGGGTCGGCAAGGTCGGCTGGCGGGCGCTGGTGTATTTCGAGCTGCTGTCCACCCTGGCCCTGGCGCTGGGCCTGTTGTGGGGCAACTTGATCAGCATCGGTTCGGGCATGCACGGCGCCCACGCCAGCAGCGCTGCCTCTGCAGCAGCCAGTGCTGCGGTCGCCAAGGGCCATGCGCCCACTTCGACCATGGACTTCATCTACAACATCTTCCCCGACAACTTTGTCGGCGCCTTCGCCGGTGGCCAGCTGCTGCAGGTGCTGGTGATCGCGGTGCTGTTCGGCTTTGCCTTGCTGGCACTCAAGCACGAGCGCCGGGCGGTGGTGGAGGATGGCCTCAACCGCGTTTCGGAGTGCTTCTTCGAGTTCATCAACCTGATCATGAAGTTCGCCCCGCTGGGCGCCTTCGGTTCGGTGGCCTACGCGGTGGGCAGCAATGGCTCGGCAGTGCTGATGTCGCTGGCCAACCTGGTGCTGATGTTCTACGTGGCCATCGCGTTCTTCCTGTTCGTGGTGCTGGGGGCGGTGTGCCGGTTGTCGGGCTTCAGCCTGTGGCGCTTTCTCAAGTACATCAAGGACGAGATTTTCATCGTGCTCGGTACCGCCTCGTCGGAGAGCGCGCTGCCGCGCCTGTTGCAGAAGCTGGAGAAACTGGGCTGCTCGAAGCAGAGCGTCGGCCTGGTGCTGCCCACCGGCTACGCCTTCAACCTGGACGGCACCTCCATCTATATGTCGATGTGCGTGCTGTTCATCGCCAATGCCTACGGTGTGCCGCTGGGTTGGGAGCAGCAACTGGGCATTCTGGCGATCATGCTGGTGACCTCCAAGGGCGCCGCTGCGGTGTCTGGCGGAAGCTTCGTGGTGTTCGCCGCCACGGTCACGGCAATCGGTGTGCTGCCGGTGGAGGGCTTGGCCTTGCTGTTCGGGGTGTACCGCTTCATGTCCATGGCCATGGCAGCTTGCAACACCATCGGCAACAGCGTGGCGACGGTGGTGGTGGCCAAGTGGGCCGGGGAGTTTACCGAGCAGACCGCGCGCGAGGAGTATGAGCGGGCGCTGGGGCGCGCACCCGGGGCTGCCTTGTAGGTTTCGCCTTGCAGCCGCCGGCAACGCGGGCCCGTTGCCGGCACTGGGTGATACCGCGATCACTCCGCGACCACAGTACCCTCTGCCTGCTGTCCCCGGCTCACCCACCAGCCAAACCCGGCGGCGGTAAAGAACATGATCAGGCTGTACAGCGCCGCTGGCACTGCCATGGTGGCGTTGTTGAGCAGGGTCGGGCTCAGGGCCAGGGCGATGGCCAGGGTGCCGTTGTGGATGCCGATCTCCATGCCGATGGCGATCGCCTGGCGCCTTGGGATGTTCAGCAGCCGCGGCACCCAGTAGCCCACCCCCAGGCTCAGCAGGTTGAACAGCAGCGCCGCGCCGCCGACGATCGGTGCGTACTCCACCACCGTCTGCCAGTCCTTGGCCAGGGCCAGCACGATAGTGAAGGCCAGGAACAGCGCCGCCACGATCTTCATGGGTTTTTCCATGCGCCCGGCAAAGCCCGGTGCCCAGTGGCGAATCAGCATGCCCAGTGCCACCGGCAGCAGCACGATGGCGAACACCTGCAGCACCTTGGCAAATTGCAGCGGGATGGCCTGGCCGGACTCCATGAACCAGCCCAGTGACAGGTTTACCAGCAGCGGCATGGTGAGGATGGCGATCAGCGAGTTGACCGCCGTCAGGGTGATGTTCAGCGCCACATCGCCATGGGCCAGGTGGCTGAACAGGTTGGCGGTAGTGCCGCCAGGGGAGGCGGCAAGCAGCATCAGGCCCACCGCCAGCGCCGACTCCAGGCCAAAGCCGTTGGCGATAAGGAAGCACACTAGCGGCAGCAGCACGATCTGGCAGGCCAGGCCGATCACTACAGGTTTGGGGTACTTCACCACCCGGGCGAAGTCGGCCAGGGTCAGCGACAGCCCCAGGCCGAGCATGATGATGCCCAGGGCCAGGGGCAGAAAGGCGGTGAGCAGGGGTGAGGCGGTCATGGCGGGTTACTCGGGCAAAGGACCTCGGCCAGTTTAGGTGGCGGTGAAACGATAGCTAATCGCAATGGGCCGGCTTTAGTAACCGTTTGTTACCGCAGCCCGCGCTACAGCGGCCCTGTGACGCGTTGCGGTGGCGCGCCTGGCGCAGTAGCATTCGCGCTTTTGCCGAAGGATTAGCCCGTCATGCCGTTCCAGCAAGGTCTGCTTGCCACCCCGGTGCCGGCCCACGCCCGCCACCTGTTCTTTGCCATCGACTCGCAGGAAAACTTGCCGGGCGTGCTTGACCAGCTGACTGCGCACGTGGACGGCAGCAGCTTGCTGCTGGCCATCGGTTCGCCGCTGGCCACGGCCCTGGGGCGTGAAGTGCCGGGCTTGCGCGCTTTCCCGCAATTGGACGCGGCGGTGGAAAACCCGGCGACCCAGCACGCGCTGTGGCTGTGGTTGCGCGGCGCGGAGCGCGGCGAGCTGTTCCTGCGCGCCCAGGCCTTGCAAGCGCTGCTGGCCCCGGCGCTGCGCCTGGTGGACAGCGTCGATGGCTTTTTGCACCGCGGCGGGCATGACCTGACCGGCTATGAGGACGGCACCGAGAACCCGGTGGACGAGGATGCGGTCGAGGCGGCCATCGTGCCAGGTGACGTGGCTGGCCTGGCGGGGTCCAGTTTTGCTGCGTTCCAGCTGTGGAAGCATGACCTGAACTACTTCAAGTCGCTGCCACAGGTTGAGCAGGACAACATCATCGGGCGGCGCCTGAGCGACAACGAGGAGCTCGAGGATGCGCCGGAGTCGGCGCACGTCAAGCGTACCGCGCAGGAGAGTTTCGAGCCCGAGGCGTTCATGGTACGCCGGTCGGTGGCCTGGGCTGATGAGCGCGGGGCTGGCTTGGCCTTTGTAGCCCTTGGCCATTCGTTCGATGCCTTCGAGGTGCAGTTGCGGCGTATGAGCGGGCTTGAGGATGGGGTGGTTGATGGGCTGTATCGGTTTAGCCGGCCTTTGAGCGGGGGGTTCTACTGGTGTCCGCCTATGGGTGAGGGTGGGGTTGATCTGCGTTTGTTGCTGGGGTGAGGTAGTTGTTAGCTGGCTTTTTAAGTGGTGCGTGCATTCATTAGTTGTATTCACCTCTATGCCCTTGCGGGCATCCCTTTCAAGGTGTTCCGCGTCAGGGCTGGCAGGTGTTCGCCACAACCCTTGCAGCGCCTATCAGATCGAGCGCCGCCCGCGCGGCGCTTCGCGGTGGTTCGGCACCCCGATGAACCCGCTCCCACAGTTTG
>NZ_JBJDNC010000021.1:0-114124 GCF_044900265.1 Pseudomonas sp. NPDC089406 | reverse complement strand
GTAGTGTGGGGTTTCCCCATGTGAGAGTAGGTCATCGTCAAGATTCATTTCGCAAAACCCCTATCTGCGCATGCAGGTAGGGGTTTTGTCTTTGTACGCCGAAAAACCCAGAGCCCCGCCCAGGAAACGCACATACCTGCCAAGGCCCCATCGCCGGCAAACCGGCTCCTACAGGCCTCGCAACGCCCGTGGTATGGTTCCCCCCAGCATAAGCCCCCGCCCCAAAGAGCACTCAATGGCCATAACGACCTCACTGCACCCAGGTTTCATGATCGTCCAAGGCAACCGCCTGGATGAGCTGCGCAATCTGGTGGTGAGCGTCATGCGCCGTTACCCGCTGGCCCCGCTGGAAAACGAAATCGCCCTGGTGCAAAGCAACGGCATTGCCCAGTGGCTGAAGTTGGCCCTCGCCGCAGACCCGCAGGACGACGACCAGGGCGGCTGCGGTATCGCCGCCGCCATCGATGTGCAATTGCCCGGCAGTTTCATGTGGCAGCTGTATCGCCAGGTATTGGGCCGCGACGAAATCCCGCAAGTGTCGCTGTTGGACAAGGCCCCCCTGACCTGGCGCCTGATGCGCCTGCTCCCCCAGGTCATCGAGCGTCCGCACTTCGAACCCCTGCGCCGCTTCCTCACCGACGACAGCGACCTGCGCAAGCGCTACCAGCTGTCCGAGCGCCTGGCCGACCTGTTCGACCAATATCAGGTGTACCGCGCCGACTGGCTCAAGGACTGGGCCACTGGCAACCACGTGCTCAACACCGCTCGCGGCGAGCGCAAGCCCCTGGCTACCGGCAACCGCTGGCAGGCCGAGCTGTGGCGCATCCTGCTTGAAGATGTCGGCGAAGCCGGCATGGCCCAGAGCCGTGCCGGCGTGCACCAGCGCTTCATCGAGCGCATCAACGCCCTGGAAGAGGCGCCCAACGGCCTGCCCGCCCGCCTGATCGTATTTGGTATCTCCTCGTTGCCCGCCCAGGTGCTCGAAGCCCTGGCGGGCCTTGCCAAGTTCAGCCAGGTACTGTTGTGCGTGCACAACCCGTGCCGCCACCACTGGGGCGACATCGTTGCCGACAAGGACCTGCTGCGCCACCAGTACAAACGCCAGCAGCGCAAGCAAGGCATGCCGATGCAACTGGACGACGAGTCGCTGCACCAGCACGCTCACCCGCTGCTCGCCGCCTGGGGCAAGCAAGGCCGCGACTACATCAACCTGCTCGACAGCTACGACGACCCCGGCAGCTATCAAGGGGTATTCAGCGACGGGCGCATCGACCTGTTCAGCGATGCCGACCCCAAGACCCTGCTCAACCAGCTGCAGGACGACATTCTCGAACTGCGCCCGCTGGCCGAAACCCGTGAGCAGTGGCCCGCAGTCGACCCCGCCAAGGACCGCTCGGTGCGCTTCCATGTAGCCCACAGCCCGCAACGTGAAGTGGAGATCCTCCACGACCAGCTGCTCGCGCGCTTTGGTGCCGACCCCACGCTGCGCCCACGGGACATCATCGTCATGCTCCCGGCCATCGACGCCTATGCCCCGCACATCCGCGCGGTATTCGGCCAGCTGGAGCGCAGCGACCCACGCTACATCCCGTTCACCCTCACCGACCAGGGCCAGCGCGGCCGCGACCCGCTGCTGATCGCCCTCGAACACCTGCTCAAGCTCCCCGACAGCCGTTTCGCTGTCAGCGAAGTGCTCGACCTGCTCGACGTACCCGCCGTGCGCGCCCGCTTCGCCATCCAGGAAAGCGACCTGCCCACCCTGAATCGCTGGATCGAAGGCGCCGGCATTCGCTGGGGCCTCAGCGCCGAGCAGCGCGCGACCCTCGGCCTGCCTGAAGGCCTTGAGCAGAACAGCTGGCGTTTCGGCCTGCGGCGCATGCTGCTGGGCTATGCCGTGGGCGTGGGTGAAGGCTGCGACGGTATCGAACCTTACGACGAGATCGGCGGCCTCGACGCCGCGCTGATCGGCCCGCTGGTGGCTCTGCTCGACGCCCTTGAAGTCGCCTGCCAGGCCCTGACCCAACCAGCCACCGCAACCGAGTGGGGCGAGCGCCTGCACGCGCTGTTGCAGGTGTTCTTCCTCGCCGAACACGAGCACGACGAGCTGCTGCTGGCCCAGCTCCAGGACTTGCGCGACACCTGGCTCGAGACCTGCGAGTCGGTCGCCCTGCAAGACCCACTGCCGCTCACCGTGGTGCGCGAAGCCTGGCTGTCGGGCCTGGACCAAGGCAAGTTGTCCCAGCGTTTTCTCGCAGGCTCCGTGAACTTCTGCACCCTGATGCCCATGCGCGCCATCCCGTTCCGCGTGGTCTGCCTGCTGGGCATGAACGACGGCGACTACCCGCGCGCCCAGCAACCGCTGGACTTCGACCTGATGGCCAGCGACTACCGCCCCGGCGACCGTTCGCGCCGCGAGGACGACCGCTACCTGCTGCTCGAAGCCCTGCTGTCCGCCCGCGACCAGCTCTACGTCAGCTGGGTCGGCCGCAGCATCCGCGACAACAGCGAGCGCCCGTCCTCGGTGCTGATCGGCCAGTTGCGCGACCACCTTGCCGCCGGCTGGCAACTGGCTGGCGCCAAGCCCGGGCAGAAGGACGACCCCGGCCAGCAACTGCTGCACGCCCTGACCCAGGAACACCCGCTGCAGCCCTTCAGCCAGCGCTACTTCCAGAAGGGCAGCGCGCTGTTCAGCTTCGCCCACGAGTGGCTGGCCCTGCATCAGGCCGGTGAAGGCGAACAGGCCGAACCCCAAGCCCTGCCACCGTTCAGCAGCGATGAACCACTGACCCTGGTGCAGTTGCAGGATTTCCTGCGCCACCCGGTTCGGCACTTCTTCAGCCAGCGCCTGAAGGTATTCTTCGAGGCCCTGGAAGCGCCCACCCCCGACGAAGAGCCCTTCGTCCTCGACGCCCTGCAACGCTATGGCCTGAGCGAAAGCCTGCTCGGCGCTGCGCTGGCCGAACCCGACAACGCCGAGCAAGCCCTGCAGCGCCAGGCCCGGCGCCTGCAAGCCTGCGGCCTGCTACCCCTGGCCGGTTTCGGCGAAGCGCTGCAGGCCGAACTGATCCAGCCACTGCCCGACCTGCTGCAACGCCACCGCCAGTTGCTGCAACGTTGGCCGAGCGTGGTCGAAGGCGCCTTGCCGATCCACTTCGAGCACGGCCCGCACGCGTTGGAAGGCTGGCTCGGCCGCGTCTACCAGGCCGAAGACCAAAGCCTGCTGAGCATCAACACCGTACCCAACACCCTCAGCGCCGGGCGCAATGCCCTCAAGTGGCAACGCCTGATCCCGGCCTGGGTGATGCACCTGGCCGCCTGTGCCAGCGGCTACCCGCTGCACACCGCCCTGGTGGCCAGCGACCTCACCCTGCTGCTGGCCCCCCTGGCCAGGGAAGAGGCCGCCGAGCGCCTGGCAGACCTGCTGGTCGCCCGCCAGGCCGCGATGAACGCGCCGCTGCCGGTGGCCGCCAAGACCGCCTTCGCCTGGCTGGCCCAGAGCGACCCGGACAAGGCCCTGGCCGCGGCCACCCGCGCCTACGAAGGCGACGGCCAGAACAGCTTCGGCGAGCGCAGCGAAAGCCTGGCCCTGGCCCGCCAGTACCGCGACTTCGCCGCCCTGGCCCAGGATGAAACCTTCGAAGGCTGGTGCGAAACCCTGTACCGCCCCCTGTTCGCTGCCCCCTGGCAGACCCTCGGCAACCCGGAGAGCGCCCAATGAGCCAGGCCCGCCCATTGGCCCTGAGTTTCCCCCTGCACGGCAGCCAGCTGATCGAGGCCAGCGCCGGCACCGGCAAGACCTTCACCATCTCGGCGCTGTACCTGCGGCTGATCCTCGGCCACGGTGGCGAGCAGGCCTTCGAGCGTGAACTGCTGCCGCCGCAGATCCTCGTGGTGACCTTCACCGACGCAGCCACCAAAGAGCTGCGCGAGCGTATCCGCGCCCGCCTGGCCGAAGCCGCGCGGTTTTTCCGCGGCGAGCTTGAAGGGGCCGACCCGCTGTTGCACCTGCTGCGCGCCGACTACCCCGAAGAACACTGGCCACGCTGCGCCAACCGCCTTGAGATCGCCGTGCAGTGGATGGACGAGGCCGCCGTCTCGACCATCCACGGCTGGTGCCAGCGCATGCTGCGCGAGCACGCCTTCGACAGCGGCAGCCTGTTCACCCAAAGCCTGGAAACCGACCACAGCGAGCTGCTCGGCCAGGTGGTGCGCGACTACTGGCGGCGCTTTTGCTACGGCATGCGCGGTGAGTCGCTGGCCTGGGTGCGCGGCAACTGGGGTAGCCCCGATGCGCTGCTGCCGCGCATCCGCCCGCTGTTCGGGCGGGTGCGCGACAGCGTGCAGGCCGAGGAGCCGCAGGCGCTGATCGAAGCCACCCTGCGCCAGCGCACCGAGCAACTGAACCAGCTCAAGGCCCCCTGGGCTGCCTGGGCCGATGAGCTGCAGCAAATCTGCCGCGACGCCGTGGCCGCCAAGCAGGCCGATGGCCGCAAGCTGCAAGCACGCTTTTTCGAACCCTGGTTCGACAAGCTGCGCACCTGGGCCGCTGATGAGCAGGCCATGGAGCTGGACCTGGGCACCGGTTTCACCCGCCTGACCCCTGCCGGCATGGCCGAGGCATGGAAGGCCGGCGAGCCCCCCGAGCACCCGGCGTTGCACGCCATGGAGGGCCTGCGCGAGCAACTGCAAGGCCTCGCCAGCCCCGACGTGCAACTGCTGGAGCATGCCGCCGGCTGGGTCTCGGCGCGGTTCGAAACAGAAAAGCGCCGCCGCGCCGAAATGGGCTTCGACGACATGCTCCTGCGCCTGCAGCACGCCCTGGCCAGCGAGGCCGGCGAGCGCCTGGCCGGACTGATCCGCGAGCAGTTCCCGGTGGCGCTGATCGACGAATTCCAGGACACCGACCCGGTGCAGTACGGCATTTTCGAGCGCATCTACCGCATCGGCGAGAACAACCCGCACACCGGCCTGTTCATGATCGGCGACCCCAAGCAGGCGATTTACGCCTTCCGTGGCGCCGACATTTTCACCTACCTCGGCGCCCGTCGCGCAACCCTCGGCCGCCTGCACAGCCTGGACACCAACTACCGCTCAAGCCAAGCCATGGTCGCGGCGGTCAACCGCGTATTCCTGCTGGCCGAAGGGCGTGAGCAGGGCCGTGGCGCCTTCCTGTTCCGCACCGCGCGTGACAACCCGCTGCCCTTCGTCGAGGTCAAGGCCAAGGGCCGCAGCGAGCAATTGCTGATCGACAGCCAGCCCGCCACCGCCTTGCAATGCTGGCAGCTGCAAAGCGACGAGCCGGTGTCCAACACCCTCTACCGCCAGCGCCTGGCTGCCAGTTGCGCCAGCCATATCGTCGCGCTGCTCAATGGTGGCCAGCAGGGTGTCACCGGCTTTGCCGATGGCGACGGCACGCTGCGCCCCTGCCTGCCCTCGGACATCGCGATCCTCGTGCGCGACGGCCGCGAGGCCCAGCTGGTGCGCGCCGAACTTGCCGCCCGCGATGTGCGCAGCGTGTACCTCTCCGACAAGGACTCGGTGTTCGCTGCGCAAGAAGCCCACGACCTGCTGGCCTGGCTCAAGGCCTGCGCCGAGCCCGATTCCGAGCGCCTGCTCAAGGCTGCCCTGGCCAGCCTCACCCTCGACCTGCCGCTGCTGGAACTGGAGCGCCTGAACCAGGACGAGCGGGTGTGGGAAGACTGGGTCATGGACTTTCGCCGCTACCGCGACACCTGGCAGCGCCAGGGCGTGCTGCCGATGCTGCGCCGCCTGCTGCACGACTTCCAGCTGCCGCGCAGCCTGATGGGGCGCAGCGACGGCGAACGGGTGCTGACCAACCTTTTGCACCTGGCCGAGCTGTTGCAGCAAGCCGCCGGCGAGCTGGACGGCGAGCAGGCGTTGATCCGCCACCTGGCCGAGCACCTGGCCAACGCTGCGCAGGCCGGTGAAGAACAGATCCTGCGCCTGGAAAGCGACGAGCAACTGGTCAAGGTGGTGACCATCCACAAGTCCAAGGGCCTGGAATACCCGCTGGTGTACCTGCCGTTCATCTGCACCGGCAAACCGGTGGATGGCTCGCGCCTGCCGCTGTCCTGGCACGATGACGACGGCGCCGCCCACCTGACCCTCACCCCCAACGCCGAGCAGATCGAGCGCGCCGACGACGAGCGCCTGGCCGAAGACCTGCGCCTGCTCTACGTGGCCCTGACCCGCGCCCAGCACGCCTGCTGGCTGGGCGTCGCCGACCTCAAACGCGGCACCCAGCGCAGCTCGCAGTTGCACCGCTCGGCCCTCGGCTACCTGCTCGGCGGCGGCTTGCCGCTGGCAGCCTCGAGCCAACTGGGCGAATGGCTGGACGCGCTGCAGGCGGCAACCCCCGCCATCGCCCGCCTGCCGCTGCCAGAGGCCGACGAGCAACGCTACCGCTCCCCGGCCAGCACGCTTGAGCTGCTGCCCCCGCGCAAGCCGCGCCGCGCCGCCGCCGAGCACTGGTGGATCGCCTCCTACAGCGCCCTGCGTGTGGGCGACCAGACGCTGATCGCCGACAGCTCCCAGGCCCAGCAACTGCTGGACGACGAGGTGCTCGACAGCCAGCTGCTGCGCGAAGTGCCGGCCGAGGCCGGCGACATCCACCGCTTCCCCCGTGGCCCGGCGCCCGGCACCTTTCTTCACGGACTGCTGGAATGGGCCGGCCGCGAAGGCTTTGCCGAAGTCAGCGCCCAGCCCGAGCAGATCGAGCATACCGTTGGCCGGCGTTGCAACCGCCGCGACTGGGCCGGCTGGATCCCCACCCTCACTCAGTGGCTGCACGCCATGCTGGTTCAGCCCATGCCGCTGCAGGACGCCAGCCTGACCCTGGCAAGCCTGAGCCAGTACCAGATCGAGATGGAGTTCTGGTTCGCCAGCCACAAGGTCGACGCCCTGCAACTCGACCAACTGGTAGCCCGCCACACCCATGCCGGCGCCGCCCGCCCGGCGGCCCAGCCGACCCAGCTCAACGGCATGTTCAAGGGCTTCATCGACCTTGCCTTCGAACTGGACGGGCGCTACTACGTGGCCGACTACAAGTCCAACTGGCTCGGCCCCGACGCCCAGGCCTACAACGCCCTGGCCATGGAGCAGTCGATCCTCGAGCACCGCTACGACCTGCAGTACGTGCTGTACCTGCTGGCCCTGCACCGCCAGTTGCGCGCGCGCCTGCCCGACTACGACTACGACCGCCATGTCGGCGGTGCCCTGTTCATCTTCCTGCGCGGCGTTACCGCCGCTGGCCACGGGCTGTACCACGCCCGCCCGCCACGGGCGCTGATCGAAGCGCTCGATGCGTTGTTCCGCGGCGAAAGCGCCCCGGCGCAGCAGGACCTGTTTGCCGGAGCCGCGCCATGAGCCGAAGCCTCGACGACCTGCTGCCCACCGCGCTGCAAGCCGAGCACCTCAGTGCCCTGGCGCCGCTGCACAGCAGCCTCGACCTGCTGGCCCTGCTCGACCGCTGGGTGGAGCGCGGCTGGCTGCGCGCCCTCGACCGGGCGTTCGTCAGCTTTCTCGAAGAACGCGCCCCCGGCAGCGACCCGCTGGTACTGCTGGCTGCCGCCCTGGCCAGCCACCAGTTGGGCCACGGCCACGTGTGCCTGGACCTGGCGCAGACCCTCGCCGAGCCGGACTTCGCCTTGTCGCTGCCGCCGGAGGGCGATGCCCTGGCCGGCCCGCTGCTGCTGCCTTCGCAGCTGCTGGCCAGCCTCGACCTGCCGACCTGGCTGCAACGCATCAGCGAAAGCCCGCTGGTGGCCGACGCCGATGCCCCCGGGCAATCGCCCCGGCCGCTGGTGCGCAGCGGCGAGCGCTTGTACCTGCGCCGCTACTGGTCCTACGAGCGGCGCATCGACTCGGCGCTGCACCAGCGCCTGGCGCGTCAGCAGGCGCAGCAGCCCGACTTGGCCGAGCGCCTCGGGCAACTGTTCGCCGGCGGCGCACCGGCAGGCGAGGTGGATTGGCAGAAGCTCGCCTGTGCCCTGGCCACCCGTGCCGGTTTCAGCGTCATTACCGGCGGCCCCGGCACCGGCAAGACCACCACCGTGGTGCGCCTGCTGGCCCTGCTGCAGGCCCCTGCGGTCGAGCAGGGCAGGCCGCTGCGCATCCGCCTGGCGGCGCCCACCGGCAAGGCCGCCGCGCGCCTTACCGAGTCCATCGGCCAGCAGGTCGAGCGCTTGCAGGTGGACGGCGCCGTGCGCGCGCAGATCCCCACCGAGGTCAGCACCGTGCACCGCCTGCTCGGCAGCCGCCCAGGCTCCCGGCACTTTCGCCACAACGCCGGCAACCCGCTGCCGCTGGATGTGCTGGTGGTCGACGAAGCCTCGATGATCGACCTGGAGATGATGGCCAACCTGCTCGACGCCCTGCCGCCGGCTGCGCGCCTGGTACTGCTAGGCGACAAGGACCAGCTGGCCTCGGTGGAAGCCGGCGCGGTGCTGGGCGACCTGTGCCGCGACGCCGAAACCGGCTGTTACTGGCCGCAGACCGTCAACTGGCTGGAGCAGGTGGGCGGCCAGTCGCTGGCCGCCAGCGGCTTGCAGCCAGGTATCGCCGAGCGCAACCCGCTGGCCCAGCAGATCGTCATGCTGCGCCATTCGCGGCGCTTTGGCGAAGGCAGCGGCATTGGCCAGTTGGCCCGGCTGGTCAACCGCCAGCAGGCAGACCAGGCCCGCGAGCTGCTGAACAACAAGCCGCAGGACGTGTTTTGCCTGACCCTGGGCGGCGAGCACGACAAGCGTTTCGACCGCCTGCTGCTCGATGGCCTCGACCGCGGCCCTGAAGGCCCGCAAGGCTACCGCGGCTACCTGCGGACCATCGGCCGCCTGCGCCCGCCGCCCGGCACCCCTGGCGACGACCCGCGCTGGGAGCAGTGGGCGGCGCAAGTGCTGCGCAGCTTCGAGGACTTCCAGCTGCTGTGCGCTGTGCGTAAAGGCGCGTGGGGCGTCGAGGGCCTGAACGAGCGTGTGGCCCGGGTACTGCACAACGCCGGGCTGATCGACAGCCAGCAAGCCTGGTACGAAGGCCGCCCGGTGCTGGTGACCCGCAACGACTACGGCCTGGGCCTGATGAACGGCGACATCGGCATCGCCCTGCGCCTGCCTGACGATCAGGGCCAGGCCCTGCTGCGCGTGGCCTTCCCGCGTAACGACGGCAGCGGCGGGGTGCGCTTCGTGCTACCCAGCCGCCTGAGCGAGGTTGAGACCGTGTACGCCATGACCGTGCACAAGTCCCAGGGCTCGGAGTTCGCCCACACCGCCTTGGTGCTGCCCGACGCGCTGAACCCGGTGCTGACCAAGGAGCTGGTATACACCGGCATCACCCGCGCCAAGCATTGCTTCAGCCTGGTCGAGCCGCGCCAGGGCGTGTTCGAGGAGGCCGTCCTGCGCAAGGTCAGGCGCATCTCCGGCCTGATGCTCGAGCAGCTCTGACGCCAACACTCTTTGGGATTCAACCCTCTTAAGGGCCATTGCGCTTTGGGGCGTTGCACAGCGCATGATTCAGGCCCTGCGCAATCCTGTAGGAGCCGGCTTGCCGGCGATCACCGGCACAGCCGGTGCCAGCTTTCGCCTGGGCCGGCCCTATCGCCGGCAAGCCGGCTCCTACAGGCACAGCGCTGGCCTGAGACTAATGCAATCCCTGTGGGAGCAACTGTCTTGTGCTGCCTGAACCGGCCTCATCGCCGGCAAGCCGGCTCCTACAGGTACGGCACTGGCCTGAAGCTTATGCAGTCCCTGTGGGAGCGGCTTTAGCCGCGAACACCGGCGCAGCCGGTGCCATCCACTGCGCCACCTGCTGCTCCATGCCATCCATGTGCTATCGTTGCGCCGAGTTAAGACGCGATTTTGAGAGATATCTCACATGACAGGCACCAGGGACCGGTTGACAGGCTGCATGCTATCGCTGTTGCTGGCCGCCCTGTTGCTGTGCGCCGGCCCCGCCCGTGCCGACTCCGCCACCCCCGCCCAGGCCCAGCAGCGCGCCAAGGCTGTGACCCAGGTGGTGCTGGGCATCCTCAGTTACGCCCGCTGGCCCAGCGAACCCAACCCCCTGCGCCTGTGCCTGGTAGGCCCCACCGAATACGCCGACGACCTGATCAAGGGCAACCTGCAGAACTCCGGGCAGCCGCTATTGGTGCGTCGCCTGCTGGCCACCGATGCCAGCGTGGCCAGCGCCTGCGATGCGCTGTACATCGGCCGGCTCGACCAGAGCCTGCGCGAGCGGCTGTTCCAGGCCATCAACGGTCACCCGGTACTGAGCATCAGCGAGGCCGACGACCCCTGCACCGTGGGCAGCCTTTTCTGTCTGCGGGTCAGCGACCAGCAGGTGACCTTCGAGGTCAACCTCGACTCGGTCGCCCGCAGTGGCGTGCGCATTCACCCCAGCGTGCTGCAACTGTCGCGGCGCCGGGCGGTGCAGCCATGAAGCCCAAGGCTGTGCGGTTCCCCCGGCCAACCCTGCGCGCGGTGCTCGGCCGCGGCCACCTGCTGGTGGCTTGCCTGGCCGCGGGCCTTGCCGGCGTGCTGGTAACCCTGCTCGGGGTGGCCGCGCTGCGGGTCAACGCCAACCACAACCTGCACCTGATCGCCCGCTCCATCAGCTACACCGTCGAGGCTGCAGTGGTGTTCCGCGACAGCGCGGCGGCCAATGAGGCGCTGGCGCTGATCGCCGCCTCGGAAGAGCTGGCCGAAGCCCGGGTCTACGGCGACGACGGCACCCTGCTGGCCCACTGGAAGCATGACGGGCAGGGCTTGCTGGCGCAGTTGCAGGCCAAGGTGGCCGGTGCCTTGCTGGAAGAACCGGTCAACCTGCCGGTGCAGCACATGGGTCGCCAGGTCGGCCATGTCGAGCTGGTTGGCCAGGGCGGCAGCCTGGTGCGTTTTCTGCTCAGCGGCCTGGCCGGCATCCTGCTGTGCGCCGTGGCCAGTGCGCTGCTGGCGTTGTACCTGTCGCGGCGGGTGTTCAGCGACATCATCCGCCCGCTGCGCCACCTGGCCAGCGTGGCCCATGCCGCGCGGCGCGAACGCAGCTTTGGCCGGCGCGTGCCGCAAACCCAGATCGCCGAGCTGAACGAACTGGGCAACGACTTCAACGCCCTGCTCGACGAACTCGAAGCCTGGCAGAGCCACCTGCAAAGCGAGAACGCAAGCCTCGCCCACCAGGCCAGCCACGACAGCCTCACCGGGCTGCCCAACCGCGCCTACTTCGAAGGCCGCCTGGGCCGCTGCCTGCACAGCGCCGCGCGGCTGCGCGAGCATGCGGCGCTGTTGTTCCTCGACAGCGACCACTTCAAGCAGATCAACGACAGCCTCGGCCACGCCGTGGGCGATGAGGTGCTGGTCAGCGTCGCTGCGCGGGTGCGCGCGCAACTGCGCGAGCACGACCTGGTGGCGCGCCTGGGCGGTGACGAATTCGCCGTGCTGCTTGCGCCACTGCAAGCCCGTGAGGATGCCGAGCGCATTGCCGAGAAGATCGTCGCCAGCATGCAGCAGCCGATCCAGCTGGACGATGGCAACAGCCTGACCACCTCGTTGAGTGTCGGCATCGCCTTTTACCCCGACGACGGCCGCGACCCGGCCAGTCTGCTCAATGCCGCCGATGCGGCGATGTACCAGGCCAAGCGCAAACGCCGTGGCCAATGGCAGGTGGCGCAGCCGGAACGCCGCGCCGTGGATGGAAGAACAGGAGCTCAACCGTGATCGACCGCTTGTTGCGTATGCGTTTTCCCTTGCTGGCCGTGTTGCTCGCCGTGCTGGCGCTGCAGGGCTGCCAAAGTGTCCCCCCCAAGGGCCTGACCGCAGAGCAGGTCGCAGTGCTCAAACGCGAAGGCTTTGCCCCCACCGACGAAGGCTGGGCGTTCGATCTGTCGGGCAAGGTGCTGTTCGGCAGCGATGTGGACGGCCTCAACAGCCAGAGCCAAAGCATTGTCGAGCGCATCGGCAAGGCCTTGCTGTCGGTGGATATCCAGCGCGTGCGGGTCGACGGCCATGCCGATGCCTCGGGCAAGGCGGCCTACAACCAGCAGCTCTCCGAGCGCCGCGCGCAAAGCGTGGCCCGGGCCCTGCAAAGCATCGGCATGCAGCCGGGCAACATCCAGACCCGCGGCCTTGGCAGCAGCCAGCCGGTGGCCGACAACCGCACCAGCGCCGGGCGCATGGAGAACCGCCGGGTGTCGATTGTGGTGGCGTCGAGCTGACATGCCGCCTGGCTACCCCCTGTAGGAGCCGGCTTGCCGGCGATAGGGCCAAACCTGCAAGGCCGAGATCTGCGTCAGGGCTGCAGGCCTCATCGCCGGCAAGCCGGCTCCTATCGAACAAATCACAACTCGTTGATTTAACGAAGATTCTGTGGGAGCGGCTTTAGCCGCGAACACCGGCGAAGCCGGTGCCATCTACCGCGCTGCCTGCTTCGCGGCTAAAGCCGCTCCCACAGGGATTGCACTAGCTTCAGGCCAGTGCCGTACCTGTAGGAGCCGGCTTGCCGGCGATGAGGCCGGTTCAGGCAGCACAAGACAGTTGCTCCCACAGGTGCCGGGGCGCGCTTGCGGCCGCAGTTCCCTGCGCGACAGCGCAGCCCGAAGGGCTAGGGGATCTCCTAAGGGAAAAAGCTCAATTCTGGGCGAATTTTATCTCGCGCGTCTCACCCATCAACAACGGCGCATTCGCCTCGGTCACCCCGCGGATGTAATCCCACAGCAGGGTGATGCGCTTGAGCTTGCGCAAATCCTCCCGGCAGTACATCCAGAACGACAACGAGGGAAAGGGTTAACCCATCAGATTCAAGGGCTTAACCATCATGAATACCCATCCGCAGGATCACCTTGTCACAAGTGCTGTCACAAACCACACGCTGCCATTAAGACCGCGTTGCCGGTTGGCTAGCCCTTACCACTACAGGCGGCACGGCGTTTACTACCTGCGCCTTCGCGAAACTGGCAGCCTGAATAGGGCGGTGTCGGTCTCTCTGAAGACCACTGATCGCAGATTGGCAGTGCAGGTATCAGGTCGTCTCACAGCATCGTTTCAGGCGTTCCACTTGGAACACCCCGATGCTTCATGGAACGATTTGAGGGAGCATCTGCTGACATTGGTGAGCGGTACGCTGAGGTCTGCTAATGACTGCCATCCATTACGCCATTGGGGTGACATGTACCGGAACGCTGGGGTTACCCCGTTGCCGGTGTTAGCACCGCAGGGTGAGGTGATCAGTACGGCTACAGAGCCAGTGGCTAATCCGCTGACTTTCGATGTGCTATCTCAGCTTTACATGGCTGATCGTGGCGGTGAGCAGAAACCTACGACCTTGAAGGAGACGAATCTTTGCCACAAAGTCATTACCGAGCATCTGGATGGATTGGACTTAAGAAACCATTCCAGAGCAGACCTTGTGGAGTTCCGAGAGCGTTTGTCGGAAGGCCGGATGCCGTCGACGGTGAACAAACTGATCGTGAAGCTTTCAGCTGTATTCGCCTGGGCTGTCGAGAACGGTCACCTAAGCAAGACCTACGACAAGAAGCTGAAGCTGACCAAGGGCGTTGAGTCTACCCGTAAGGCGTTCTCTCAACTCCAGGTGCGCAAGCTAATGGACTATGCGAACGGCCTTCCAGAAGAATCGTGGAAGCGATGGCTGCTCAGCTTGGGAATCATTACCGGTGGACGACTGAAGGAGATATGTCAGCTCACAGCGGGCGATGTTGTGACCATAGAGTCTGGCTGCGTTGCTATTCATATCAATGAGGTAGGGGAGGGTAAGTCGATTAAGAACAAGCAGAGTGAGCGGCTAGTGCCACTTACTGATGGTGCCTATGGATTCGATCTAGCTGCGTTCTTGAGGTACGTAGATTATGCCCGCCGCAGTGGGAGTGGATCGTTGGCCCAGATTGCTTACAGGCCTTCGGGTGAATGGGTCAATCAGCAAGCCATTCCAGCGGCTCTGGGAGAATCCTATGAACGTGGCTTAGTCTTCCACTCATTGCGGCACTCGCTGGCCTCGTTGATGCAGGCCAAAGGGGTTCCGACCACCCATGCTCAGGCTGTCATGGGGCATTCCTCTGGTACGATCACGTTTGATGTATATGGAGCAGGGGTTCCTGTGGATACCATCGCAAAACTACTCAGTGAGCTATTCAAGGGTGTTCGTCTCTAACTTTTGGACTGGCCCCATTTTGCTTTTTATCGAAAGGATTGTTTGGCACTAGCTGAGCGCCCAGGAAGTGGACGCTTTTGCCATCACAGTATAGTCATTTAAAATTCTTGTGCATCGTCTCTATCCTCTACTCTCTGCTTCGGGGGCTTGGGGATTTTAGGTGTGTTTTCAAGCAGGTCATCAATAGTGATATTTTCTTTCGCTAGTACAAATGTTAGGCCAAGAAGTTCGCTTTTTTTAAGGGGGTCCCCAAGTTGGAGATTCCAGCGCTTTTCCATGAATTCAAGCAGTATAATTCCACGCCGTAAAATCTCTCGGGCCGACCATTCCGGAGACATACTGACTTGAATCTCAGAAAGACACCCGTAACGATATCCTACTTGATTGGTTTCTGAACCTTTCTTTAGTTCAAATGATTTGTTACTCAAGGAAGAGTTTTTCCCATGAGACACCGGAAGGAGATTTCCAAGAGAGTTTCGCAAGACGTTCCGTTCCTTGATTGAGTAATCAGAAAAAGTATCTTTCCAGTACTTGTCGGAAGCAGTTTGAGGGTAGATGTGCTCAATTGTTTTGTGGTCAATGGAGTAAGACTCAGCCTTTTCGCCCGGTGACCAAGCAAGTAGCTGGCGAGTTGTTTTTGATAAGCGCTTCAGCTCAAGTTCATACTCGAACATGAAGTATCTGATTTGTCTCCAGCCGTAATAGCCATTGCCACCTTCTTTGCCGACGTTTTTAATTGAGTCGTTAAATTCTGGCGACTGGCAGAAAGAGCTTACTGTTTCGTCAAAGCGTTTTTTTATAGTCGTAAGTGTAGTCTTTCCTGCCAGGAACTGAATTGCTAAATATGTTGGATTTACGTCGGAGAAGTAGTAGGAGTTTATTTTTGAAAGAAATCCGAGTCGCTCAATTGACCCAAGAATAGATTCGCGTGGTTTCCCAGGTTTAGCTTTCAATAAGATTGCTACGGTTATGATGAATAAGGCGTCATCTTCAATTCGATTGATTCGTTCAACCCAAAATTTCTCTTTGTCTGACCATGTTGAATCCTCTGGTTGGGCGACCTGATAGTAAATGCTTATTACCTGCTTAATGCTTTTGGCATAGTCAAATACATTGTTGATGTTGAGTTTCTTTTTTTCATCGTCAATGGTTAAGTGTTTGGGTGTAAATATTTCATTAAGAAGTTTCTCTTTGTAAACCTGGCCGTTCCGTAGTTGGCGGGTAATTGCGTATTCTCGGTAGTCACCTTGGTTAATGGAGTTAAGGATTTTCTTGGAGAAATAGCAAATGTAATGAATCTTTAGGAAGTTGTCATCATCATATGTTTTTGAATCAATTTTCCCTAGGTAGTGGTAGACCGACTTCCAACTTTCATTGATGGATTTTCGAAGGTGGATTTTGTCGTCTTCCTCGACGTCGAATTTGGTGGAAAGGTATATCAATCTATTCTTAAGGAGTTCAAGGTGAGATAGAGGTTTGCCTCTGTTGTTCATTGTCTCAAACGTCACGAAGACATCTAAGTCTTTTTCAATGTAGAACAGGTTGAAGTGTAGGTGTTGTGTTACTACGGTGAATATTTCGGCGAGCTGATCACGGTCTAGCTTGTCAAGCTTATCTTTGAAGAACTCTTTTGCTCGCCGAAGATTTTTTGTATAGATTGTTTCTTCTGGGAGTGAGTGATTTATAGAATGATCGCCAAATATGGCTTGCTTTAAGAATTCATAACTTGGGTTGTCTTTCTCGTAGCCAAAAATATATGACTTAGATATGCCCGTGCCTTTGGGTTCGAATATGTATTTTTTACGAATGTCTGCTTTTGTCGTGAAGTTTAAAAGCTCGTCGTCATCGAGTTGATCTAAAATCCCTTGAAGAAGAATTATCGCTGTCGTCAGTCTCTGCTGTCCATCAACGACATACATAGGGCTCCAACGTTTAGATGTGATAATCCAGAGGTCATCATCCCATCTGCTATAGTTTGCTTCAGTCACAGGCTCTAGCGTCAAAACTCCAGTATAATGATTGTTGCCTTTTGGAAGTTGCTCAATATCACTCCAAAAATCTTTTAGGTGTTTTTCTTCCCAAGAATATCCACGTTGATAGTCAGGGATTCGGAAGATGACTTCCGAGAATATTTTTGATATTGACTTCAGTTCTGATTGCATTTTTGGTTTCGCTTCTGTGGTTAAGTGCTAGCGTTAGCTGTTTGAAGGGGTGGCAATAAAAATATAGATCCTTCATGAAGCTGCTGTGTCTCAGGGTTTTCGCTTAAACTTTGATGGGGAACGATGAGTCGCAAAGGTAACGACCACTCGCCAGATAATTTCCCTAAAGTAGTAAGGAAACGTTCTGAACAAGTGCTCATCTTGCCGAATATCGTAGGCACTAGAGTTCCATGCTGAAGGCGCTAGGAGCGTAGGCGTTCAATCGCCGAGGTAATGGCGTCGGCGTTTGTGTCAAGAGCCTTTAACGCTACCATCGCATTGTCATGGGCGTTTACGGAGCCGCGCTGACGGATCCAGGTACTCAGTTCCTCGATTGCGGCTCTGAGGGCTGCCTGGTTCATCATTAGCATTTCAAGGGTGTCTGCGGCTACTGCGGCCTTGTCGTCATCCATGTGCATTCCTGATGTGAACACTAGCGTTGATTGGTTTGCTGCTGAGGCTATGCGGCTGCACCATCGTGTGTGAGGGTGGGGTAAGGGCCTACACCATAGTGGCAGATAACCGAAACTTTCCGAACCGACCACTAGCTGATACCGAATATCATAGGCCGATCGGGAATGGAATATCGTAGTCAGTGGGTAAGAATGAGCCGGATCTGGGGCAGTGCTTAATGCCTCTGGCCTCAGCGGATGGCCCTGGCAGCCATGAAAACAGAATATCGTGGGGGGTTGTGGGTCGCTTGGTAGCGTTGCTGTAAAGGCTTCCTACGAGGCTACAGGGCCACTCTTTGCCTTGTTCAGATCCAAGCCCAGCCGCTGCATCACTCGCATCACTGCCGTTGGCGACCACTGTCCACCACGGGCAGTAGGAATGTTACGTTCAACCAGGCAATCGGCCACAGCTTGCAGGCTGCTGGCACCATCATGGATGCATAGCCGGATCGCGTCCTTGACCAATGCTGCACGTTCGTTTGCTTGCTGTCGCTGGGTGTCATGCCCTTTGGTTCGGTTCAGCATGCTACGGCCCTTGGCGAGAGCCTGAGAGCGGTTGTTGATCTTATGCAATGCCTCGGGGTCACCACTCGCTGCCCGTGCCTCTAACGACTTGAGAGCGGCCTTCGTGCGTTCGCTGATGAAGGTGCGTTCCTGCTCGGCCAGCATCGCGTGGATGTGCAGCTCCACCGTCGAGGCGTTGGGCATGGTTGCTACCTTGAAGTTGCCGCGCTTCATCAGGCCAGCAATGTGTTCAACGTCGCGGCTCAGTCGGTCGAGCTTGGCCACTACCACAGGCCTGCCATTGGCGAACGCTTTGGCCCCTGCTGGGCGCTCTAGCGGGTGAATAGACCCCGATACGCCCACATCCTCAAACTCTTCCACCACCTGCCATCCGTGCTGCTGAGCGGCAATGTTGATGTATTCCCGCTGAGCATCGAGGCCCAGGCCGGACTCACCTTGTCCTTTGGTGGAAACTCGGTAGTAAGCGACAACTTCCATGCTGGTGATCCAACTTGTTGGGGTTTAGGTAAATTTTACATCTGTTAGATCGACCGTTCAACAGGTGTAAAGTCTGTAGCAGTTGTTAGCGGCCACAAAAAAGCCCGCACGAGGCGGGCAGATGGGAGCGGCTAGGTCGTTGATGGTTCGGGGTGGCTAGCTCACAGTGCAATTCCATATAAATACTGTAGATATTGCGACAGTGGAACGAGTTGCTTAACCCCTTCTGAACAGAAGTCCCGTGTTTGGGGGCTTTGCCGTGCGACTAAGTTGTCCCGGGCACAGTGAGACCGCCTGCTAGAAATAGTTTAGGCGTTGGTTTGTAATAGTTCTGCTGGGCTGCTGCGGGTGGCTTGCGATATTGTGATGTAACGAAGTTACGCGGCTTGTCCAAGTGCTCGTTTTACATCTTCAACTGAGCCGAGCAGGTTTCGGCCGTTCTCCATAACCTTAAGGCCAAAGCGTTGACCGAAGGCCGTTGAGTTTTCGTTTGGCGATTCAATCGCGATGTGCTGATACCCAAGCTCGGCAGACTGTTCACATATCAGGCTCAGAAGCTTCCGGCCATAACCCTTACGTGGTCGGTGGAAACCGATCCTCGCGATAATCAATGTCTCTCGTGGCCACCCCGCCTCGGGTGCAGGAAACAAACGAAGATAGATATCATATTTCAGAGTATACGCGTTAATCGTTGCGGTAAGCCCAAGGTTCAAATGCCGATTAATATGTCGGTCAGAGTAACCGAAATTTTCTTTCAGAAATGGACGGAGCTCTGAGATCAAGCGGTTTCCACAAAGTTCTGCGTAATCGTTCCAGAGCTCTTTGTCGGAGTCAAGTACTGGCTTTTGGGGCAACATTTTGGCTGCTCGGTTGTGAATGTCATATGCAGAAAAGCAGTGTTCGCCATGCCTTGTCAAGAGGTTTTTTGGGGCGCGGAACATGGTGTTTGGCTATTTTTTTGGAGTCTAGGTAATTGCTGTTCGACTTCGAGTTAAAAGCCTATTTCACGATGCGGTGAAAACTCGACAACTTGCTTTGGTTGGATAAATAACTTGTCTGTCTTTCTATTTCTGGAAACTCGATAACTTGCACTTTTTGCCATGTCGAAAACTCACCAACTTAGCTCGGGCTCAATGAGTATCTGGGCTGTGATAGCTAGTTGGATGGCTCGCTCACAGCCCTGTTACATCAACGATCATGGCAGTAGGTGGAGCGGCTTGTGGTGTATTTCCAGGTGGAGCATCTCCGCCGCCGCCCCAAAGTCGGGATGAAATGCCGGTGAAGCCCCCGCCACCAGCTGAGGGGCCCACGCGAATGGCGTAACTCATTAGGACTCCCCATGGTAAGCCCGCCTGCATTGCTCCACGCCAGCATTTGGCGTAGACACCCAGCCCTATTGCGTAATTGCGGGTGGGATCTGGCCACGGCTTGATCGCCAGCCCGCTCGTTGGGACGGTGAAGGCATCGACCACCTTCATGAAGTTGCTTTCGGAGTCGAACGTGAGGACGCCGTTCTCATCGAAAAGCTGTAGCCCGGACCCGCTGCCAGAATCTTGAGCTGGAGAGTCCTTGAAGCCGTAGATTTCGATCGCTCCCGGGGTACTCGTCACGAAGGTGTGAGAGGTGCCGGCCTTCTTGATAAGGGCGATGCTTCGCTCAACGGGGGATGCGAAGAACAGGTACTTCGTTTCGAGGGGGATGGTGACCGTGAAGTGATACCACGTCCCAACGAAAGCAGTGTTGCTGCTGGTGTAAGGTCCGGCGTACGTCAGTCTAAATGCTGGAGCGACTGTCTTGAAGTTCGAGTCGATCTGCATGATGCCGTCATCCATGAATAGCGTGAATCCGGCTTGCATCAGTACACACCCACATTAATGACGACGCTGCGCCGTGGGGCTAGTCCAAACGGCGAAATGGGGATCTGATAGTCCAGGAACGCCCAGGAGACTGTCGTTCCAGTGATGGTGACGTCCGGGTACGCAAAGTACTCAGCGAAGTAATCGGCATCGGTGGTGATCTGGAAGAAAGGTGTGCCAGCATCTTGAAGTTCGGGAATAGTGCGAGATGAGTTAGTAGCACCGCTTTCAAATGAGGTGACGATCCTGCCGATACGATGTGTGGCGTCAAGCATCAGCACACCGTTAGAGTCAAAAGTTTGAAGTCCAAATGGCATATTGTTTGTCTAATGTAAAGGGCGTTATTCCGCCCTTGCTTGATTTTCTTGTCGTGTGGAGTTGGTGTAGCAGGCTAGCATCCAAGCAACAAACTCTCTGAGTGGCTTCTTGTGCTTGCGGGCTTGCCGGTTAAGTTCGTCGTAATCAGCGAGGTCAAGGGTGATCCTCAACGCCCGCTGGTGTTCATATTTACCGATCACGCTGCAATCTCTTCTGCAATGGGGTCAGCCTTGGCCTTTGGTTTCACCGGCTTTGCGTAGGCAGCGATCAGGTCAGCGTTGGCTCTCTGTCGTGCTGCTTCAAGTTGCTCTGCGAGGGCTTTAGCGGCTGCGGCCTCACGCTCACGAGTTTCACGGGCCAAGGTGATGTCTACTTGGCGGACGTGCTCTGCGATGTTGCGGGCATAGCGGCTTTCGGCATATGCCGCCTCCACTTCAGCTGTAAGAATGGCAAGGTCAGAGTCAATCAGGTCTTGAGGCTTCCTGAGCTGGACTTTGAGGTAAAGGGGCTGGTGTACCGCAGCTGCAACCCCGTAGCCTTTACTCGTCCATTCCAGCAGTTCGTTTAGGGCCGGGGTCAGTGGCTTATCGCTGAAGAAATCAACATGAGCGCCTAGCTGTGGATAGGCTGGTGACTCAGAGTGGCGGAAGTACTGAACTGTGCGCTGGTCGATTAGCGCCTTCAGTGCATCGGGGTCGTGCTTGAAGAACTCTACTACGAGAGTTCCGTAGGGGTAGGTGGTGTTAATCATATTTATCTTCTCTTGTTGGCCTGGTACTTTCTTAAGAACTCTTTCACGCTTGCTTTGATTGGTGAGTCTTCTTTGTATACGTTTGAGTTGGTGGGTTTGCTCACGCTCTTTGACAGCTTTTGAGCAATGTTGCGTGCTGTCTCGATATCTTGAGCTGCCTTAGTTGCTTTCGCTTCTTGAACCCGTTTCCGATGGGCGTACAGGTCATCGAGGCTAGCCACGGTTCCAGCTGGAAACACGTGATCCTCTAGGGCTGAGAGGTACGTCAGCTCATCTTGAGTTGCCTGTACATAGTCCACCGTTGTGGATACCGTTTCTGGGCACTCGATAAAGTAGCTCAGGATCGCCCCGTCTGACTTGCGGGCTTCAAGGTAAATGTTGTTGTTCGGCATTGTGTGGTTCCGGTGTTGGTTGATTGTTGTTTGCTGACTCTTGCTCTTTGAAGGACTTCTCAAGTTCTTCCTGTGTGGCTCTGTTGCGTGCTCGCCACTCTTTAACTTGGTGTGCGACGCAGCAATATTGACTCTGGTTGCTGCGGCTGTAGAACCTACGTCCACAGGATAAGCAAGTTCGCAGGCGTAATGGGCGTTGTTTCGCCATGTATAATTCCTGTATGTATGTTGATTCCGTTCGAGCATGAAAAAGGCCCGTTCTCGATATGAGCTTCGGGCCAGTTTCACTAACGGCTCTAGGATGAGGTGTGCTATGGGCTAGCACTTAACCACCCGTTGCGGGCAGATATATGGATGAGTAGCCAGTTCCGCTGCACCCACTGGCTCATGGGCGTAACCTTGATGATGGGGCGCTTAAACCCTAATCAAGCCGGTGCAGCTAGTCTATCTATGCCGCATCAGTCATATGCCCTGGACTGAAGAACAGGGTGAGTACAAGTCAGGAACATGCCCAGCCTGACGATGTACTGGCATTTGGGATTGAGTAGATGGGTATTACAGGGGGGCTTGGTTGAATTGCTCAACTAGTACCAATTTTACCACGTTCTGTGTGGTGTCAAGGGGTAATACATACATTCAGCAACTTTATTTTCACTCGTTGCTCCGATATCTCTCTATAGACAGGGGGCAGCCCCAACGACCAGAGGCTTAAGCTCTGCAAGTAAGTGTGTGAAGCCTCGTCACGAGTGATGGTCTTCTATATTCTATTGGGAGCAGTGGAGTGGTTGTGCACCACACCTCTCTGCACATCTAGCAACTCTATATGATTCCTCGCGGCATAGTGGTCATAAAGATGGGGGTAGAAGCGAATGCCCCCAGACTGTTCAGGTTTAACTGTGGTTGTAAGCGTAACGTACCGTTATCATGGGCTTGGTGCACAAGATACCTGTAGAGTTAAGATCAAGATTAGAGGCGGGGAAGGGGTGGCCCCTTCTTTCCCCTGCTTAATAGAGTTGTTAGTCGTGCTTCAGGCACAGGTTGTCTCGTTGTGGCGTAGACGCCACGGAGCGATAGAGAGCTATAGCGTTGATTTGGCGATCTGTCAGCTTATATGTTCTGCTCCGATGGTCTTGCCTTATTATATCCTGCCGTAATTACTCGCGGCTCAGATTGGCTCTACTGAGTACTCTGTCTCATCGAGATCGAGACTCTCACCCCAAGTGTCTTCGAGACCTATCCGGTCTTTGATTCGTTGCAGCTCGTAGGGATGTTGCTCAAGGTAGCGCTCAATGTGGCCAACAGCCACTCGGCCCGCTGATGCGAGATAGCGAGTGTACCGGTCACTTATCGTCTCATAGTCGTGGTTGCGGAAGACTGAGTTAAGGGCAATCTTCTCCGTTGATATTACAGGCATGGTGATTACGTGCCGAACATAGGTTGGTCGGATGTTGAGTGTGCCGTTGCTGCTTCCTGCTGTAATGTATACTCCAGCCATTATTGCGTTCTCGATCCAGTGGGTTCTCTCTTTGACTGCGTGCTGGATTATGTCGGCTAATGGATTGGGGCGAACTTTGGGTTTAGGTCCTCGTCTGGTCCCGGTGGAGGTGGGTGTGGCAGCGTTCTGGGACTCGCCTATAGAGGGAGGGCAGAGTTCACCGGCTGTTACGGGGTTGGCATAAGTAGGGGAAGTCAGGTCGCGTTGGCTGAAGGTAGGAGGCGGTGGTTGATGTGGGAGTTCTCCCACAAGTTTAAGAGTCGGTTTGCTCGTGCTTCTAATATACTGTCCGTAAATTTCGCCCGTCTTTTTGTCTACCCTGTAGTTCGCGATGTTTGACGTGTGGACGTGGTCGGGTAGATTGCGGCTGTCAGGTACTTTATTCGATGGTTCTTGCAGTGAAAGTGCGCGTAACATAATGGTATTTCTCTTTGGTTCGATTGCTTGCGGACTCTCTGATTGTTTAAGTCGGTCACTTTCGCAAGCAGCATGAAACCCGCTCTGTTCAGTGGGTTGGCTGAACAAATGAGGTAATTGTCTGATATGTGGAGGTGTTGCTGATGGTGCCTGCTGTGGGGCAGGTGTGGCGATACTATAAGCTCTCGCGAAAGTGTCAAGAGATTTTTGTTATTACCATTAAATCGGTGGAAGTTAAGATTTACTTTGTTGTGGGTGTCAGGGTATATGGCGTAGGCAGCTGAGCGTACAACTCCAACTCACCCTCAAGTCGCTTATCTGCCCAGCGGGGCAGCGGATAGCACTCAGCTTCCAGCATATACTTTATCTCTTCAAAGTACGCACGATACATTTGCTCGGCGTAGTTGATATGTTTCGGGGCAGTCAAGCCTTCGGCAACCCAGCGTTAACCATCGCCAAGATCGAAGTCTTGATCAGCGTGAAGAAGTTCTTCACAACACGGCATGGCAGCAGGATGGGGCCGATGAAGGCTTCACCCAGGACTTCATAGAAGTCGCTATCTGTTACACGGCGTCCCTGAGCTTGACGTTCGAAGCGAAGTGCGAACAGGGCATAGACCACGTATACCGCGTAGATGATGCCGTAGGCGATGGCAATTGCCATCCACTTGGCAAGGATGAAGTCAATCATGTTTACGTTCCATGTTATCTCGAATGCAGTTCAACTTACCTGATACCCACTTGAGCAAGCACCAGTACAGGGTAACGATGATTACCAGTGGCCAAAATACACCAGCACCAGTGCTGGCCAAAACATCATCACCATCGTTAATGTCGTCAATGAACCAACCCGCCACAATTACAGCGATGATAAGGTATACAGCGATCCACCCGGCAATCAATCGTCTTCACCCAAGTCTGGATTACCCGCTTTCTTCAAGCGCTTCTGCACGTAAGTCTTACCCTTGCCCGTCAGTACTGTCTGGGTGTAGGTGAACTTCTTACCGTCTTCATCTTTCCGGGTCTTGTCCAGCACGCGGAAGTGACCTTCATCGATGTGTCGCTGCTGCGGCTTGTTGTCGCCCATCAAAATGTTCTGTTCACGAAGCCACTTGAACAACTTGTTCCGGCCAAACCCAAGCACTTTGGCGAAGTCGCCAATTGTTTGAGTGTTCTTGGCGTCACGTACTTGCGAGTAGTAATCGACCTTCGGTTCATCTTCCGCAACCTTAGCCTCCAGCTTCATCACCTGTTCGGTGTAGCTCAGCAACAAGCCACGCAGAGCAGCAGGGTCATTCAGGTTGGCCACTGGCTTAGCCACTTGAGCCTCCAGTTCACGCCAACGATCAATCACCACAGCCCGCATAGGCGTGCTATAGCCAGTGAGCAAAATGTCAGTCTCACGGCGTGGCAGATCGAAGCATGGGAGCTGCTTATTCTGGGCGCTCACATAGGAGCCAGCAAATCTGCTGTCTCCTCCTTCACCAAGCGCCTTCACCATCTTTTTAATGTCACGCATAACGTCTGCGTGATTCTTTCCTGTTAGATCAGCAATCTCAAGGCTGCTCATCGTCAGCGGTGTATCGGTACTGTTTACAACAGTCACTATATGACTCATTAAATCTGGTGCCCTCCGGGGCATTAGTGGCGCCCGCTTGGCAGGCGCCTTTATTGTTATGCGGCTTCGGACATATCGTTGAGGTACTGTTGCATCTCAGCCAAATATTCCGCTTCACGTTCTGCCCGGTACTCAGCGTACTTTGGCAGGCGCTCTCGCAGATCATCTGCGAAGAAGTACAAGTCCTTACCGTTGTCCAGGATCGCTACAAACTCTGCCTCGGTCAGGAACCCTGCGTAAGTTCGAAGCACCCACTCACGGTTTACACGTTCCGTGTAGGCCACGCTGAGGCGAACGTCCGACTCTTTGCCGTAGCCGGGGGAGTAGGAGCTTTATAATGTGGGTGGGTCGAGCAAAGGAGTTGGATGTGAAGCGAACTGTTGAGGGGATGGCGCTTGCGGGAGAGGCATTGATTCGTCAGGCAATAGATGCCCAGCGGCGGTATCACGAGGCACACGATGCTGGTGCACCTGCTGATGAAGTCGAGCGTCTGCGACTTTTGGCTGACTCGCTGTTCCAGACGGTCACTGACTACCAGCTCGACGCAGTTGGTCATCAGCGACAGACACGCCACTGATTCCAAGCACGTTCGGGGCCGAGAGCGAGAGCTACACCTTTATCTGCATCAACGCTTCCCTCATCGCCTTGAGCGGGCTTCGGCTGCCATAGATGCTGAAGGTCACGGCACCGTCTTCATGGCCAGCGATTCGCTTGATCAGCGAATCTTGCACCGGGCTTCTGGAGCAATGCTCAAGCTATCGGTCTTGCAGGCAATTGCTGACTCAACGTCGCGAACTTGTCCATGGTAGAGCAGAGCTGAACGAGTCAGGGCGTGTCACAAGTAATGTCATAACCCCTGTCACAAGGCGTTGCCACAGCCCCCTTGCGATGGGTAGGATGAGGCACCCTTACTCATTGTCGATTTACCCTGGGCGAACTTCATCTCGCGCGTCTCACCCATCAACAACGGCGCATTCGCCTCGGTCACCCCGCGGATGTAATCCCACAGCAGGGTGATGCGCTTGAGCTTGCGCAAATCCTCCCGGCAGTACATCCAGAACTGCCGCGTCACCTCGATTTCATCGGGTAACACCGTCACCAGCCGCTCATCTTGCGCGGCCAGAAAACACGGCAGGATCGCCAGCCCGCGCCCCTGCAGCGCCGCCGTGTACTGGGCAATCACGCTGGTGCTGCGCAGGTGCGCCTGGGCGTTGGGGATCAGGTTGGCCAGGTACAAAAGCTCCGAGCTGAACGCCAGGTCGTCCACGTAGCTGATGAACGGGTGGCTGGCCAGGTCTGCCACCGAATGGATCGGCGCATGGTTGTCCAGGTAGCCCTGGGTTGCATACAGCCGCAGCCGGTAGTCGCACAGCTTGCAGCACACATAGGGCCCATGCTCGGGCCGCTCCAGGGCAATGACGATGTCGGCCTCGCGCTTGGACAGGCTGATGAAGTGCGGCAACGGCAGAATGTCCACCGAAATGGCCGGCCAGGCATCGACGAAGTGGCTCAGTTGCGGGGTAACGAAAAAGCTGCCGAACCCCTCGGTGCAGCCCATGCGCACATGCCCCGACAGCGCCACCCCCGAGCCTGACACCTGCTCGCAGGCCATGTGCAGGGTGCTCTCGATGGACTCGGCGTAACCCAGCAAACGCTGGCCTTCGGCGGTCAGCACGAAGCCGTTGGTGCGGGATTTTTCAAACAGTAAAGTGCCCAGCGCCCCTTCCAGCGAACTGATCCGCCGCGACACCGTGGTGTAGTCCACGGCCAGGCGCTTGGCTGCGCTGCTGGCCTTGCGGGTGCGCGCCACCTCAAGAAAGAACTTGAGGTCGTCCCAGTTCAGCGCGCCCAGGGAGGTGAGGTCTTTTTGCATGATGATCCGGTTTTTTTGTTAATTCTTGTTGGATGTTTGCACATCTATACTCGAACTCAGCCCCTGTACGCCACCCCGTGTCCGCCCCGGGCGCCGGCATCATCGCTGCGACAATAATTCCAAGGAGAGCGCAGATGAACGCACCGCACACCCCCGACCAAACCAAGGTCGAGCAGGTGAAACTGCTCATCGACGGCCACTGGGTCGAGTCGAAAACCACCGAATGGCGCGACATCGTCAACCCGGCCACCCAGCAAGTGCTGGCGCGGGTGCCGTTCGCCACCGCAGACGAAGTGGACGCCGCCGTGGCCGCCGCCGAGCGCGCCTTCAAAACCTGGCGTGACACCCCCATCGGTGCGCGCATGCGCATCATGCTCAAGCTGCAGGCGCTGATCCGCGAGCACAGCAAGCGCATCGCCGTCACGCTAAGCGCCGAACAGGGCAAGACCATTGCCGACGCCGAGGGCGACATTTTCCGCGGCCTCGAAGTGGTCGAGCACGCCGCCTCCATCGGCACCTTGCAGATGGGCGAGTTCGCCGAGAACGTCGCCGGTGGCGTCGACACCTACACCCTGCGCCAGCCCATCGGCGTGTGCGCCGGCATCACCCCGTTCAACTTCCCGGCGATGATCCCGCTGTGGATGTTCCCCATGGCCATCGTCTGCGGCAACACCTTCGTGCTCAAGCCGTCCGAGCAGGACCCGCTGTCGACCATGATGCTGGTGGAACTGGCGCTCGAAGCCGGCGTGCCGGCCGGTGTGCTCAACGTGGTGCACGGTGGCAAGCAGGTGGTCGATGCCATTTGCACCCACCAGGACATCAAGGCCATCTCGTTCGTCGGCTCCACCGAAGTCGGCACCCACGTCTACAACCTGGGCAGCCAGCACGGCAAGCGCGTGCAGTCGATGATGGGCGCCAAGAACCACGCCGTGGTGTTGCCAGACGCCAACCGGGTGCAAACCATCAACGCCCTGGTCGGCGCCGCCTTCGGTGCGGCCGGCCAGCGCTGCATGGCCACCTCGGTGGCGGTGCTGGTGGGCAAGGCCCGCGAATGGCTGCCAGACATCAAGGCTGCCGCCAGCAAGCTCAAGGTCAATGCCGGCTGCGAGCCGGGCACCGATGTTGGCCCGGTGGTCTCCAAGCGCGCCAAGGAACGTGTGCTGGGGCTGATCGAAAGCGGTATCAAGGAAGGCGCCAAGCTTGAACTGGACGGCCGCGAGGTCAAGGTGCCGGGCTATGAGCAAGGCAACTTCGTCGGCCCGACGCTGTTCTCCGGCGTGCGCACCGACATGCAGGTGTACACCCAGGAAATCTTCGGCCCGGTGCTGGTAACGCTTGAGGTGGACACCCTCGATGAGGCCATCGCCCTGGTCAACGCCAACCCGTTCGGCAACGGCACCGGCCTGTTCACCCAGAGCGGCGCTGCGGCGCGCAAGTTCCAGAGCGAGATCGACATCGGCCAGGTGGGCATCAACATCCCGATCCCGGTGCCGGTACCGTTCTTCAGCTTCACAGGCTCGCGTGGCTCCAAGCTCGGCGACCTCGGCCCTTACGGCAAGCAAGTGGTGCAGTTCTACACTCAGACCAAGACCGTCACCGCCCGCTGGTTCGACGATGACAGCGTCAATGATGGTGTGAACACCACCATCAGCCTGCGCTAAAGGAGTTCGCCATGCGTATCGCATTCATCGGCCTGGGCAATATGGGCGCGCCCATGGCCCGCAACCTGATCAAGGCCGGGCATTCGCTGAACCTGTTCGACCTGAACAAAACCGTGCTGGCCGAGCTCGCCGAGCTGGGCGCCCAGGTCAGTAGCTCGCCGAAAGACGCCGCCGCCAGCAGCGAGCTGGTGATCACCATGCTGCCGGCTGCCGCCCATGTGCGCAGCGTGTACCTGGACGAAGACAGCGGCGTGCTGGCCGGCATTCGCCCCGGCACCCCGACCGTGGACTGCAGCACCATCGACCCGCAGACCGCACGCGACGTATCCAAGGCCGCTGCAGCCAAAGGCATCGACATGGGCGACGCGCCGGTATCCGGCGGCACCGGTGGCGCGGCCGCCGGCACCCTGACCTTCATGGTCGGTGCCAGCGCCGAGCTGTTCGCAACGCTCAAGCCGGTACTGGAACAGATGGGCCGCAACATCGTGCATTGCGGCGAGGTGGGCACCGGGCAGATCGCCAAGATCTGCAACAACCTGCTGCTGGGCATCTCGATGATCGGCGTGTCCGAGGCCATGGCCCTGGGCAACGCGCTGGGCATCGATACGAAAGTGCTGGCCGGCATCATCAACAGCTCCACCGGGCGCTGCTGGAGTTCGGACACCTACAACCCGTGGCCGGGCATCATCGAGACCGCCCCGGCCTCGCGCGGCTACACCGGCGGCTTTGGCGCCGAGCTGATGCTCAAGGACCTGGGGCTGGCCACCGAAGCTGCGCGCCAGGCTCACCAGCCGGTGATCCTTGGCGCTGTGGCCCAGCAGCTGTACCAGGCCATGAGTTTGCGGGGTGAAGGCGGCAAGGACTTCTCGGCGATCGTCGAGGGCTACCGCAAGAAAGATTGATTCCAGAGGTGGGCTTGATCGCATGGCCAGTGCCGCTTCCCCCTGTAACTGCGCACCTGGGGGACGTGGCGCTGGCGGTGCGATTTTTTTTGCGCGTGAAAATCAGGGCTGCGTGGTAACTGTAGGAGCCGGCTTGCCGGCGATAGGGCCGGAACAGGCGACCACAAGGTATGCCGCCTGGGCTGGCCTCATCGCCGGCAAGCCGGCTCCTACAGGTTGTGCGTCAGCCTTTGGAGTCAGGCAAACACGAAATATTTGCGCACCGTTTCGACCACTTCCCAGGTGCCTTTCATGCCCGGTTCGATCACGAACACATCGCCCCCTTTGAGGTGCTTGGGCTCTTCACCTTCCGGGGTGATGATGCAGTAGCCTTCGAGGAAGTGGCAGAACTCCCACTTGTCGTAGTTCACCTCGAACTTGCCCGGGGTGCAGATCCAGGTGCCCATGATCTTGCTGCCGTCGGCCGACAGGTAGGCGTTGAGGTTGACGGTGTGCGGCTCGCCGCCGATGCGCTTCCACTTGGTCGCGTCGACCACCGGGGTCGGGCAGGTTTCGCGCAGGACAGTGATGAAATCGGACATGGCGTGGCTCCAGGCAACAGGTGATGTGACCCGTCACCTTAGGGCCATCGCCATCCCCGCAGTTGCCTGGGCTCGACGCCCAGCTGTCTGCCCGCGCTATGCCAGGGCATTCACCTCGACGGTGATATGGGCCAGTTCCTCATGCACCGCCAGCGCCTGGCGCACGCTGTCGGCGCTCAATGCTGCGGCGGTGGCCAGGCTGACGATGCAGGCGTACTGGTCCTTGCCCACGCGCCACACATGCAGGTCGGTGATGCTCGCCGGCACCGGCAGTTGCGCCACCACTTGGCGGATCTCCTCCACCACCGGCGCGTCCATCTCGGCGTCCAGCAGCACCCGCCCGGTGTCGCGCAGCAGGCCACGGGCCCACAGCGCCACCAGCAGCGCACCCACCAGGCCCATCACCGGGTCCAGCCAGCTGGCGCCCCACAGCTTGCCGGCCACCAGGGCGACGATCGCCAGTACCGAGGTGGCGGCGTCGGCGACCACGTGCAGGTAGGCCGAGCGCAGGTTCAGGTCGTGGTGGTGTGAATGCCCATGGTCGTGGTGATGATCGTGGCCGTGATGGTGATGGTCGCCACGCAGCAGCCAGGCGCACAGCAGGTTCACCCCCAGGCCGATCACTGCGATGAAGATCGCTTCGTCATAGTGGATCGCGCCAGGGCTGAGCAAGCGCTCGACCGACTGGAACGCCATCAGCCCGGCCACGCCGAGCAGCAGCAGGGCGCTGGAGTAGCCGCCGAGGATCTCGATCTTCCAGGTGCCGAAGGCAAAGCGCCGGTCCCGCGCGTAGCGCCGCGCGGCGGCATAGGCCAGCAGCGAAAGGCCCAGCGCCAGGGCGTGGGAGCTCATGTGCCAGCCGTCGGCGAGCAGGGCCATGGAATTGAAAAACCAGCCGCCGGCGATCTCGGCGACCATCATCACCGCGGTAAGCCACACCGCCAGGCGCGTCTTGCGCTCGGCGCCCAGGTTGCTGGTGTGAAACTGATGGCTGTGTTGCCAGCGGTCGGAGGTTTGCGTGGTCATGGTTTATCATGCTCCCGGAAGATCGTGAAATATACTATACCCCAGTATACCTATGGTGGTGGAAGCACAATGGCACATACCCAAAAGAGCAAGAAGCAACTGCTGACCCGGGTGCGCAAGATCAAGGGCCAGGCCGCAGCCCTGGAGACCGCGCTGGAGCAGGACAAGGACTGCCTGGCGATCCTGCAGCAGATCGCCGCCGTGCGCGGCGCGGTGAACGGACTGATGGCCGAGGTGATGGAAGGGCATATCCGCGAACACCTGGTAGCCGACGGGATGAGCGCCGAGCAGCGCCAGGAAGAAGCCGACAAGGTGGCGTCGTTGTTGCGTTCGTACCTGAAGTGAAGCCATCGCGGGGCAAGCCCGCTCCCACAGGGATCGCACAACCCTCAGGCCAGCGCTGCACCTGTAGGAGCCGGCTTGCCGGCGATGAGGCCAGGGCGGGCAACACAAGACAGTTGCTCCCACGAAGCACGTGGGAGCGGGCTTGCCCCGCGATAGCGACCTAAAGCCGATCACGCAGCGCAGCAATCACCTCAGGTATACCCCTCCCCAGTACCTCGGGTGGCTGCAGGCTCTCACCAAACTCCCGCCAGACGAACAAGGTCAGCTCGGCCCCATCGGTGGCCGACAGCGCCTTTTCCATCGATCCGAACCGCTGCAACGCCCGGTAGCGCTCGTCGCGCCAGAACAACGCCTCGACCCAGTCGTAAACCGGTATGAAATGAAAATGCAGCGGGCACCCCGGCACATGCCCATAGCGCCCGATGTACAGCCACTTGGGTGCCAGTTCCAGGTCCATGGCCCGTTGCAGCTTGCCCATCAGCAGGCCCATCTGCGCCAGCGCTTCGCCCGGAAGGTCCGCAAGGCTGGCCACTGGCGCCCGCGAGCCGAGCATCAGGTAGCCCGGCAGGCGTGAGCTCAAGTGGTGGTTGACCACCCAGTGCTCGGTCTGGTGGACGATATGGCTGGCAGGTATTTGCACCGACTCACGCCCACCAGTAGCGCACGAAGTGGAAGAACACCGGCGCTGCAAAGCACACCGAGTCCATGCGGTCGAGCATGCCGCCGTGGCCCTCGATCATGTGGCCCCAGTCCTTCACCCCGCGGTCGCGCTTGATCGCCGACATCACCAGCCCGCCGAAGAAGCCCATGGCATTGACCGTCAGCGCCATCAGCGCCGCCTGCCAGAAGGTGAACGGGGTAATCCAGCACAGCATGGCGCCGATCAGCGTCGCCAGGGCCACACCGCCCAGCAGGCCTTCGAGGGTTTTGGACGGCGACAGGTTGGGCGCCACCTTGCGCTTGCCGAACAGCTTGCCGCACACGTACTGCAGCACGTCGGACAACTGCACCACGAGGATCAGCCAGGCGATCAACAGCAGGTTGCGGCCCTCGAAGCCGGGGATATCCAGGGTCATCAGCGCCGGCACCGACGACACGCAGTACACCGCGATCATCAACCCCCACTGCACCTTCGACGCCCGCTCCAGAAAGCGCGTGGTGTCGCCACCGAAGCTGGCCAAAATCGGCAACAGCAGGAACAGGTAAACCGGGATGAAGATGCTGAACAGCCCGTACCAGTCCATGGCGATCAGCAGGTACTGCACCGGCAGCGCTACATAGAACGCCGCCACCAGCGCCGGGTAGTCGCTGCGCCGGGTCGGGGTGAGGGTCATGAATTCGCGCAGGGCATAGAACGACACGCCGTAGAACAACACGATCACGCCGTACTTGCCGAACAGGAAGGCGATGCCGATCACCAGCACCATCACCCACCAGGCGTTGATGCGCGCGTTGAGGTTGTCGATGACTGCGTGGGGCGCGGCGCCGGCGCGCCACTTGAGCAGGCGGCCGATGACGCTGGCCAGCAACAGCAGGGCGCCGATGCCGGCGAACAGGGACAGGGTGTTGTGATCCATCTCAGGCATCCTTCGGGGCCAGGTTCAGCAGGGCCTGGCGGGCCCGCTCCAGAAACGCGTGTTTGCTCTCGTCCGCTTGCAGGTGCAGCGGCTCGCCAAAGCTCAAGGTGCACAACAGCGGCAGCGGCAGCGCGCGGCCCTTGGGCATCACCCGGTTGAGGTTGGCGATCCACACCGGCACCAGCTCCACCTGCGGGTTGGCCGCCGCCAGGTGGAACAGCCCGCTCTTGAACGCCAGCAACGGCTCGTCACCCAGGTTGCGCGTGCCCTCGGGGAAGAAGATCAGCGAATCGCCCTGGGCAAAGGCGTCCAGCACCGGTTGCAGCGGGTTGCCTTCGGCGGCCGGGCGCTGGCGGTCGATCAGCACCGCGTTGAACACCCGGCGGATGATGAAGTCGCGGATGCCCGGCTTGCACCAGTAGTCGGCCCCGGCCACCGGCCGGGTGTGGCGGCGCAGGGCCTCGGGCAGCGCCGCCCACAGCAGCACGAAGTCGCCGTGGCTGCTGTGGTTGGCGAAGTACAGGCGCTGCACCGGCTGCGGCGTGCAGCCCAACCACAGGGCGCGGGCGCCGGTGATCAGGCGGGCGGCGGAGGTGATGACGAAGGCAGTCAGGCTGGCAAGCATGGCATCGGTCTTATCCAATGAAGGGGAGGGTGAGTATCAGCAGTACTTGCGCCGCCAGGCACAGGGCCTGGCGGCGAAGCAAGGCCAGCGCGCCCTGGCTGCGGGCAGGCCAGTCGCGGCTGTCGCTGGCCTTGGGTTTCAGGTGCAGTGTGTGCAGGGCGTGGTCCAGCGCCTGGGTGTCGGCAGCCAAATCGGTGCTATTGGCCAGGCGGGCAAACAGTTCGGCATCCAGGGCCACGCGCACGGCCCAGTACTTGTGGGCCAGGCCCAGCAGCAACAGCAGCCCGCACAGCAGGCGTGGCAGCGCAGGCAGTGGCAGGCCGAGCAAGGGCGCCAGGCTGCAGGCCAGGGCCAGCCAGGTGATGCCGTCCGACAGGCGTTCGAGCTGGCGGCCGCGGGCCAGCAGGCTGGCGGTGACGAACAGGTTCATGGGCGAGCCTCCAGCCCTTGCAGCACCTGGTGATGGGCCGGGTGCAGGACCACGCTGGGGCGGGCCTTGCGGATCAGTACCTCGGCCTCGGCGCTGCTCTGGCAGCGCCCGCTGGCCAGCAGCCAGGCCGCAACGGCGCTGGCGCTGCGTGAGTAGCCCAGGGCGCAGCAAACCAGCACCGGGCCTTGCTGGCGCAGGTGTTCGATGGTTTGCGCAGCCTGTTGCAGGGTGTGGTGATCAGGCGCAACCAGGTCCAGCGATGGCAGGCACTGGTAGACCATCGCGGGGTGATCATCGTGGGAGCGGGCTTGCCCCGCGATGGCGGCGGTACAGGCCAGCTCAGCACTCAAATCCACAACTGCAACAAACTCCGAAGCCTCGCCTTTGCCCGGTACCCGCCCCAGACACACCCCTTCACATACCTCATCCGCCTGCGACCGCCGCCAGGTCCACAACCGCGAATTCACCCAAGCCCCCAGCAGGTACGGCGCCAGCAATCCGCGCGCCGCAACCGACAATTGCCCATCGGCACCTTTCTGAAACCCGCCCGCCTCGAACAGCGCATAGTTAAGCGCCACCAGCAGCAGCGAAAGCGCCGGCCACAGCAACCACAGCGCGGCATGCCCGGCCCCGAAGCCGACCAGCGCAAGCACCAGCGCCCCAAGCCCGTAACGCAACGCCAGCCGCCAGCGCTGTGGGTCACGCGCCCAATGCGCCTGCTGCCAGGGCAAAGGCCCTGCGTGCGGCCACAGCCACAGGCACAGCAGCCCGGCCAGCGCCCCGGTGGGCAGGTCGATGAAGTGGTGCTGCCAGGTGGTCAGCACCGACACCCCGATCAGGCCCATCCAGCCATGCACCAGCCACCGCCACAGCGGCTGGCGCACATGCCGGGCGAACATGGTCCAGATGATCACCAGCAGCGCAATGTGCAACGACGGCGCCTGGTTGTAAGGCTTGTCGAAGCCCATCAGCACATCGAACAGCCAGCCGAACACCCCGTGCAGTTCCGGGCGCTCGAAGGTGAAGCGCAGCGGCCAGAGCAAGAAGCAGCAGACGCTGAGCAGCTGAGCGCTGAGCAGCGCCAGGGCGTGGCGGTCCGTTTCCCGGCGGCTGCGCGGCAGCAGGAACGACAAGCCATACAACAGGTCGATGGACCAGTACGGGATGATCGTCCACGGCCACAGCGGCATGTGCCGCTCCCAGGCGAACACCAGGCTGCCGACATCGTCGCGCCCGGCGGTGTAGCTGTTGCTCAGGCCGTAGCTGAGGAAGAAAAACGGCCCGAGCAGCAACAGCCAAAGGATGCCCCGGCGAATCAACCCGGCTTCGCGGGCCATCAATGCACCCGCTGGGCCAGGCTGACGCTGAAGATGCCCCACTCGTCGATGCGCTGGGCAACCTTGCGAAAGCCCGCCGCCGCCACCAACTGGTCCATCTCGGCCTGGCTGCGCCGGCGCATCACCCAGGCCTCGCCACCGCGGTGGCTGGTCAGGGCCCGGGCGATCATCTCCAGTTGCGGGTGCCACGGCTGGCCGGTGTAAACCAGGTAGCCGCCTTCTTCAACAGCCTCGGCCAGGCCCGCCAGGGAGTTGCCCACCCGCTCGTTGCTGGGGAACAGTTCGTACAGCCCGGACACCACGGCGAGGGTCGGGCGCGGGTCGAGGCTGGCCAGGCTTTGCCGGTCGAAGGCATCGCCCTGGACAAAGCGGGCGACCTCGCCCAGGCCTTTTTCATCGATCAGTGCGTTGCCTTGCTGCACGTTCAGCTCGCTGTAGTCGCGCAGCAGGATCGAGTCCGGCAGCTGTTCCATACCCTGCAGCGCTTCGAGGATGTAGCGGCCGTGGCCGGCGGCGATATCGACGATGCGCACCGGGCGCTGCTGCTGGCGCAGGCGGGCGATGGCCTCGCGCAGCAGTTCCTCGACGTTCAGCTTGCGCTGGCGAATGCCGCGCCAGCCGATGGCGTTCAGGTAGTTCTGGTCGATCAGCTCGCCCAGGCGGCCCTTGCCGGTGGGCTGGTTGCGGTACACGTAGTCCAGGGTGGAGCCGGAATCGAAGCCGGTGTCGAAGCCAAGCTTCACTCCCTCGGACAGCCCCTTGCCCAGTTGCAGGCTGGCGCGGGTGGCGCGCCAGTACAGCTCGCGCGGCGAGTTGCGCGGCAGCGCTGCGGCCAGGCTCTCGGCCTCGGCGCAGCTGGCGCCGACCTTGTCGGCGTCGAGCAGCGAGGGGGCCGCCACAGGTGCATCGAAGCAATGCCCGACGAAGCGCTCGATGCGCCGCAGGGCATGGGCGCGGTCGCGCTCGCCGAGGGTGTCGTGGAAGAACCCGGGCAGCACATGCATCTCTTTGCGGGCGCTGCCCAGGCGTTCGAAAAAGCGCTCCTGCGGGCCGCGCTCGACCACAAAGTCGGCGCCAGACACCAACAGTTGCGTCGGCACCTGAATCGCCTGGGCGTCGGCCACCACGCGGTCGGCCGCCTCGTACAGGCCCAGCAGCATGGTCACCGAGATCGGCCGGCTGATCAGCGGGTCGGCCAGGTACGACATCACCCGCTCGGGGTCGTGGGTCAGCAGCCGCGGCTTGACGTAGCTGTTGACGAAGAAGTTGCCGCGCAGGGCCTTGAGCAGCTTCAGCCCGGGGCGGGCGAAGGGCACGTACAGCTTGACCTTGAACGCCGGCGAAGCCAGCACCAGGCAGCGCACCTTGGGCGCGTAGTCATGGGCCCAGGTGGCGATCAGCACCGCGCCGACGCTCTGCGCCAGCACCACCATGTCGGCCTCGGCGATGCCGTGCTGCGCCTGCAGGTGCTCGATGAAGGTCTGCACGTCGCGCACGCTGGTGGCAAAGCCCGGGCTGTCGCCGCGCGCCCCCGGCGACTGGCCGTGGCCACGGGCGTCCCAGGCGAAGAAGTCGTAGCCCGGCATGTCCAGCTCGTCGGCCAGGTGGGCCATGCGCCCGCCGTGCTCGTGGCCACGGTGGAACATCACCACCGCCCGGCGTGGCTGGTGTTCGTTGCGGGTGGCAGGCCAGTGACGGTAGTGCAGCTCGACCCCGTCATGGGTCAGAAAATGCAGCGATTGCGCTTGGCGCATGGCGAATATCCTTGTTCGGCAGGGGAGGCTCAGCGGGTTTCGGCAAGGCCCTGGCGAACCCGGTTGTACAGGGTATAGAGCGAGAGCAGCAGGATGACCAGCAGCAGCCCGTTGATCCACCCGGCGCTCAGCAGGCCGAAGGCCACCCCGGTGCCCAGCACGCCGAAGGCGAAGGCCCGGTCGCTCTTGCCCATCGGCCCGTCATAGCGCCGCGAAGCGCCAGCCAGCGGGCCCATGACACCTGCGTACTCGCTGACCACGGCGAACAGCACCACCAGCACCACCAGCGCAGGCGATACCCCGGCCAGCAGTGCGAAAGGCAGGTACAGGGCGGCGTCGGCGACCACGTCGCACAGCTCGTTCAGGTAGGCGCCCAGCTTCGATTGCTGGCCGAACTCCCGGGCGAGCATGCCGTCCACGGCGTTCAGCGCCATACGCAGCAGCATCCACAGCGGGAGCAGGATGAACAGCCAGGTGATATGGGGCAGCCAGGCCAGCAGCAGGCCCAGGGCGATGGACACGACGGCGGCGGCGACGGTGACCTGGTTGGCGGTGACGCCGCGGTCGTACAGGCGTTGCACGGACGGACGCAGCAGCGCCTGGAAGCGGGGTTTGAGCTGGTAGATCGATGGCACGTGGAACTCCCTGTCTGGTGCGGCGTGGGGCGGATTGTGGGGAATCCGCCTGGCTTCGGGCAAGTGTCATCACTCCCACATGTGAACCGGACGATGCTTGCGCGGGTTGTGCAATCGGCCGCTTGTCGCTCTGAGTGTGCATGGTGTGTATTTGGCTTTGTTTTTATCAAGCCCGATGTGTAGCCTACACATCACCTGCCAAAGGAATGGTGCATGCGCAGCAGGGAAGTGATTCAGCTCATCGAAGCCGATGGCTGGTACGAGGTGGATGTCAAAGGGAGTCATCACCCATTCAGGCATCCGTTCAAGAAAGGTCGGGTCACGGTGCCTCACCCCAAATGCGATCTGCCCAGGGGGACGGTGCACAGCATCCTGAAACAAGCAGGCCTGAAATGAGGCCGCTCGTGCTATCCGGGGCGCCCTGCGCTTCAGAACATCAATGGAGACAGACCATGAAATTTCCAGTTGTACTGCACAAGGATGCGGGCTCGGACTACGGCGTAATCGTGCCCGACGTGCCAGGCTGCTTCTCTGCCGGGGCCACCGTGTCCCAGGCGCTGGAGAATGTGCAGGAAGCCTTGGCCCTGCACTTCGAGGGCCTGGTGGCCGACGGTGAACCACTGCCTCAGCCCGAGGAAGTGGACGTGCATGTGCTCAACCCTGACTACGCTGGTGGTGTGTGGGCGGTGGTGGACTTCGATGTGACGCCCTACCTGGGAAAGGCGGTGCGGTTCAATGCCACGTTGCCGGAGAACCTGTTGCAGCGCATCGACGAGAAGGTCAAACGTGACCATCGCTACGCCTCGCGCTCGGGCTTTCTGGCATCGGCTGCTTTGCGCGAACTGGCCGTGGTTCATTGAGCGGCGCCTGGAGGTTATTATTCCGATTGCCGAGTTGCCATGAGGCGTGGGAGCGGGCTTGGCCCGCGATATCGGCTAAACCGGTGGCAACCATCGCGGGGCAAGCCCGCTCCCACTGGGATTGCATGAGCTTCAGGCCAGTACCGTACCTGTAGGAGCCGGCTTGCCGGCGATGAGGCCGGTTCAGGCAGCACAAGACAGTTGCTCCCACGGGCCATGGTTTTTTTTACCGGGGGCTGGCAACCAAGGTTTCCACCAACCCCGCCGCATACCCCGGCAGCGCCGAAAAATCCCGGGCGCACACCAGCAACTGGCGGTTCGCCCACTCCTCCGGCAGCGCCACCCAGCGCAATGCCAGCAACCCTTCCCAGCGCCGCACCGACGCCAACGGCACCACCGAAACCCCGGCACCCCCGGCCACCATGCGGATCACCCCGTCGAACCCCTCGGCCCTGACCCGCACCTGCATCCGCCGCCCCAGCCGCAGTGCCTGTTCTTCCAGATGCAGCGCCAGCGCGCTGCTGGGCCCCAGGCCCACATGGCCATGGGCAAGGCTGTCCGCAAAACCCGGCTCGACCACCTCGGCCAGCGGGTGCCCGGGCGGCATCACCAGCACCAGCGGGTCGTCGCGAAACGGCCGGGTCTGCAGGTGCCCGAGGGGGGCGGCGGTGGACACCACGCCCAAATCCGCCATGCCCTGGGTGATGGCCTGCACGATGCGCAGGCTGGGTTGCTCCTGCACATCCACGCTCACCCCCGGGTGCGCCGCCAGATAGCGGGCCAGCAGCTCCGGCAGGTATTCGGTCAGCGCGGCGGTGTTGCACAGCAGGCGCACCTGGCCCTGCTGGCCCTGGGCGTACTGCGCCAGGTCGTATTGCAGGCGCTCCACTTGCCGGGTGATCAGTTGCGCGTGCTGCAGCAACGCCTGCCCAGCGGGCGTGGGCTGCACGCCGCGGCGGTTGCGTTCGAGCAGCGCAATGCCCAGCGACGCCTCCATGGCGCGGATGCGCGCGCTGGCGGCAGGCAGCGACAAGTGGCTGCGCCGGGCGCCGGCAGTGATGTTGCCGCACGCCAGGGTGTGCTGGAACAGTACAAGGTCGGTCAGGTCGAAATGCATCAGCCTCTGTCCTGGCAAGAGTCTGGCTGAGTATATGGCAGATTTTCAGCCGCCCTGCGCTGGCGCAGCATTGGCGCCATGAATACCTTCCTCGCGTTCTACCAGAACATTGGCCCGGCACTGACAGTGCTGGTGATTCTCACCTTCGTGCTGGCCGGTGCGGTCAAGGGGGTGATCGGCCTCGGGCTGCCGACCATCGCCATGGGCCTGCTCGGCCTGGCTATGCCGCCGGCGCAGGCTGCGGCGCTGCTGATCGTGCCGTCGACGCTCACCAACCTGTGGCAACTGGCAGCCGGCGGGCACCTGCTTGCGTTGCTGCGCCGCCTTGGCCCGATGTTGCTGATGATTTTCGTCGGCACCTTGCTTGGCAGCGTCTGGCTGGGTATCGACAGCGGCCCGTGGGCGGCCCACGCCTTGGGTGGCGCGCTGCTGGTGTACGCGCTGTACGGGCTGGCAGGGCCGGGCCTGCGGGTGGCACCCGGGCGGGAAAAGTGGCTGGGCCCGGTGTGCGGGCTGGTGACGGGGGTGGTCACGGCGGCCACCGGCGTGTTCGTGATGCCGGCGGTGCCCTACCTGCAAGGGTTGGGGCTGAGCCGTGACGAACTGGTCCAGGCCCTGGGCCTGTCGTTCACCGTCTCGACTGTGGCCCTGGCCATCGGCCTGGCCGGCCAGGATGCCTTAGGCGGCCAGGCGCTGGGGGCATCACTGCTGGTGCTGGCCCCGGCGCTGTTGGGCATGTTCGCCGGCCAGTGGCTGCGTGGCCGCATCAGCGCCGTGCTGTTCAAGCGCTGCTTCTTCATCGGCCTGGCGCTGCTGGGGGCTCACTTGTTGGTCAACGGATAGCGCTGGAGGCGCTGAGCATGTCGACCTTCTGGATGTCGAAATCGCGCTCCAGGTAGTCCATGCGCTTTTCGAAGAACGCCTGCATGTGCGGCAGGGCCGAGTGCACATCCAGCGCAGCCTGGTCGGCCCACACCTCGAAGAACACGAACAGGCTCGGGTCCTGCTGGTCGCGCAGCATGTGGTACTCGATGCAGCCCGGCTCCTGACGGCTCGGCTCGACGTAGGGGCGCAGCAGTTGCTCGAAGGCGTCGGCCATTTCCGGGCGGGTCTTGGCTTTGAGGATGAAGGCTTGTTGCTGGCTCATGGGTATGCGGCCTTTGCAGAGTGAGTGATGTGGCCAAGTCTAAAGCAACAATGCCAGGTTGATTCGTGAAATCAGGGCAAATGTATTTTGCCCCGGGGTGGCTGTTTCCCGTGCCCGCGAGTGCCTAATCTGCCGGCAATTCCACTCACGAGCCCAACCCCCATGAAAAAGATCCTCCTGCTCAACGGCGGCAAACAGTTCGCCCACTCCGACGGCCGCCTCAACCAGACCCTGCACGACGCGGCCCTGGCCCACCTCGACCGCGCCGGTTTCGATGTGCAGCAAACCTTCATCGACGGCGGCTACGACGTGCAGGCAGAAGTGGCCAAATTCCTCTGGGCCGACGTGATCGTCTACCAGATGCCCGGCTGGTGGATGGGCGCGCCCTGGACCGTGAAGAAGTACATCGACGAGGTGTTCACCGCCGGCCACGGCAGCCTGTATGCCAGCGACGGCCGCACCCGCTCGGACGCTTCGCAGAAGTACGGCAGCGGCGGCCTGGTGCAGGGCAAGCAGTACATGCTGTCGCTGACCTGGAACGCCCCGCAGCAGGCCTTCGACGACCCCAGCGACTTCTTCGAGGGCAAGGGCGTGGATGCGGTGTACTTCCCGTTCCACAAGGCCAACCAGTTCCTCGGCATGCGCGGCCTGCCGACCTTCCTGGCGGTGGACGTGATGAAGCGCCCGGACGTGCCGGCGGCGCTGGCGGCGTATGAGCGGCACCTGGAGCAGGTGTTCGGCAAGGCGCAATGATCAAAGCCTGATTGTGGGGCAACCGTGGGAGCGGGCTTGCCCCGCGATGGTTGCGCAGGCTTGCGCGCTTCTCGCCCAGACGCTATCTATCAACGCGTTCCCCTACCAAGGCCACTGCGCGTGAAAACCCGATCCGAAGAACTCCAGGTATTCGTCGCCGTCATCGACTGCGGTTCGATCTCGGCCGCCGCCGAACAGATCGGCCAGACCCCGTCAGCGGTCAGCCGCACCCTGTCGCGCCTGGAGGGCAAGCTCGGCACCACGCTGGTCAATCGCACCACCCGGCGCATGGACCTGACCGAAGAGGGCCGCTTCTTCCTCGAGCGGGCGCGGTTGATCCTCGAGCAGATGGACGACCTCGAAGAACGCCTGTCGCTGCACCGCCAGACCCCGTCCGGTCGCCTGCGCATCAACGCTGCCGCGCCGTTCATGTTGCACGCCATCCTGCCGTGGATCGGCGAGTTTCGCCTGCAATACCCGGGCATCGAGCTTGAGCTGAACACCGACGACTTGATCATCGACCTGCTGGAGCAGAGCACCGATGTGGCCATCCGCATCGGCGAGCTGGCCGACTCCAGCCTGCATGCCCGCTCGCTGGGTTGCAGCCCGGTGCAGGTGCTGGCCAGCCCGGATTACCTGGCCCGGCACGGCACGCCGCAAAGCGTCGAGGCATTGAACGAGCATTGCCTGCTCGGCTTCAGCGCCCTCGACTCGCTCAACCAGTGGCCACTGCGCCATGCCCAGGGCGACCGCTGGGCGATCCGCCCGCAACTGACCGCCTCCAGCGGCGAGACCCTGCGCCAGCTGGCCCTGGCCGGCGAGGGCATCGTCAGCCTGTCGCACTTCATGACCCATGAAGACATCCGCGCAGGCCGCCTGCAGGTGCTGCTGCCGGAGCACAACAACGGCTACCGCCAGCCGATCCACGCGGTCTACTACCGCAACACCCAGCTGGCCCTGCGCATTCAGTGCTTCCTCGACTTCATCCAGAAAAAGCTGGCCATGTACGCCTGCTGAGTTGCCTGAACGCGACAGCGTCTGCCCATCGGCGGCGCAATTTCCTTGTGTTGGTTGCTGCTTGTCCAGGCTTGCGCCTTAATGAGTGGTCAACAAAAACAACACCAAGGAAGTGCCCATGCGTCTTGTCATGCTCCAGCCCCTGGCCCTGGGGGCCGCGATCCTGAGCTGTTCTTCGGCCTTTGCGGTCACCCTTGAAGGCGGCGCGGTGGCCGCGCCCGATCAATATGGCGCACAGGTGGCCGCCGATATTCTTAAAAAAGGCGGTAACGCGGTGGACGCCGCCGTCGCCACCGCCTTCACCCTGGCCGTCACCTACCCTGAGGCCGGCAACATTGGCGGCGGTGGCTTCATGACCCTGTACGTCGGCGGCAAGCCGTACTTCATCGACTACCGCGAAGTGGCGCCCAAGGCCGCTACCCGCAACATGTACCTGGACGACAAGGGCGAGGTCATCGAGAACCTGAGCCTGGTCGGCGCCCGCGCCGCCGGTGTGCCGGGCACGGTGATGGGGCTGTGGGAGGCGCACCAGAAGTTCGGCAAGCTCAAGTGGAGCGAGCTGCTCACCCCGGCCATCGGCTATGCGAAAAACGGCTTCAAGATCGCCCAGAAGCAGTACCAGTACCGCGACGATGCCCAGGGCCTGTTCAAGACCGCCACCAACTTCAACGACTACTTTGGCCACATGAAGGTCGGCGAGCTGTTCAAGCAGCCGGAGCTGGCGCAAACCCTGGAGCGCATTGCCGACAAGGGCGTGAGCGAGTTCTACCAAGGCAAGACCGCCGACCTGCTGGTGGCGCAGATGCAGGCCGACAAGGGCCTGATCACCAAAGAAGACCTGGCCGGCTACAAGGCCGTATGGCGTGACCCGATCGCCATCAACTGGCGCGGCAATGTGGTGTACACCGCTCCGCCGCCAAGCTCTGGCGGCGTGGCCCTGGCCCAGCTGCTGGGTATCAAGGAGGACCGCGCGGCGGACTTCAAGGGCGTCGAGCACAACTCGGCCAAGTACATCCACCTGCTGGCCGAAATCGAAAAACGCGTGTTCGCCGACCGCGCCGACTACCTGGGCGACCCCGGTTTCACCAAGGTGCCGGTCGACCAGCTGATGGCCAAGGACTACCTGGCCAAGCGCGCAGCGCAGGTGAACCCCGATGCCATCTCCGATACCGACAAGGTCAAGCCGGGCCTGGAACCGCACCAGACCACGCACTTCTCCATCGTCGACAAGCAAGGCAACGCGGTGAGCAACACCTACACCCTCAACCTCGATTACGGCAGCGGCGTGGTGGTGAAAGGCGCAGGCTTCTTGCTCAATGACGAAATGGACGACTTCAGCGCCAAGCCCGGTGCGGCCAACGTGTTCGGCGTGGTGGGCGGTGATGCCAACGCCATCGAGCCGGGCAAGCGCATGCTCTCGTCGATGAGCCCGAGCCTGGTCACCCGTGACGGCCAGGTGGTGCTGGTGGTGGGTACGCCGGGCGGCTCGCGCATCTTCACTTCGATCTTCCAGGTGATGAACAACCTGTACGACTTTGGCATGCCGCTGGAAAAGGCCGTGGCGGCGCAGCGCGTGCATCACCAGTTGCTGCCCAAGGACACCATCTATTTCGACAGCTATGCACCGCTCACCGGCAAGGTGGCGGACGAGCTGAAGAAGATGGGCTATGTGCTGGAGGACCAGGGCTGGGAGATGGGCGATATCCAGGCGATCCGGGTCACCGGGCAGAAGCTTGAGACCGCGTCAGACCCGCGGGGCCGCGGGGTGGGGTTGATCGTCAAGTAGGCCGGTGCTGGCTTGACTGACGCCTTCGCGGGTAAACCCGCTCCCACAGGTTATGCGTTGACCCTGTGGGAGCGGGTTTACCCGCGAAGCTTTTGCTGCATCAGACGCGGAACTGGCTGACCAGGGTCTGCAGGTGCCCGCCCAGGCGCGCCAGCTCGACGCTGGAAGCGGCGGTCTCGTCGCTGGCCGAGGCGGTCTGCTCCGATACATCACGCACATTGAGGATGCTGCGGCTGATCTCTTCGGCCACGGCGCTCTGCTGCTCGGCGGCGGCGGCGATCTGCTGGTTCATCGACTGGATGTTCGACACCGTGCGGGTGATGTTCTCCAGCGACCCACCGGCCTTGCGCGCCAGCTCCACACTGCTGTCGGTCAGGCTGCGGCTGCCGCTCATCACGTCGGCCACCTGCTGGGTGCCCTGTTGCAGGCTGGCAATCAGGCCTTCGATTTCTTCGGTGGACTGCTGGGTACGCTGGGCCAGGCCACGCACCTCGTCAGCGACCACGGCAAAACCACGCCCGGCTTCACCGGCGCGGGCGGCCTCGATGGCGGCGTTCAGGGCCAGCAGGTTGGTCTGCTCGGCCACCGACTTGATCACGTCCATCACGCTGCCGATCTTCTGGCTTTCCTGTTGCAGCAGGTTCATCGCTTCGGTGGAGCGGTTGACCTCGGTGGCCAGGCGTTCGATCTGGCTGATCGCCTCGCCCACCACCTTGTCACCGTTGCGTGCTTCGCCGTCGGCGTTGGTGGCGGCCATGGCGGCCTGCTCGGCGTTGCGCGCCACTTCCTGCACGGTGGCGGCCATTTCATGCATGGCGGTGGCCACCTGGTCGGTCTCGACCTTCTGGCTGTTGGCGCCGGCGCTGGTCTGCTCGGTCACCGCCGACAGCTCTTCGGCGGCGCTGGCGATCTGGGTGACGCCATCGCGGATACCGGTGATCAGCTCGCGCAGGGTGGTGCCCATGCGGCCGATGCCCTGTTGCAGCACGCCCAGCTCGTCGCGGCGGGTGACGCGCAGGTTCTGGGTCAGGTCGCCACCGGCGATCTTCTCCACCGCGTCCAGGGTTTCACGCAGCGGGCGGGTGATCTGGCGGGTGATCAGCACGGCAGCCAGCACGCCCACCAGCAGCGCCAGCAGGGTGGCGAAGATCTGCATGTTGCGGGCCTGGGCGCTTTCGATGTCGCGGCGCTCCAGCTGGATGGCGTACAGCGCATCGCTGGTCTTGACGATATCGCCGCCCTGCACGGTCATTTCGGCGCGGGCAGTGGCGATGGCGGCCACCGCATCACGGAACTGGCGCACCGCGTCGCGGTAGGCCTGCACCGACTGCTCGAACTGCTGCACACGGGCCGCCTCGTTGGGCAGCTCGCGCTTGAGGGTGTCCACTTCAGCCAGGGCACCGTCGAGCTGGCGCAGGGCGGCCTGCTCGTTGGCGGCGGTGTTGTCGGCAATGTAGCCGCGCACGTCGATGCGCACCTGCAGCAACTGCTGGCGCGCCTTGCTGATCAGCTGGTACTGGGCCAGGCGCACGTTGTCGGCTTCGCTGCGGGCCATCACGTCCTGGCTCAGGGTGTCCATGGCCTCGTCGGCCTTGGCCGCCGAAACGTTCATCGCCTCACGGGCAGCGGTGGAGGTCTTGTAGCCGGCGCGCATCTTGTTCAGCGACACCTTGTACTCGCTGACGGTCTGGCCCAGCTCGCGCAGCAGCTTGACGTTCTCGGGGCTCTTGAAGGTGTTGACCAGGTATTCCTGCTGCTTGCTGAAGGCGTCCAGCTTGGTCTGGGTGTTGGCCGCCGAGGCATCGTCGCCGTTGGCGATCATGTACTGCAGGCGGGCTACACGCAGCTCGGTCAAGTATTTGTTGAGCTGACCGATGTCGCCCATCCAGTTGCTGCGGTCGATAAGGCTGCCCAGGCTGTTCCAGCCGGTCAGGGCCAGCAGGCCGGTCAGTACCAGCACCAGGCCGAAGCCCAGGCCGAGTTTGAGGTTTACGCTGATGTTTGCGAACCAGCTGTTCATGCACGCTCTCCCGAATTTGATTTCGCTCACTTGATCTCAAATCGCGGGCGTTGTTGTTGTGCAGGGCCCTGCTGATTCGTGCAGGGGTTATCGGCAAGCCGGGGGGAAGCTGAAACGCTTTTTCAGCAGATTTGTAACCTCTTGAAAACGCAGGTTTTCGGCCCTGTAGGAGCCGGCTTGCCGGCGATTGGCCCTCACGCGCTCTAAGCCGCCTGTTCTGGCCCAATCGTCGGCAAGGGGGGGTTACAGGCTACGCGCCGAAAAGGTATCGCACTGCCGCAAATCACCACTGCCAAAGCCTGCCTTGAACCAGCGCACCCGTTGCTGCGAGGTGCCATGGGTGAACGAGTCGGGCACCACGCGGCCCTGGCCCTGTTGCTGCAGGCGGTCGTCGCCAATGGCGTTGGCGGCGTTCAGCGCTTCCTCGATATCCCCCGGCTCCAGCCAGTTCAGGCGTTTTTGCGCCTGGTAGGCCCAGACGCCTGCCAGGCAGTCGGCCTGCAGCTCCTGGCGCACCAGCAGGCCGTTGTCGCCCTCCATGCGCTGGCCGCTGCGCCGCGCGGCATCGACTTTGGCCGACACCCCCAGCAAGGTCTGCACGTGGTGGCCGATCTCGTGGGCGATCACGTAGGCCTGGGCGAAGTCGCCGGCGGCCTTGAAGCGCGTTTCCATCTCGCGGAAGAAGGCCATGTCCAGGTACACCCGCTGGTCGGCCGGGCAGTAGAACGGCCCCACGGCAGACGACGCAAAGCCGCAGGCCGAATTCACCTGGCCGCTGAACAGCACAAGCTTCGGGTCGCGGTACTGCTTGCCGGCCTGGGCGAACAGGGCCTTCCAGGTGTCTTCGGTGTCGCCCAGGATCGAGGCGACGAACTCGGCCTGCTCATCATTGGCCGGTGGCGCCTTGCCGCCGGCACCGGCCGGCACGCTCTGCTGCTGCTCCATCTGCCCGGCCAGCTGGCCGAGGATCTGCAGCGGGTCCTGCCCGGTGAGCCAGCCGATGCCGACGATCAGCAGGATGGCACCGAGCCCCAGGCCCTTGCCGCCGCCGAAACGCATGCCGCCGCCACCGCCACCTTCGCCGCGGGCATCGACCACGTTGTCGCTGCGTCGGCCTTTTCGCCATTCCATGAAGTGCTCTCCGGTTTTGCAACATGAAGTCAAAAGATTAGTTCAGCGCTGGCGCTGGCGTTGCGCTACGGCTATCTGCATAACCAAATGGTTATGCCTGTGACCGTGGAATTCAATATTCATCCCGCCACACCTGCCGGAAACTGCAAGTCCGCCTGCCACGCCCAGGCGCTTCGATAATTCCAAGAGAGGAAACCGGCATGCCCGCCCAGGACACCAGCCGCTTCGTGATCCGTGATCGCAACTGGCACCCCAAGGCCTTCACGCCTGACTACAAGACGTCCATCGCCCGCTCCCCGCGCCAGGCGCTGGTGAGCATCCCGCAGTCGATCAGCGAAACCACCGGCCCGGATTTTTCGCACCTGCGCTTCGGCGAGCACGACCACGACCTGCTGCTGAACTTCAACAACGGCGGCCTGCCCATCGGCGAGCGCATCATCGTCGCCGGCCGGGTACTCGACCAGTACGGCAAGCCTGTGCCCAACACCCTGGTGGAAATGTGGCAGGCCAACGCAGGCGGGCGCTACCGGCACAAGAACGACCGCTACCTGGCGCCGCTGGACCCGAACTTCGGCGGCGTCGGCCGCTGCCTCACCGACCGTGACGGCTACTACAGCTTCCGCACCATCAAGCCCGGGCCCTACCCGTGGCGCAACGGCCCCAACGACTGGCGCCCGGCGCATATCCACTTCTCGGTCAGCGGCCCGTCGATCGCCACCAAGCTGATCACCCAGCTGTATTTCGAGGGTGACCCGCTGATCCCGATGTGCCCGATCGTCAAGTCGATCGCCAACCCCGAGGCGGTGCAGCAACTGATCGCCAAGCTGGACATGAGCGCCGCCAACCCGATGGACTGCCTGGCGTATCGCTTTGACATCGTGCTGCGCGGCCAGCGCCAGACCCACTTCGAAAACCGCTGAGGACACCCGACATGCCTATCGAACTGCTGCCGGAAACCCCCTCGCAGACCGCCGGCCCCTACGTGCACATTGGCCTGGCCCTGGAAGCGGCCGGCAACCCCACCCGCCACCAGGAAATCTGGAACCGCCTGGCCAAGCCGGACGCCAGCGGCGAGCACATTCTGCTGCTCGGGCAGGTATACGACGGCAATGGCCACCTGGTGCGCGATTCGTTCCTGGAAGTGTGGCAGGCCGATGCCAACGGCCAGTACCAGGACGACTACAACCAGGAGAACGCCTTCAACAGCTTCGGCCGTACCGCCACCACCTTCGACGCTGGCGAGTGGACGCTGCACACGGTCAAGCCGGGCGTGGTCAACAACGCCGCCGGCGTGCCCATGGCGCCGCACATCAACATCAGCCTGTTCGCCCGGGGCATCAACATTCACCTGCACACCCGGCTGTACTTCGACGACGAGGCCGAGGCCAACGCCAAGTGCCCGGTGCTCAACCTGATCGAACAGCCGCAGCGGCGTGAAACGCTGATTGCCAAGCGTTGTGAAGTGAACGGGCAAACCGCCTACCGCTTCGATATCCGCATTCAGGGCGAAGGCGAGACGGTGTTCTTCGACTTCTGATGTGATGCCCACATCGCTGGCAAGCTGCGCAATCCCCTGTAGGAGCCGGCTTGCCGGCGATAGGGCCAGTGCAGGCAACCCAAGCCTGCGCCCAGTTACAACCTGTCTTCAGCCACCCGCAACGGCGGGTGCGTGCGCCGCCACTCATCCGCCAGCTGCCGCGCCTGTTCCAGCTGCAGGGCAGTCATCTCATACCCCAGCGACTCCAGGCTGTATTCGGCATTGCGGCGCAGCTCGGAGCCACTGCCGAGCGCCAGTAGCTGCACATTCAGCGCATAGGCTTTGACCAGGTCCTTGTGCACCCGGTACGGCCCGCCGGTCTCCAGCATGTAGGCATAACCGGCCACGGCCGCCACATGGCCCTGCTCGGCCGCCTTCACATACCAGCCACGCCCTTGGTCGAACTCACCACGCGCTGCCAGCAGCGCCGCGTAGTCCACCTGCGCCTGGGGCAGGTTGGCCATGGCGGCAAGCCTCAGCCATTTCTCGATGGCCTCCTGGCGCTGGCCCGGCCAGAACAGCGAGCGGCCGGCCTGGTACTGCCGGGCCAGTTGCCAGCGCGCCATGGCATTGCCCGCCTCGGCGGATTGCTTGAGCCAGCCCAGCTTGTCATCCAGCCGCCAGAGCAGGCGCATGGCTTCGCTGTCGCCCTGTTCGGCCTTGGTTTGCAGGCGGGCTTGCCACTGCGCCGGGGTCAGCGCCCCGGTCGCTCGCTCGCCCTGGCGGGCCAGCTGGTAGATGGCGTGCACGTCACCCTGGTTGGCGGCCTGCAGGTAGCCGGCAAGCGTGGTGGCGACAGCCGACGGTGCGTGCCCGAGCGCGAGGCCGAGCAGCACGTAGAAAATCAGGATGTTGCGTTTGAACGGTCGTGTCATGTGTTTCGAAACTTGCAGTAGAGGCGGCGGCCCGCAGGGAGCCGCCGCGGGGTCACGGGCGTTTACGCCGAGACCGGGGCACGCCAGTCATCGGAGCCGGAAGTGCCGGAGACTTCGTGGGTCCAGGTGATTTTGCGGTAGGTGAAGTAGACGTCTTCGAGGTGGGTGAAGTGCGCCATGTTCGGGTCCTGGCAGTTAGCCATGTTGGACTGCACGTCGACGATGATCGCGTCTTCGAGCTTGATGGTGTAGTAGTGCTCCTGGGTGCCGGAAGCCGAGGTGCGGAACCACTTCAGGGTGCACTCGGTCAGGCGCTCACCGCTGGTCAGGGCGGTGAAGATCAGCGGTGAGGACTTGTCGAACACCTTTGTGATCATCAGCGGCTTGTGCACGCGCTGGCCGGTTGGCTGGCCGGACTGCGGGTCACGCGGGATGATTACCTGGTGGTCGAAGGCCTGGACCAGGATCTCGTCCTCGTGGCCTTCCTGGAAGATGTTGCCGACCGAATCTTCGGTGAAGGTGCCGGCGGTGATCAGGCCTTGTTTGGTGCCCTGCAGGGTCAGGTACGCGGGTGTTGGCATTGCAGCTCTCCTTGCGGAATAAGGTATCGATTTGCCGGAAATCGTTGTCCGGTTGCAGTTACCTGTTTTCAAGTTGCATGCCAGAAAGCGGCCAGCCCTTGCCCGGCGGGGGCTGGCGCGCAGTGTCGAGGGGCGTGGCAAATAAATGCGAGCGCCGGGGGCAGGAAAGTGCGCAAGAACTTGCGCAGTGCTGTGCAAGTTCTTGCGCACCTGGCTACAGGCCCCGTTGTTAAAGGGCTGTGGCGTTTTTAGCGGGGGTGTTGGGCAAAACGGTTGCGCAACTTCTTGCGCAGTCGGCTGGGGCCGTTGCGGCCCCCGCCGGGTTGCCGGTCAGCGACGGACCAGCAACACCCCGCTTTCCATGTGATGGGTATAGGGGAACTGGTCGAACAGCGCGCAGCGCTCGATACGGTGGGTATCGTGCAGCTGGGCGATGTTCTGCGCCAGGGTCTCCGGGTTGCACGAGATGTACAGGATGCGTGCGAAGCGTCGGGTCAGCTCGCAGGTGTCCGGGTCCATGCCGGCGCGCGGCGGGTCGACGAACACGGTGCCGAAGTCGTAGCTTTTCAGGTCGATGCCTTCCAGGCGGCGGAACGGGCGCACCTCGTTCAGCGCCTGGGTCAGCTCTTCGGCCGACAGGCGCACCAGGCGCACGTTGCCCACGCCGTTCTCGTCCAGGTTATGCAGGGCGGCGTTGACCGAGGTCTTGCTGATCTCGGTGGCCAGCACCTGGCGGGCGCGGGTGGCCAGCGGCAGGGTGAAGTTGCCGTTGCCGCAGTACAGCTCCAGCAGGTCGTCGTCACGCTCGCCCATGGCCTCGAAGGCCCAGCCGAGCATCTTCTGGTTCACCTCGCCATTGGGCTGGGTGAAGGCGCCTTCGGGCTGGCGGTAGCTGAAGGTGCGCCCGGCGATGTCGAGCTGTTCCACGGCATAGTCGCGGCCGATGACCACGCGCTTGCCCTTGGAGCGGCCGATCACGCTGACCTTCAGCTTGCTGGCCAGTTGCGTGGCGGCAGCTTCCCAGGCTTCGTCCAGCGGGCGGTGGTAGCACAGGGTAACCATCGCATCGCCGGCCAGGGTGGTGAGGAACTCCACCTGGAACAGGCGGTTGTTCAGCGCCTCGCTGGCTTGCCAGGCCGCCTTCAGGCGCGGCATCAGGTCGTTGATGCGCTCGCTGGCAATGGGGAAGTCGTCGATCAGGATCGCCTTGTGCTTCTCGCCCGGGGCGAACATCGCGTAGTGGCGCTGGCCATCCTCGCGCCACAGGCGAAACTCGGCGCGCAGGCGGTAGTGCGCGCGCGGCGAGTCGAACACGGCCGGCTCCGGTGCCCCGAAGGGCGCCAGCAGTTCACGCAGGCGGGCGACCTTGCCCGCAAGCTGCGCGTCGTAGGTGGAAGGGTCGAAGACGGCACTCATGCGTTGAACCAGCCCAGCTTGATGACGAACAGGATGGACAGGATCACCAGGGCCGGGTTCAGCTCGTGGCGACGGCCGGACAGCAGCTTGATGGCGGTCCAGGCGATGAAGCCGAAGGCGATGCCATTGGCGATCGAGTAGGTCAGCGGCATGGCCAGGGCAGTGACCACCACCGGGGCGGCTTCGGTAACGTCATCCCAGTTGATTTCGGCCAGGCCGGAGGCCATCAGCACGGCCACGAACAGCAGCGCCGGGGCGGTGGCGAAGGCCGGTACGCTGCCGGCCAGCGGGGCGAAGAACAGCGCCAGCAGGAACAGGATGGCAACCACGATGGCGGTCAGGCCGGTGCGGCCACCGGCGCTCACGCCCGCAGCGGACTCGATGTAGCTGGTGGTGGTCGAGGTGCCCAGCAGCGAGCCGGCCATGGCGGCGGTGCTGTCGGCGATCAGGGCGCGGCCCATTTTCGGCATGTGGCCGTCCTTGCCCATCAGGCCGGCGCGTTTGGCCACGCCGATCAGGGTGCCGGAGTTGTCGAACAGGTCGACGAACAGGAAGGCGAAGATCACGCTGATCAGGCCGACGTCCAGCGCGCCCTTGATGTCCAGCTGCAGGAAGGTCGGCGCCAGCGATGGCGGCATCGACACCACGCCGCCGAACGGGGTGACGCCCAGGGCGATGGAGGCGATGGTTACGGCGAGGATGCCGATCAGCACCGCGCCGCGCACTTTCAGCGATTCCAGGGCGACGATGATGAAGAAGCCCAGGGTGGCGAGGATCGGCGCCGGTTGCTTGAGGTCGCCCAGGCCCACCAGGGTGGCCGGGTTATCGACGACGATGCCGGCGTTATGCAGGGCGATCAGCGCCAGGAACAGACCGATACCGGCGGCGATGGCCGAGCGCAGCGGCAGCGGGATGCTGTTCACGATCCATTCGCGGATGCGGAAGATCGACAGCAGGAAGAACAGCACCGCCGAGAGGAACACCGCCCCCAGTGCCACCTGCCAGGTGTGGCCCATGTGCAGCACCACGGTGTAGGTGAAGAAGGCGTTCAGGCCCATGCCCGGCGCCAGGGCGATCGGGTAGTTGGCGATGATGCCCATGGTCACCGAGCCAATGGCCGCAGCCAGGCAGGTGGCAACGAAGATCGCGCCCTTGTCCATGCCGGTTTCGCCGAGGATGCTCGGGTTGACGAACAGGATGTAGGCCATGGCCAGGAAGGTGGTGACGCCCGCCAGTATCTCGGTGCGCACATTGGTGTTGTGTGCTTTTAGTTGAAACAGCCTTTCCAGCATGCCGGCTCCCGGGGCGCCCTCGCGCCGTGAATGTATCGACCCCATCAGCAAAGCACAGAGGTCGGAAAAAAGCCGCGCATCATACCAGCATGGGGGGCGGGGGCCTATTGTGGGAGCGGGCTTGCCCCGCGATTTCGTCGGTTCGTGAGGAGCAGGCCGTGCAGGCGCAATCGCGGGGCAAGCCCGCTCCCACGGAGGATCAACCGTTATGCAAGCGGTCGCGGTGGGTCAGGGTCGGGAACAGCTTCATCCATGTCCCGGTCACCACCAGCGTGCCCACTCCGCCCAGCACCACCGCCGGCACCGTGCCGAACCAATGCGCGGTCAGCCCCGACTCGAACTCGCCCAACTGGTTCGAGGCGCCGATGAACAGCCCGTTCACTGCGCTCACCCGGCCGCGCATCTCGTCCGGGGTCTCCAGCTGCACGAAGGCGCCGCGGATGACCATGCTGATCATGTCTGCCGCACCCAGCACCACCAGCACCGCCAGCGAGAACCAGAACGAGGTCGACAGGCCGAAGGCGATGGTGGCCACGCCGAACACCCCCACTGCAGTGAACATGGTCAGCCCCACCTTGCGCTCCACCGGGAAGCGCGCCAGCCACAGCGACATCAACAGTGCCCCCACCGCCGGCGCCGAGCGCAGCAGGCCCAGGCCCCAGGCGCCGGTCAGCAGGATGTCCTTGGCGAACACCGGCAGCAGCGCGGTGGCGCCGCCCAGCAGCACGGCGAACAGGTCCAGCGAGATGGCGCCGAAGATGTCCGGGCGGCTGCGGATAAAGCGCACCCCGGCCAGCAACGAATCGAGGCTGGCGCGGCCACGCTGGGCCTGCTGCTGGCGCGAATCGAGGCTGAGCATCAGGCAGCAGGCGATCACGTACAGCAGCACCGTGGGGCCGTACACCCAGATGCTGCCGAAGGCATACAGAAAGCCGCCCACCGCCGGGGCGACGATGGTTGCCGACTGGGTGGCCGAGGCGGAGGCTGCAACCGCCCGCGGGAACAGCCCCGGTGGCACCACGTTGGGCAGCAAGGCCTGGGTGGCCGGCATCTCGAACGAGCGGGTGGCACCGAGCAGGAAGGCCAGCCCGAAAATCAGCTCGCGGCTGACGTTGTCGGTGGCGCTGCCCAGCGCCAGGGCCAGGGCGATCAGCCCCTGCAGGGTCTGGCACAGCGCGGCCACCTTGCGCCGGTCGTAGCGGTCGGCGACGTGGCCGGTGTGCAGCATGAACAGCACCCGCGGGGCAAATTCCACCAGGCCCACCAGGCCCAGGTCGAGCACGTTGCCGGTGAGCTGGTAGAGGTGCCAGCCGATGGCCACGGTGAGCATCTGGAAGCCGCTGGCAGTGAACACCCGGGCCAGCCAGAAGGCGATGAACGGGCGGTGATGACGCAGCAATTGCGGGGCGGAGTCGGACATCGGCGAGCCTGTAGCACCGGGAACAGAGGGGCCTGAAGCGTAACATCTGTTTGTAACAAATGGTTGCTGAAAGGCGCCGTGGCCATTTTTTCATCTACCGGTAAAGGGGGTGGGGCAACCGGTCACGCGGCATCGCGCCACGCCTCCCGGCGCAGGATTCAGGGCTATGCTTGCTGACATTCGTTGACTTGGATCAATCGTTCCAGATGCAACGAACGGGCCTTTGGGCCGCAATCCCTGCGATCGAACAGAACAATTCCAACGCGCCGCACTCGACACCCGTAGGGGCAGTGGGCAACGGGCCACAAGCCCTGCGCCGGATTATCTGAAGAGGAAGCACCATGTTCGGATTAGAAGCCCTAGAGCTCGCCCGAATCCAGTTTGCCTTTACCGTGTCCTTTCACATCCTGTTCCCGGCCATCACGATTGGCCTGGCGAGCTACCTGGCGGTCCTCGAAGGCCTTTGGCTGAAGACCGGCAACAACACCTACCGTGACCTCTACCACTTCTGGTCGAAGATCTTCGCCGTCAACTTCGGCATGGGCGTGGTCTCCGGCCTGGTCATGGCCTACCAGTTCGGTACCAACTGGAGCCAGTTCTCCGACTTCGCCGGCGCCATTACCGGCCCCTTGCTCACCTATGAAGTGCTCACCGCGTTCTTCCTCGAGGCAGGCTTCCTGGGGGTCATGCTGTTCGGCTGGAACCGCGTCGGCCGCGGCCTGCACTTCTTCGCCACGGTGATGGTGGCGCTGGGCACGCTGGTGTCGACGTTCTGGATTCTCGCCTCCAACAGCTGGATGCAAACTCCGCAAGGCTACGAGATCGTCGATGGCCGGGTGATCCCGGTGGACTGGCTGGCGGTGATCTTCAACCCCTCGTTCCCCTACCGCCTGATGCACATGGCCACCGCCGCGTTCGTCGCCACCGCGTTCTTCGTCGGCGCCTCGGCGGCCTGGCACCTGCTGCGCGGGCGTGACAACCCGGCAGTGCGCAAGATGCTGTCGATGGCCATGTGGATGGCGCTGATCGTGGCCCCCATCCAGGCCGTGATCGGCGACTTCCACGGGCTTAACACCCTCAAGCACCAGCCGGTGAAGATCGCTGCCATTGAAGGCCACTGGGAGAACAAGCCCGGCGAGCCGACGCCGCTGATCCTGTTCGGCATCCCCGACATGAAAGCCGAAACCACGCGCTTCAAAGTGGAAATTCCGGCACTGGGCAGCCTGATCCTGACCCACAGCTTGGACAAGCAGGTGCCGGCGATGAAGGAGTTCCCGCCTGAGGACCGGCCCAACTCGACCATCGTGTTCTGGTCGTTCCGGGTCATGGTCGGGTTGGGCTTCCTGATGATCTTCGTCGGCCTGTGGAGCCTGTGGCTGCGCAAGCGCGGCACCTTGTACAGCTCGCGGCCGTTCCTTTACCTCACCCTGTGGATGGGCCCGTCGGGGTTGGTCGCCATCCTCGCCGGCTGGTTCACCACCGAGATCGGCCGCCAGCCGTGGGTGGTGTACGGGCTGATGCGCACTGCCGACGGGGTGTCCAACCACAGCTATGCGCAGCTCGGTTTCACCCTGGTGATGTTCGTGGTGGTGTACTTCGCGCTGTTCGGCACCGGCCTGGGCTACATGATGCGCCTGGTGCGCAAGGGCCCGAAAACCGGCGAGGGCGACGAGCAGCCGCCGGGCGGCCCAGGTCAGCAACGTACCCCGGCGCGGCCGCTGTCCGCCGCCGACGATGGCCACGAGGCCGACTCCGCCAGCCTGAACAAGGGGAACTGAGATGGGTATCGACCTTCCGCTGATCTGGGCCGTGATCATCATCTTCGGGGTGATGATGTACGTGGTGATGGACGGCTTCGACCTTGGTATCGGCATCCTCTTCCCGTTCGTACCGGGCGAGGGTGATCGCGATGTGATGATGAACACCGTCGCCCCGGTGTGGGACGGCAACGAAACCTGGCTGGTGCTGGGCGGCGCTGCGTTGTTCGGCGCCTTCCCGCTGGCCTATTCGGTGGTGCTGGAGGCCTTGTACCTGCCGCTGATCCTGATGCTGGTGGGGCTGATCTTCCGTGGCGTGGCCTTCGAGTTCCGCTTCAAGGCGCGGGCGCACAAGCGCCATATCTGGGACAAGGCGTTCATCTGGGGCTCCCTGGTAGCGACCTTCTTCCAGGGCGTGGCGCTGGGCGCCTTCATCGAAGGCTTCAAGGTGGTGGACCGCAAGTTCGTCGGCGGCACCCTCGACTGGCTGACCCCCTTCACCCTGTTCAGCGGCCTGGGGCTGATCGTCGCCTATGCGCTGCTGGGCTGCACCTGGCTGATCATGAAGACCGAAGGGCCGCTGCAGCAGAAGATGCACGACCTGGCCCGGCCACTGGCGCTGGTGCTGCTGGCGGTGATCGGCATCGTCAGCCTGTGGACGCCGATTGCCTACCCGCAGATCGCCGACCGCTGGTTCAGCATGCCCAACCTGGTGTGGTTCATGCCGGTGCCGCTGCTGGTGCTGGTGACCTTCTACGCGTTGCTGCGAGCGGTGCAGCGCAATGCCCACTACACGCCGTTCCTGCTGACCCTGGTGCTGATCTTCCTGGGTTACAGCGGCCTGGGCATCAGCCTGTGGCCGAACATCATCCCACCGTCGATCAGCATCTGGGACGCCGCGGCGCCACCGCAAAGCCAGGGCTTCATGCTGGTGGGCACGCTGTTCATCCTGCCGTTCATTCTTGGCTATACCTTCTGGAGCTACTACGTGTTCCGCGGCAAGGTCACCCATGACGATGGCTACCACTAGTAGGAGCGCGCGGTGATGAACGTCGAAGAGAAGAAACCGCTGTGGCAACGCCTGGGTTGGCTGGTGCTGATCTGGGCACTGAGCGTGGCGGCGCTGGGGGTGGTGGCGTATGGCATGCGCCTGTTCATGAATGCCGCGGGGCTCAGTACCCACTGAGCTGAAGCCACCACCGCGTCTGTAGGAGCCGGCTTGCCGGCGATAGGGCCAGTGCAGGCCCCATCGCCGGCAAGCCGGCTCCTACATTACCCAATCACGTTACTTGCGTGCCTTGAGCACCACGAACTTCGGCGTCGCCGCCACCTGCTCAACACCCCTGAACAACCGCGCCAGCTTGCTGTGGTAACCCAGGTGGCGGTTACCGACGATATACAGCGCCCCGCCCACCACCAGCGCCTCGCGGGCCTGCTGGAACATGCGCCAGGCGAGGAAGTCGCCGACCACCTGCTGCTGGTGGAACGGCGGGTTGCACAGCACCACATCCAGCGACTGCTTGTCGATGCCGGCCAGGCCATCGGCGGCGTGGATGTTGGCTTCACGAGCGCCCAGCGCCGCCTGCCAGTTATCCCGCGCCGACTGCACCGCCATGTACGACTCGTCCACCAGGGTGTAGTGGGCATCGGGGTTGGCCAGGGCGCTGGCGATGGCCAGCACGCCGTTGCCGCAGCCAAGGTCTGCCACCCGGGCGTTGCCCAGGCCCTGGGGCAGGTGCGGCAGGAAGGCACGGGTGCCGATGTCCAGGCCTTCGCGGCAAAACACGTTGGCGTGGTTGACCAGCTCCAGTGCCGGCTTGTCCAGGCGGTAGCGGCTGGGGTAGGGCGACTTCACCTGCGCGCGCTCGGCCACAGTCGCCGTGAGCAGGCGGGCCTTCTTTTGCGCAAGCGAGGCCTGCACCGGGCCGATGTATTTCTCCAGCAGGTCGCCGGCGGCCCGTGGCAGATGCTTGATCATAGCCCCGGCAATCACCTCGGCGCCGGGCGCCAGCTGGCCCTGCAGGCGAATCAGTTGCTCTTCGAGCAGGGCCAGGGTCTTGGGTACGCGCACCAGCACGCGGTCGAACGGGCCCTGCCAGGTTTCGTTGGCGGGCACGAACGGCACGGCGTCGAAGGCCTTGCCGTTGCGCGCCAGGTTTTTTTCCAGGGCCATGCGTGCCAGGTGCGAGTCGCCGCTGCTGGTGACCTCCAGCGTGCCGGCCAGGCTGGCGGCCAGGGCGCCGAAGCTGTCGTTGAGCACCAGCACCCGCCAGCCCGGCTGCGGCGCCTGGGTGGCCAGGTGCTCCAGCAGGTACTGGTCGGCGGCGTCGAAGGCCAGCAGCGGGTCATTGGCCTGCTCCGGCTGGCGGATCAGGTCGAGGTCGGCGAAGGGGCTGTTGAACGAGGGCATGGCGTGGCTCTGTTGCGAATCTGCCCGGCGCGCGGTGCGGCGGGCTTGAGGCGGGCGATTCTACAGGGGTTTGCCGGTTGCCGGGGCGCGGGCTGTCAGAGCAGGCCGCGCAAGGCGGCAATGGCGATGGCACCGGCCTTGTTGGCGGCGTTGGTCTTGCTGATCACGCTGCGGATGTGGAAGTTCACGGTGCTGGTGGACAGCGACAGGATGGTCGCCACATCCGAGGCGGTCTTGCCGGCGGCAGACCATTTGAGCACTTCCAGTTCGCGGTGGCTCAGGTGCGGGGCGGGGCTGAGCCTGGCCAGGTGATGTTCGCTGAGCACGGCGTGCAGGGTGTGGCACAGCCACATCACCTGGGCGCCTTTGGCGTAGAGCTCGCCCGAATCGACTGCGCCGTGCCGGCGGCTGACGCTGAGCTGGCTCTCGTTGTGCCGCAGGTCGAGCACCGACTGGGTCCAGCCATGGGTCATGCCATGGGCGCAGGCTGCCTCGCGCAGGTGGGGCACTTCCTCGAACAGTGCATCGCTCCACAGCAGCGGCAGCGTGCTTTGGTGGCACTTTGATACTGTCGGGTCTATCTTGATGAAATGGTCCTGGCGGTAGCGATCATTCCACTCACGCGGGTAGTTGTTATAGCTGATGATCTGTGGCGCATGGACGGCGGCGTGCAGGTGCAAAGTCAGGCCGACGAACTCCATGTCCAAGGCTTGCACCAGTTCAACAGCGCGGGCAAAAAGCTGCTGCGGCTCGGCGTGCTGTGCAAATTGCTCGAGCTGCTCACAAGTCCACTGTGTCATCGATGAAACTCCGTCTGCTTCCTTGGATCCGATTTCCTGAATGCACGGGCGAAGTGTAGGAAATGTCCTCACCCTGCGCTCGGTTTTTTTGCTATAGCGCGTAGGTTTTTTTAGCTGCCTGTCGTCTGAGTCTGGCGATGCCCTACAAACCGGCGGTTTTTATCCGCGGCGCTTTGCGCGACACTTGGCGCATCTGATTCCAGGAGCCCGAGATGACCGCCAGCGCCGACAAGTTCACCCGCCAGACCCTGCTCGATGTCCAGCCGCTGACGCCGAACCTGTTCAGCCTGCGGGTTACCCGCGACCCGGGCTTTCGCTTTCGCTCCGGGCAGTTCGCCCGCCTGGGGGTGACCAAGGCCGACGGCAGCGTGGTGTGGCGCGCCTACTCGATGGTCAGCGCCCCCCATGACGAGTACCTGGACTTCTTCTCCATCGTGGTGCCTGGGGGCGAGTTCACCAGTGAGCTGAGCCGCCTGGGGCAGGGCGACACTTTGTTGATCGACCGTCAGGCATTCGGCTTCCTGACCCTGGACCGTTTCGTCGGCGGGCGTGACCTTTGGTTGCTGGCCACCGGCACGGGCATTGCGCCGTTCATGTCGATTCTGCAGGACTTCGAGGCCTGGGAGCGTTTCGACAACATCAAGCTGGTGTACTCGGTGCGCGAAGCCAGGGAGCTGGCCTACGTGAAGGAAATCGCCGAACTGGAACAGCGCGAGTACCTGGCCGAGTTCGCCGGCAAGTTGCAGTTCATTCCGGTGGTCACCCGCGAGCAGCACCCGGGGGCGTTGAATCAGCGCATTACCACGCTGATCGAGAATGGCGGGCTGGAGAAAGCCGCAGGGCTTGAGCTGTCGCCGGAGCATTCACGCATCATGCTGTGCGGCAACCCCGAGATGATCGACGAGACCCGCAAGGTGCTCAAGGCCCGTGACCTGCAACTGAGCCTGAGCAAGCGGCCCGGGCAGGTGGCGGTGGAGAACTACTGGTAAACCCCAATGCTCACGCAAACCCTGTAGGAGCCGGCCGGCGATAGGGCCGTAACAGGCATTGCGCGTGTGATGGCCTGCACTGGCCCCATCGCCGGCAAGCCGGCTCCTACAGGCGATGAGAGCGATACCTTTCAATCAGGGCAAGCGGTCCTGATTCTGCGCCTTGAGCAAGTCGCGAATCTCGGTCAGCAGGGTTTCCTGCGGGGTAGGCGCTGGCGGCACGCTGGGCGCCACGGCCTCTTCGCGCTTGAGGCGGTTGATGGCCTTGACGCCCATGAAGATGGCGAAAGCGATGATCACGAAGTCGATCACGGTCTGGATGAACTTGCCGTAGGCCAGTACCACCGCCGGTACATCGCCTTCGGCCGCCTTGAGCACGATGGCCAGGTCGCTGAAGTCGACGCCGCCGATGATCAGGCCCAGTGGCGGCATCACCACGTCGCCCACGAACGACGAGACGATCTTGCCGAAGGCCGCGCCGATGATGATACCGACGGCCATGTCGACGACATTCCCCTTGACCGCAAAGGCCTTGAATTCATTGAGCATGCCCATGTTCGATTTCCTTGTAACAAATGGTGAGGTAGAGGCAGTGTAAGCCACTGTAACGCTTCATGCGCTGGGTACAGGGCTGTTGACTTCGGTTAGATCGAATAGTTTTGTCGCATCCCAGGGCGTCCGGGGCACGTGCCAGTTCGGCTATCATGGCGGTTTTTCCTGGAGACCCCGCCCATGGCCAAGGCCAAGCGCTTGTATGGCTGCACCGAGTGCGGCGCGACCTTCCCCAAATGGGCTGGCCAGTGCGGCGACTGCGGTGCCTGGAACACCCTGGTCGAGAGCATGATCGAAAGCGGCGGCGCTGCGGCCCCCAGCGGGCGTGCCGGCTGGGCCGGGCAGCAGGCGCAGATCAAGACCCTGGCCGAGGTCAGCGTCGAAGAGATCCCGCGCTTCACCACCAGCAGCACCGAGCTCGACCGGGTGCTCGGCGGCGGCCTGGTGGATGGCTCGGTGGTGCTGATCGGCGGCGACCCTGGCATCGGCAAGTCGACCATCTTGCTGCAGACCCTGTGCAACATTGCCACCCATATGCCGGCGCTGTATGTCACCGGCGAAGAGTCGCAGCAGCAGGTGGCCATGCGTTCGCGGCGCCTGGGCCTGCCCCAGGACCAGCTCAAGGTCATGACCGAAACCTGCATCGAGGCGATCATCGCCACCGCCCGCCAGGAAAAGCCCCGGGTGATGGTGATCGACTCGATCCAGACCATCTTCACCGAGCAGTTGCAGTCGGCCCCGGGCGGCGTGGCCCAGGTGCGCGAGAGCACCGCGCTGCTGGTGCGCTACGCCAAGCAAAGCGGCACGGCGATCTTCCTGGTCGGCCACGTCACCAAGGAAGGCTCGCTGGCAGGCCCGCGGGTGCTGGAGCACATGGTCGACACCGTGCTGTATTTCGAAGGTGAATCGGACGGGCGCCTGCGCCTGCTGCGCGCGGTGAAGAACCGCTTCGGTGCGGTCAACGAACTGGGCGTGTTCGGCATGACCGACCGCGGCCTGAAAGAGGTCTCCAACCCCTCGGCAATCTTCCTCAATCGCACCCAGGAAGAAGTACCCGGCAGCGTGGTCATGGCCACCTGGGAGGGCACCCGGCCAATGCTGGTGGAGGTGCAGGCGCTGGTCGACGACAGCCACCTGGCCAACCCCCGGCGGGTCACCCTGGGCCTGGACCAGAACCGCCTGGCCATGCTGCTGGCGGTGCTGCACCGGCATGGCGGCATCCCCACCCACGACCAGGATGTATTCCTCAACGTGGTTGGCGGGGTCAAGGTGCTGGAGACTGCCTCCGACCTGGCGCTGCTGGCGGCAGTGATGTCGAGCCTGCGCAACCGCCCGCTGGCCCACGACCTGCTGGTGTTCGGCGAGATCGGCCTGTCGGGCGAAGTACGCCCGGTACCCAGTGGCCAGGAGCGCCTTAAAGAAGCAGCCAAGCACGGCTTCAAGCGCGCCATCGTGCCCAAGGGCAACGCGCCAAAAGAGCCGCCCGCCGGGCTGCAAGTGATTGCCGTGACGCGCCTGGAGCAGGCCCTGGATGCGCTGTTCGAGTGACCCTGCCGAGCCACCCCGCTTGAGGGGGACCTGATATTTTTGCCAGTTTTGCGCATGCAGGCCGCATGCGACGCTTGGGCCTCATTATCGGGTGCAAAGGCGGGTGGCCAAGATGCGTATGCTCTGGGGAGTTTTGCTTTCGCTGTTGCTGGTAGCGGGTGGGGTACAGGCCGAAGCGTTGCCGCAGGAGCCGGTGTTCACCCTCGACCAGGCCCAAGGCGGTGAGCTGGATATCGACCAGCTTGCCGGCGATGCGACCTTGACCTTGTTCTACCCGACGATGGCGGCGGGGGACACGGTGGGGGCCAGGCTCGCCGGGGTGGTCATCCGCGATACCCAGATCAAGACCGTCACCTCGCCCGGCATGCTCCGCTTCAGCCTGGCGCGGCCATGGTTGCGCGAGAACCTGGGGCGCTCGATCGCGCTGACCTACAGCCGCAAGGTCAAGGGCGCTGGCAGCCTGCTGACGTCTGCGGTGTTGCCGATCAAGGTGGTCAGCTCCCGTGGGGAACAGTTCGCGGTGAACGAGGCGGCCCAGGGCAGGCTGCAGGTCGATGCTCTAGGTAGCGATGCCAAGGTCAGCGTGCTGTTCCCTGGCATGTCTGTGGCGGATACCGTTGGCCTGCGCCTGGTAGGTGTGGCCACCAGGGACGCCCCGATCCAGACCGTGTCCGGCGCCGCGCCACTGACCTTCAGCACGCCGCTGGCCTGGTGGCTGGAGAACATCGGCCGCTCGGTCAGCCTGTCCTACAGCTACAAGGTTGCCGGCCAGGGCGCGGTGGTGCTGTCCAAACCCTTGGTGATTGAAGTGGTGTCCGCCGTCGTCAGTGCCTCGCCGCCCGCAGCAGCGGTAGCCGAGCGCTTGAATGCGCGCTTCAGGAACACCGACCCCTGCCCGGGCGAGCAGGCTGATTACCAGTGCAACGGCGTGTTCATCCGGGTGGTCGATTATTCGCCGTCCTTCCGGGCCTGGAACCCAAGCCCCGGGGCACAGAAGCTCGGTGGTGTGTCGTTCAGCTACATTCGCCGCGACCTGAAGATGTCCAAGCTGCAGGAAAACCGCAGCCATGGCTTGATCCTTTCCGAGGGTAGCCGCTGGGCGCCGCCGTTCTACCCCTTGCAGGTATTGTGTGCCTTCCCTTATGACGCCGGTACGGCGACACGCGTCGGCAGCGGTTGTGGCGAAAACAAAGGCTATGCCGGTACCGGCAGGTGTACCACTGCCAGCCTCGAGGACTGGCACAACAGGTTCGTCCAGTACCCGCCAGAGGAAGCGCGCTACGACCACCAATGCAGCTTCGACCCCGACAAGGCGGGCTTCGACCTTAGCCTGAAGGCACGGGAAAACCCGGACCAGGAAAACGTTCGCTGGCGGCAGAACGAGGTGGTGATCAAGACCTGGGACCAGAACCTGCGCAACCTGCCGGTAGAGGCGTTCTTCTACACCAGTGCGGCTGGCCTTGAGCCTGCGAAGAGCATCCAGCGGGATTTCTACAAGGAAACCGGGCGGGTTGTGCCAGTGGTGGGTGTGTCGTTGTCGGCAGAGCAGGTGTTCACCTACAAGGCGACTGATCAGGCGGTGCAACAGCGCTGAAAGCAACAGGGGTTGCGGTGGAGTTGCAAGTGATTCTCAATAGCCAGTAGCATAGCCGCCACCTTGCGACCACCCCATGGAGTGCGTGTGGCGGAGTTCGACCTCAAGCGGCTGTTTCTCAAGCACGCGAAAAACCTGCAGGCCATGCTCTCGCGCAAGGTGCGCGACCCGCAACTGGCCGCCGACCTGGTGCAGGACAGCTTCCTGCGCCTGGCCGAGCAGCAGCACCTCGACCAGATCGACAATGCCCAGGCCTACCTGTACCGCACGGCTCACAACCTGATGGTCGACCACGTGCGCCAGCAGCAGCGGCGCAAGACCGACCTGGTGCCCCACGAAGCGCTGGAAGGCATTGTCGAAGAGCGCCCAGGGCTCGACGAGCAGGCCGCCCGCGAACAACACCTGCGCCGCCTGCAGGCGATTCTGGGTGAGCTGCCCGAGCGCACCCGCCAGGTGTTTCGCCTCAACCGCCTGGAAGGCATGACCCACGCCGAGGTCGCCCGCTACCTGGGTATTTCCGACAGCTCCGTGCAGAAGCATCTGGCCAAGGCCCTGGCCTATGTGATGCAGTGCCTGCAGGAAACCGAATGACCAACGGTTTACTGAAAAACCCTGCCTCAGACGTCAGCCCAGACATAACCAGATCACGAGAGAACCGTGTGAGCAGCCAGAACGAGCAAGCCATCCGCGAGCAGGCCGCCGAATGGGTGGTGCTGCAGGGCGCCGGCCCCTTTAGCAGTGCCCAGCAGCAGGCGCTGGAGCAGTGGTGCGTAGAGGACCCGCGCCACGCCCAGGCCTATGCGTTCGCCCAGGCGACCTGGGCCGACCTCGGCCAGCTGGCGAGCCTGCCGATGCCTGCGCCCGCCCGGCGCGGGCCGGTGGCGCAGATGGCGCCGCCCGTCACCCGCCGGCGCAGGTCGCGGCTGCGCCAGGCCGTGGCCTGTTGTGCGCTGGTGCTGGTGGCAGTGCTGGGGGGCGAGCAGGGCCCGCAGCTGTTGTTGAGCTGGCGTGCCGACTACCTCACTGCGGCGGGCGAAGTGCGGCGGGTCACGCTGCCAGACGGCAGCCAGGTCGACCTCGACAGCCGCAGCGCGCTGCAACTGGCCTTCGATGGCCAGCAGCGGCGGGTGCGCCTGCTGGCTGGTGACGCGGTGTTCAGCGCCGCCCCGGTCACGGCGGCAGAGCCAAGGCCGTTCGTGGTGGAGTATGCCGGTGCCAGCAGCCAGGCCCTGGGCACGCGTTTCGTGGTCGGCGCGGCGGGCGAGGGCGGTTGGGTCGGCATGCTCGAGCACAGTGTCGAGGTGACGTTGCAGACACCGCCCGATCAAGGCAGCGCCCGCCAGTTGCTGCGTGAAGGCCAGGCGCTGCGTTATGACCAGGCCCAGGGTATTCGCCTGTGGCCTGGCCGCGACCTGCAGCGGGCCACCGACTGGCAGCGCGGCGTGCTGGTGTTCGAACGCCAGCCGCTGGCTGAGGTGGTCGAGCGCCTGAACCGTTACCGCGCCGGCCGCCTGCTGGTGATCGATGGTGCGTTGGCCCGGCGCGAGGTCAGTGGCGTGTTTCGCCTCGACACCCTCACCGCAGCCCCAGCGGTACTGGCCGCCGAGCTCAAGGCCGAGCGCCTGGAATTGCCGGGCCTGACGCTGATTTACTGATCGAGCGAAAAAATCTGCAATTTGCGTTACTGACTTTGTGTGGCTTGCTCGTCTGATTGTTGAGATTGATTTTCATTACTAGAAATCGCCAACAAAAGACGAGACGCGCAGTGAGCACGCAAACCCTTCAACCTCGCAGGCCCCTGGGCCGCATCGCCCTGGCCGGCAGCCTGGCCTTGGGCGCCTTGGCCCTGCCGATGGGGATCGGCATGGCCCAGGCCGCCACCCCCGGCAACACCGCCAGCCAGCAACTGGTGCAGTTCGACATTCCCGCGCAGCCGCTGGACCGCGCCGTGCTGGCCTACGCCGAGCAGTCCGGGGTGCAGGTGTTCTTCGACAGCCGCAAGCTGGCCGGGCTGCACAGCGAAGGCCTGCGCGGCAGCTACAGCGCTGAGGGCGGCTTGCGCCAGCTGCTGCTGGGCATGCCGGTACGCTACCACTTCAGCGCCCCCGGGCAGGTAGGCCTGGAGCGCCTGGAAGCGTCCGGCGAGGCCATGGAGCTGGGGGCCACCCATGTCGAGTCCAGCCGCGGCGCCGACTGGGTGTACCAGACGCCACGTTCCACCAGCGTGATCACCCGCGAGCAGATCGACAAGCGCCCGCCGCGCCACGCCGCCGACATGCTCGAGGAAACCGCCGGCGTGTACACCGCGGTGGACCAGCGCGACCCGGGCCTGTCGGTGAACATCCGCGGCGTGCAGGACTACGGGCGGGTCAACATGAACATCGATGGCATGCGCCAGAACTTCAACGTCAATGGCCACCAGCAGCGCAACGGCGTGATGTTCATCGACCCCGAGTTCATCAGCAACGTCGAGATCGAAAAGGGCAGCCAGTCGGGCATGGGCGGTGCTGGTGTGCTTGGCGGCATCGCCAGCTTCAACACCGTGCAGGCCAGCGAGTTTCTGGGGCCGGGCAAGGAGTTCGGCGGGCGCATCCGTGCAGGCCACGGCATCGGCGAGCTGGGCAACGGCACCTACTTCAACGGCAGCGGCGTGTTTGCCTTCGGCAACGAGGTGGGCGACGTGCTGCTGGGCATGAGCGAACGGCACTTTGGTGACTACCGTGCCGGCACCAACGATGCCGACAACCTGGGCACCAACATCCGCAACAAGAACTTGTTCCCCGAGGCGTGGAAGGACTGGCTGGAGTCCGAGGTGGGCGACATGAGCAGCGTCACCCGCTCGCAGATGATCAAGCTTGGCCTCAACCTGCCCCAGGACCAGCGCGTGCAGCTGAGCTACATGGCCACCGACACGGACAGCAAGGACGCCTGGACCTACCAGGACGAGAACAACCGCTACTACTACATGCGCTCGGCCAGCAATGACATTACCGCGAAGAATGTCGCGCTCGACTACAGCTACACACCCGACGACGATCTGATCGATTTCAAGGCCAAGCTCTATTACGTCACCACTCGCCAGGACCGCTGGAACGCCGGCAGCACCGCAAGCCTGGCCAGCGGCAACTACTACGGCCCCTACCAGGACCGCTTCCAGACCGACACCTGGGGCCTGCAGTTGCAGAACACCTCGCGCTTCTACTTCGGGCAGCACGATACCCTGAGCTTCAACTACGGCACCGAGCTGTTCCAGGACACCTTCAAGCCTTCGAGCGAGCGGATTCCGGCGCGCAACGAGCACACCAACCCCTATGCCAGCGGCGCGACCCCGGAAGGCAAGCGGGTCATGGCCAGTGTGTTCGGCGAGTTGAAATTCGAGCACGGCGACTGGCTCACCCTGGACGCCGGCTTGCGCTACGACCGTTACCGCCTCAGCGGGCAGACCGGTTTCACCGCCTTCATGCTGCCCACCGGCGGCCCTGCGGTGGACCCGGAGTACGTGAGCACCGACCTGTTGTTCGACGTGAACCAGGAGGCGGGGCGCTTCTCGCCGACCTTCGGCATTGGCGTGAAGCCGGGCCTGGACTGGCTGCAGTTGTATACCCGCTGGGGCCGCGGCTGGCGCCCGCCGTCGGTGACCGAGGCGTTCATGAGCGGCAAGCCCCACGGCGGTGGCAACGAGATGGTCTACCCCAACCCGTTCCTCAAGCCGGAGACCTCGCACAACTGGGAGGCGGGCTTCAACATCTTCAAGGAGTCGCTGTTTCGCGACGGCGATCGGCTAGGCGCCAAGGTGGCGTACTTCGACACCCGCATCGACAACTTCTCGTTCCTCGACATCAACGTCGATCTGCCCGGCACCGCTGGCGTGATCGGTACCTCGCTGGGCCGCAATGCCTACCAGAACAACCTTGAAACCACGCGTTTTCGCGGGGTCGAGTACTCGCTGGATTACGACGCCGGCGGCTTCTACAGCCAGCTCAGCTACACCCACATGATCGGCAGCAACGACTTCTGCTCCAAGCAGCTGTACATGGGCGGTGCACAGTCGCGCACCCAGGTCGGCACCGAGTTGCGCCCGGTGGACTTCGGCGGCGTGATCATCATGCTGCCGTTCCCGGTGTACCAGGTCGGCGGCGACCCGGCCCTCGATGCCCGGGTGATGTGTGGCCACGTCATGGGCAACGCCAGCTACATGCCGGCCGACCGCGGGGCGCTGACGGCCGGCCTGCGCTTCTTCGACAACACCCTGGATGTCGGCATGCGCCTGCGTTTCAGCAAGGGCAATGGCGAGAACCTCAACGCCCAGGGCTACAACCAGATCGATCAGGCGCTGTGGCCCCGGTACGAGGTGTACGACCTGTATGCAAGCTACTGGATGACCGAAAACCTGAACATCGGCCTGTCCATGGAAAACGTCACCGACCAGGCCTACTTCGTCGCCATGGGCGACGCCAACAACCTTTCGCTGGCCCGTGGCCGCACGCTCACCGGCATGTTCGAGTACCGCTTCTGATGCACCCCGGGTTCGCCCTTTCCGGGCAACACGAAGGCAGGGAATACGCCTTCGTCCAATGCTGTAACGTCAACGAGGAATTGAAATGACTCTGTCCGTCAACTATGCCGCCACCTTCGCCAACGTCTCTGTCGACAGCTACCTGGCCTTCTGGTCCACCAGCTTCAAGACTGCCGACCACGGCTCGAGCAACACCGGCGGCTTCAGCAACGGCACCTTCTCCGGTGACCAGTACGCCATCAGCGGCTCCGGCTCCAGCTACGCCTTCATCGCCGACAGCGATACCAGCAACGGCCTGAACTACGTGTTCAACCCGGCCCTGCCGGCCAGCAGCACCCAGAACCACTACCTGTGGGGCGAGCTGGACAACGTCTCGCTGGGTCAGCAACTGGGTGGCGGCGGTGGCAGCGACTACAGCCTGAGCAACTTCGTGGTCACCTTCGGCGGCCTGGACCTGAGCTCGGCCCTGGGTGATGGCCGCGTGGCCGGTGCCAACGACGTGCACGACGTGATCTACGGCCTGATGCAGGGCAACACCAGCGCGCTGGAGTCGGTACTGGACAACCTGCTGGCCGACTACGGCGTGTCCACCAACAACACCTTCGCCGACATCAGCGCCGCCCTGGCCGCAGGCCCGGTCAGCACTGTTTCGGCCGACGCCGTTGGCGTGCAGGCGCTGCCTGAGGACCTGGCCCTGGCGGCCTGAGCCCAGGCATGAAAAAGCGAATGGCAGGTCACCCTGACATTCGCTGATCTGCTGCATTACCCCGCAGCCCGTGTCTTTGCCGGGCCCAGGCTGCGGTGGTGCGAATTTTGTGGCGTAGGTGGCGCGAACGCAATCGCCCGCCTGCGCCTTGTGCGAGGTTTCCAACAAATGCGAACCGCTCCCGCCGCAGTCAACGAAGTGCTGCTGGCGCTCAAGGCCTGCCGTGCAGGCCTGGGTAACGTCGCCCTGTTCACCGCCGTGATCAATCTGCTGATGCTGGCGCCGGCGCTGTACATGCTGCAGGTCTACGACCGGGTGTTGTCCTCGCGCAACGAGATGACCCTGCTGATGCTCAGCCTGATGATCATCGGGCTGTTCGCCTTCATGGGGCTGTTGGAGTGGCTGCGCAGCCAGGTGGTGATCCGCCTGGGCACGCACATGGACATGCGCCTGAACCCGCGGGTGTTCGAGGCCGCCTTCGAAGCCAGCCTGGCCGGGCACAAGGGCGCGGCCGGGCAGATGCTCGCCGACTTGACCAGCCTGCGCCAGTTCGCCACCGGCCAGGCGCTGTTCGCCTTCTTCGATGCGCCGTGGTTTCCGGTGTACCTGCTGGTGATGTTCCTGTTCAGCCCCTGGTTGGGGCTGATGGCGGTGGTCGGCGCGGTGCTGCTGATCGTGCTGGCCTGGGCCAACGAGCGCCTGACCCAGGCGCCGTTCGCCGAAGCCGGGCAGCTGTCGCAGCAGGCCGGCCAGCAGGCCAGCGGCAACCTGCGCAATGCCGAGGTGATCGAGGCCATGGGCATGCTGGGCGCGGTGCGCCAGCGCTGGGCGCAGTTGCACCATGGCTTTCTTGCCCGGCAGAGCCTGGGCAGCGAGCGCACCGCAGCGGTGACTGCGGTGTCGAAGAGCGTGCGCCTGGCCTTGCAATCGTTGGTGCTGGGCCTGGGGGCGTGGCTGGCCATCGAGCAGCTGATTACCCCGGGCATGATGATCGCAGGCTCTATTTTGATGGCCCGGGTATTGGCGCCGATCGACCAGTTGATCGGCGCCTGGCGCCAGTGGGGCGCGGCGCGCCAGGCCTACCAGCGGCTCAACGAGCTGCTGCGGGCGCAGCCGCCGCGTCCGGCGGGCATGCCGCTGCCGGCGCCCAGCGGGCGGCTGAGTGTCGAGGCGCTGGTGGCGCTGCAGCCGGGCAGCAACCGCCCGTGCCTGAGCAACCTGGGCTTCGAGCTGGCGGCCGGCGAGTCGCTGGGCATGCTCGGGCCGTCCGGCTCGGGCAAGTCGACCCTGGCCCGGGTGCTGGTGGGGGCGCAGCGTGCCGCCAGCGGCAAGGTGCGCCTGGATGGCGCCGAAATGAGCCAGTGGGACCGCCAGGCGCTGGGCGTGCACATCGGCTACCTGCCGCAGGACGTGCAGTTGTTCGCCGGCAGCATCGCCGAGAACATCGCCCGCCTGGGGCCGGTGGACGCCCAGCAGGTGGTGGCCGCCGCGCAACTGGCCGGGGTGCATGACATGGTGCTCAAGCTGCCGGCCGGCTACGACACCCAGTTGGGCGAGGGCGGCATGGGGTTGTCTGGCGGCCAGCGTCAGCGCATCGGCCTGGCCCGGGCGCTGTACGGGCTGCCGGCGCTGATCGTGCTGGACGAACCCAACTCCAACCTCGACGAGGCCGGCGAGCGGGCCCTGGTCGAGGCCATCGCCAAGGTGCGCGAACTCAAGCGCACCTTGATCCTGATTACCCACAAGCCGGCACTGCTGGCCGGGCTGGACAACCTGCTGATGCTGCAGGCCGGCCAGTTGCAGGCCTTCGGCCCGACCGCGCGGGTGCTGCAGGACGTGCAGCGCAGCGCCCGCCCGGCAGCACCGGCACCGGCCCGGGCGCCGGTGGGGCTGAGCATGACCTTTGGCCAGCCGAGAGCGTGAAACCATGACCGTACACCCCGTAATTCCCCAGGCCGCGCCTGGCAATGTGCTGCGCCTGGACGCCCATCGCCCGGCGCGCGTTGGCCGCTGGCTGGTGCTGGCAGGCTTCGGCGGCTTTCTGCTGTGGGGCGCCCTGGCGCCGCTGGACAAAGGCGTGCCGGTCAGCGGCACGGTGATGGTCGCTGGCAGCCGCCAGGCGGTGCAGCACCCCACCGGTGGGGTGATCGAGCAACTGCTGGTGCGTGATGGCGACCGGGTTACCGCCGGCCAGGTGCTGGTGCGCCTGGACTCGACCCAGGCCCAGGCCCAGGTCGGTTCGCTCGAGGTGCAGTACCTCAATGCCCGGGCCGGTGAGGCGCGCCTGCTGGCTGAGCGCGACGCTGCCAGCAACCTGATGTTCCCCGAGGACCTGCTGGCCCAGGCCGGTACCCCCTGGGTCGCCACGGCCCTCGACGCGCAACGCCAGTTGCGCACCAGCCGCGCCCAGGCCCTGCGCATGGAGCTCGACGGCCTGCGCGAAAACATCGCTGGCGCCGAGGCATCGCTGGCCGGGCTGCAAGGCTCGATGGCCAGCAAGCAGGCCCAGCGCGATGCCCTCGACGAGCAACTGCACGGGCTGCGCGAACTGGCCCGGGATGGCTACATCCCGCGCAACCGTCTGCTCGACAACGAACGGCTGCTGGCCCAGGTCAACGGCTCGATCGCCGAGGACCTGGGCTCCATCGGCCGCACCCGGCGCCAGGTGCTGGAGCTGAAACTGCGCATCGGCCAGCGCCAGCAAGAGTTCCAGAACGAGGTGCGTCAGCAGCTCGCCGAACTGCAAGCCAACGCCGAAGACCTGGGCAACCGCCTGCGCAGCGCCCGCTTCGAACTGGCCCACAACCAGGTACGCGCCCCCGCCGATGGCACCGTGGTCAACCTGAGCGTGTTCACCAACGGCGGGGTGATCGCTCGCGGCCAGCAATTGATGGAGATCGTGCCCAGCGAGGCGCCACTGCTGGTGGATGCCCGGGCGCCGGTGGAGATGGTCGACCGCTTGCACCCGGGGCTGCCGGTAGAGCTGATGTTCTCGGCCTTCAACCAGAGCACCACGCCGCGGGTGGATGGCGAGGTGACCCTGGTGTCGGCTGACCGCCTGCTGGATGAAAAGACCCAGCAGCCGTACTACCAGCTGCGCATCAAGGTCAGCCCCCAGGGGCTGGAACAGCTGGCTGGGCTGGACATTCGCCCGGGCATGCCGGTGGAGGCCTTTGTGCGCACCGGCGAACGCTCGCTGCTCAACTACCTGTTCAAGCCGTTGGCCGACCGGGTGCACATCGCCCTGGCGGAGGAATGAATGCAATGCTGATTGCCCGCCTGACCCTTGCCGCGCTGCTGTGTGGCAGCGCCTCGGCACACGCCCTGGACCTGGGTGACGCCTACGCCCTGGCCCTGCGCAACGACCCCACCTGGCAGGGCGCGATCGCCGAGCGCGCCGCCGGCATCGAAAACCTGGCCATCGGCCGCGCCGGCTTGCTGCCCAAGCTTTCGTACCGCTACAACCGCGCCCGCAATGATTCTGAGGTGACCCAGTACAGCCAGTTCGGCGATGTCACCACCCAGCGCGACTACCGCAGCTACACCTCGACCCTGACCGTCGAGCAGCCGCTGTTCGACTATGCCGCCTGGGCCCAATACCGCAGCGGCGTGGCCCAGGCGGCGCTGGCCGACGAGCGCTTGCGCGGGCGTGGCCAGGAGCTGGTGGTGCGGTTGTTCCAGGCTTACAGCGAGGCGCTGTTCGCCCACGAGCAGATCAGCCTGGCCCAGGCCCAGCGGCGCACCTACGCCGAGCAACTGACCCTCAACGAGCGCCTGCTCAAGGGCGGCGAGGGTACCCGCACCGATGTGCTGGAAACCCGTGCCCGCCTTGAGCTGGCCCAGGCCCAGGAGATCGAGGCCGGCGACAACCTGGATGCCGCACTGCGCACCTTGCAGGCCATCGTCGGCGAGGCGGTGGGGGTCGAAGACCTGGCGCCGCTGGCTACGGGCTTCAAGGTGCAGCAGTTGAGCCCGGCGCGTTTCGAACCCTGGCGTGACCTGGCGGTGGCGCACAACGCCGAGCTTGCCAGCCAGCGTCACGGCCTGGATGTGGCCGAACAGAACATCGAGCGCCAGCGCGCCGGGCACCTGCCGTCGCTCAGCGCCTACGCCAGCAAGGGCATTTCCAGCTCAAGCTCCGAGAGCACCTACAACCAGCGCTACGACACCGACAGCATCGGCCTGCAGCTGAGCCTGCCGTTGTTCGCCGGTGGCGGGGTGTCGGCAGCGGTACGCCAGGCCCGGGCCCAGCGTGATGCGGCAGGCTTCGAGCTGGACGCGCAGCTGCGCGACACGGTCAACCAGCTGCGCCGGCAGTTCAATTTGTGCGCCAGCAGTACGGCGAAGATCCGCGCCTACGACCTGGCGGTGAACTCGGCGGGGGCCTTGGTTGAGGCCACGCGCAAGAGCGTGGCCGGGGGCGAGCGGGTCAACCTGGATGTGCTGGATGCCGAGCAGCAGCTTTACAGCGCCCGGCGCGACCTGGCCCAGGCGCGCTATGACTACCTGCGGGCGTGGTTGCAGTTGCGCTATCTGGCGGGGGTGCTGGATGCGCGGGACTTGCAGGTGTTGAACGCCTATTTCGAGGGCCCTATCGCCGGCAAGCCGGCTCCTACAGGCTGATGCGATTGCTGTAGAAGATCGCATCGCCATCAACACTGCGCTGTACCTGTAGGAGCCGGCTTGCCGGCGATAGGGCCCTTGCAGGAGAACGAAAAAGGGGAGCCGACGATGCGCGTCGGCTCCCCTGCGTGATCACTCAGTCAGCGATCAATGCTCGGCCACGGCCTTGCGCCTGGGCGCTTCGTTGCCATGTTCGTCCAGTTCCAGCACCGGTACCTCGTTACCCTCGGCGTCGAACAGCTTGCCATCCTTGAAGTAGTCGCCATCGCGCAGGGCCGAGATGTCCGAGTACTGAATGGTGCGCTCGTAGGCGGCGGCGAACACCGACTGGTTTTCCGAGTTGCCAGTGGTGAAGTGGTTGAACATCAGGTTCAGCAGGATGGCCATGATCGCCGCCGAGCTGATGCCGGAGTGGAAGATGGTTTCGAACCAGGTGGGGAAGTTGTGGTAGAAGGTCGGCGCGGCGATCGGGATCATGCCGAAGCCCAGCGAGGCGGCGACGATGATCAGGTTGACGTTGTTCTTGTAGCTGACCTTGCTCAGGGTGCGGATGCCGCTGGCGGCCACGGTGCCGAACAGCACGATGCCGGCGCCGCCCAGTACCGGGGTGGGTACCGCAGCAATCACCCGGCCCATGATCGGCAGCAGGCCCAGCACCACCAGGATCACACCGCCGGTGGCCACCACGTAGCGGCTCTTGACCCCGGTCACGGCCACCAGGCCGACGTTCTGGGCGAATGCGCTCTGGGTGAACGAGCCGAATACCGGGGCCAGGATGCTCGACGCCATGTCGGCGCGCAGGCCGTTGCCCAAGCGCTTGGAGTCGACCTTGGTGTCGATGATTTCACCGACCGCGAGGATGTCCGCCGAGGTTTCCACCAAGGTCACCATGATCACGATGCACATCGACAGGATGGCGGCGATGTGGAAGGTCGGCATGCCGAAGTGGAACGGCGTGGGGAAGGCGAACATCGGGCCTTCGCTGACCTTGCTGAAATCGGCCATGCCCAGCGACCAGGCGATCAGGGTGCCGATCACCATGGCCAGCAGGATCGACAGGCGCGAGATGGCCGCGTTACCCAGCTTGCTCAGCACCAGCACGATGGCGAAGGTCAGCCCGGCCAGGCCAATGTTGGCCACGCTGCCGAATTCCGGTGAGGCACTGTTGCCGCCCATCACCCAGCGTGCGGCCACCGGCATCAGGGTCAGGCCGATGGTGGTGATGACGATACCGGTCACCAGCGGCGGGAAGAACTTGGTGATGCGCGAGAACACCGGGGTGATCAAAAAGCCGATCAGCGACGCGGCCATGACCGCGCCCAATACCCCTTGCAGGCCACCGCCGCCTTCGCTGCTGATGATCGCGCCCATGGTTGCCACACCGGCAAACGACACGCCCTGTACCAACGGCAGCTGGCAGCCGAAGAACGGCAGGCCGAGGGTTTGCAGCAGCGTGGCCAGGCCCCCGGCGAACAGCGAGGCGGCGATCAGCAGGCCGATCTCGGCCCCGTTGAGGCCGGCGGCCTGGCCGAGGATCAGCGGCACCGCGACGATCCCGCCATACATGGTCAGGACGTGTTGCAGCCCGTAGGCCAGGTTGGCGCCAAGCCCGAGGTTTTCGTCTTCGGGGCGTTGGGTGGGAGACGTGCTGGTGGACGTAGTCATGGAGCAGGCTCTCGGTTTTATTGTTGTCTGGCTACTGTAGGCAAAGAGTGCATTCGATTGCCATCAGAATTGTATACAAGTTTTTGATCCTAACGCCCACGGCGCTGCCTCCAAAGGGCTCCTAATCTGGATGCAGGATACGTTCCAGCTAGCTGGGATCGGTTTTAGATGGGTGTATACAACCCGCCAGACAGCTGGCTATAAGCTGTCTGAGTAGTCAGGAAACACTTTGAGGGGAGAGTTCTTAGCAAGCTAAGAGATATCAATCTTCGATCAATTCCCGCAGCTCACGCATCATTTCGGTGCTGTCAGCCAGGTTCAATTCCACCAGACGGTGCAAATGCGACATCGAGTCGATATCTATATAGAGGCAGTTGAACCCCAGGCGATCGGGCTCTTCGTGGCGCAGTTCCACCTGCATCTTCACTTGGGTGGTCTTGTCGTTGAGGTGAATGACCGCATCGAAATCCTGGGTCAGGTCGGCATCCCAGGGCTCGGGCCGCTCGACCAGCAGGCCCTTGAGTGACAGGTCGAGCAAGGTGACCGGCCAGCGTCGCTCGCCCTGACGCAACTCGGTAGGGGCATCAAAGGCGATGCGCTGGAAACGGCGGCGTTCGTTGGCAGAAGTCGTCATGGCGGGTCCTCATCAGTAACACTGACTATAGACCAGCCATGAGCATCCCGATTGCGGCCGGGCCGGCCGGTGCGCCTGCCAGCCTGCCCGGTGTTGCTGCGGCCTCAACGGGCCGGGTTATAGGCTTCCCACAGGGTGAAACCATCCACGGCTCCCGGGGCCCAATCCGGTGTGTAGGCCGTGTGGCCCGCCAGGCAGCGCCACAGCCGCGATTGATGGCTGACGATGTCACCGGTCTGGTAGCTCGCGTTCAGTTCCCAGGCCGGGTACTGGCCACCTTCGGCCTGGGTGCGGGCGACATGGGTGTTGCTCGGTGCAGACGGATGCCCGCTGCTAGCCATTGCGGTTACCAGGTAGCGGTAGGCCGTGTCGGGCGCCAGGCCTTGGTCCTGATAGGTCGTTTGCGAGGCCGCTACGCGGGCGATTTCATGGCCATCGCGGTAAACGATGTAGTTTGCCAGCGGTACCGAGCTTGCCGGTGCCGTCCACATCAGGCTCACCGACGAAGCTGTGGTGCCCATGTCATGCAGCCCGGTGGGCGGAGCCGGCTGTGGGTTACCGGGTTCGGCAGGGGTGGTGACACTGATCGCTGCGCTGGGCAGGGACTCGTTGCCCTGCTGGTCGACAGCGGTGATGGTGTAGCTATAGAGCGTCAACGGCTGGACATCCTCGTCCCGATAATGGCTCAGCGCGGCATCCACACTGACCAATGGCTTGCCATTGCGGTTGATGATGTATCGGTCGATCCGGTAAGGACCAGAGGATGGGTTCCATTTCAATCCGACCGACTCGAAGGTGGCCGCGCCGTCGAATGTGAAGTTCCCCGGTGTTTCGGGCCGTTGTGGCCCGCCGCCGTCCTCTTGGAAGTCGAGGTCCACCACCTGGTAGAAGGCCTTGTCCGTCTCGGCGATTTCCCAGATCGCCAGAAGCACGTGATAACCCTGGCGCTGGGGTAGCACGAGGGTATGGGTGGTGGGTTGCGCCGGCCACATTTCGTTGTCCGGGTATGACCAGTATGGCTGACGGGTGTTGAGGAATACGGCAAACGGGGCGGCTTCGAACTGGGCGCGTGACAAAGGCTGGCTCGGGTCCCAGCCTTCTTGCGTGATGAAGTACTTGAAGCGCCGGTACTTGTGCCGTGCGCTGAACTCCCAGACGAAGTCGAGGGCCTCGCCGCCATAGACCTCGTGCTTGAACCAGTCGATGTCTGTCCTGTCGAGGTAGGCGGCTCTGGGCTCGTTGCCGCTGGCGATCTTGCCGTCAGGTGGTGGGGCGAGGCTTCTCTCATCGGTGGGGGCATCCGTGTCCGCCAAGTTCCCTGCTGTTTCCGGGAAGAACTTGCCGCCTTCTATGCCGTAGCGCAGGTAACCCTCGATCATGCCGGCTTCCTCGGCGAAGCCCGCACGGGACTTGGGTGAGGCAACGGTGCCGTGGCGTGGGGAGATTTTCCAGCTGATGGCATTCGGGTTACGCACAGTGCTGAGCTTTCTTGAAGTCATGACGTTACCTGCCGTTCATTTGGCAAACGATGTGGGGGGGCGTGGAGCACGGCCACGAAGGCGCTGGCGAGACGGTTTCAGCCAAGTGGCTGGCTGTTGGCGGCCCAGTTGGGCAAGGGCGCCAGCGGATAACCCTGCCTGGCGTGACCGCATCAGGTGGGTAGTGGCGGCCTGATGATCCAACGGCGGGCGCAGGGGAACAACTGGCAAAAATGACAGGTGTCGCAGGCGCAAGGCTGGCCGTGCCAGGTGAACGTTGAAGGTACCGCTCTAGGGCGCCCGCTGGGGCCTGGCCGCCAGGTGCAATTGGAGATGGTAATGATGGCAGGCAGGCCCTAGACTCAAGGGGCAATCCTTTCCAACCACTTAGCTGGAAGCATGCCATGAACAACAATAACAGCCTGCTGCGCCACATACCGTGGCTGGCACTGGCGATCATAGGAGCCTGCGCGCTGGGTGTGGTCGCCCTGCGTCGTGGTGAGGCGATCAACGCCTTGTGGATCGTGGTCGCGTCTGTGGCCATCTACCTGGTCGCTTACCGCTACTACAGCCTGTTCATCGCCAACAAGGTGATGCAACTCGACCCCCGTCGGGCCACGCCCGCGGTACTCAACAACGATGGCCTGGACTACGTCCCGACCAACAAGCACATTCTGTTCGGCCACCACTTCGCTGCCATCGCCGGTGCCGGCCCGCTCGTGGGCCCGGTACTTGCCGCGCAGATGGGCTACCTGCCCGGCACACTATGGCTGATTGCCGGTGTGGTGCTGGCCGGTGCGGTGCAGGACTTCATGGTCCTGTTCCTGTCCACTCGCCGCAACGGCCGCTCCCTGGGCGACATGGTGCGCGAGGAGATGGGCCGAATCCCGGGCACCATCGCCCTGTTCGGCTGCTTCCTGATCATGATCATCATCCTCGCGGTGCTGGCGCTGATCGTGGTCAAGGCCCTGGCCGAGAGCCCGTGGGGCATGTTCACGGTGATGGCGACCATCCCGATCGCGATGTTCATGGGCATCTACATGCGCTACATCCGCCCGGGCCGCATCGGTGAGATCTCGATCATCGGCGTGGTACTGCTGCTGCTGTCGATCTGGCTGGGGGGCCAGATTGCCGCAGATCCGGTGTGGGGGCCTGCCTTCACCTTCACCGGCGTGCAGATCACCTGGATGCTGGTCGGCTACGGCTTCGTCGCCGCGGTACTGCCGGTGTGGCTGGTGCTGGCGCCGCGTGACTACCTGTCGACCTTCCTCAAGATCGGCACCATCGTCGGCCTTGCCATCGGCATCCTGGTCATCGCGCCCGAGCTGAAAATGCCGGCACTGACCCAGTTCACCGACGGCACCGGCCCGGTATGGAAGGGCACCCTGTTCCCGTTCCTGTTCATCACCATTGCCTGTGGTGCGGTGTCCGGCTTCCACGCGCTGATCTCCTCGGGGACCACGCCCAAGCTGCTGGACAACGAAACCAACGCCCGCTACATCGGCTACGGCGGCATGCTGATGGAGTCGTTCGTCGCCATCATGGCCATGGTCGCCGCCTCGGTGATCGAGCCAGGCGTGTACTTCGCCATGAACAGCCCGGCCGCCGTGGTCGGCGCCGACGTTGCATCGGTGGCGCAGACGGTCAGCAGCTGGGGCTTCCTGATCACCCCTGAGCAGCTGGAAGCCGTGGCCCGCGACATCGGCGAGCACACCATTCTGGCCCGTGCTGGCGGCGCACCGACCCTGGCGGTGGGTATCGCGCAGATCCTGCATCAGGTGCTGCCGGGCGAGAACACCATGGCGTTCTGGTACCACTTCGCCATTCTGTTCGAAGCCCTGTTCATCCTCACCGCCGTGGACGCCGGTACCCGTGCCGGGCGCTTCATGCTGCAGGACCTGCTGGGCAGCTTCGTGCCTGCGCTCAAGCGCACCGAGTCGTGGGGCGCCAACCTGCTGGCCACCGCCGGTTGCGTGGCGATGTGGGGCTACCTGCTGTATCAAGGCGTGATCGACCCGCTGGGCGGCATCAACACCTTGTGGCCGCTGTTCGGTATCTCCAACCAGATGCTGGCCGGTATCGCGCTGATGCTGGGCACCGTGGTGCTGATCAAGATGAAGCGCCAGCGCTACATCTGGGTCACCCTGGTACCGGCAGTGTGGCTGCTGATCTGCACCACCGCCGCTGGCCTGATCAAGCTGTTCGACCCCAACCCTGCGGTTGGCTTCCTGGCCCTGGCCAAGAAGTACAGCACCGCGCTGGACGCAGGCCAGGTACTGGCCCCGGCCAAGGATATCGGGCAGATGCAGCACGTGATCTTCAACGCCTACACCAACGCCGGGCTGACCATCCTGTTCCTGGTGGTGGTGTTCAGCATCCTGTTCTTCGCGCTCAAGGTCGGCTACGCCGCCTGGGGCCGCAAAGAACGGACCGACAAGGAAACCCCGTTCCAGGCCTTGCCTGACGCTTGAGAGGAATGCCGCGATGTTCAACGACCTGGGTCGACTGGGTAAGTACCTGGGGCAGGCAGCCCGCCTGATGGTCGGCATGCCCGACTACGACAACTATGTCGAGCACATGCAGAAGACGCACCCGGACAAGCCGGTGATGAGCTACGAGGCGTTCTTCCGCGAACGCCAGGAAGCCCGTTACGGTGGCAAGTCCGGGCCCAAGTGCTGCTGAACCCGCGTCATGTGTAAAGCTGTGGGAGGCCGGGCAACCGGCCTCCCACAGTCATTTTCGGCTTGAGGAGATTTTGCGTGCACACGCCCATACCCGTTACCGTGCTGACCGGCTTTCTTGGTGCCGGCAAGACCACCCTGCTCAAACACATGCTCAAGGCCGAACACGGCCTGAAGCTGGCCGTGATCGAGAACGAGTTCAGCGAGGCCGGTATCGACAGCCAGTTGCTCGGCGACGAGCCGGTGCAGGTCATGACCCTGGCCAACGGCTGCGTCTGCTGCAGCATCCATGGCGACCTGACCCGCGCCCTGTACCTGCTGCTGGAGCGCCTGGACGCCGGCGAGATCGCCTTCGACCGCCTGGTGATCGAGTGCACGGGCCTTGCCGACCCTGCGCCGGTGGCGCAGACCTTCTTCATCGACGAAGAACTGCGCGAGCGCTACATCCTCGACGGCATCATCACCCTGGTCGATGCCGTGCACGCCGAGCTGCACCTGACCCAGGCCATCGCCCAGGCTCAAGTCGGTTTTGCCGACCGCCTGCTGCTGAGCAAGACCGACCTGGCCGAGCCCGAGGCCGTCGAGGCGTTGCGCGAGCGCCTGGCGCGCATCAACGGCCGCGCGGCCATCCGCGTGGTCGAGCATGGCCGCATCGACCTGGCCGAACTGCTCGACGTGCGTGGTTTCAACCTCAACCCGGAGCTGGGCATCAGCCTCAAGCCCACCCTGCGCCCGGTACTCAAGCCGGCCACCCCGGACCGCATTCGCACACTGGTGCTGCGCACCGACACACCGCTGGACATCGATCGCCTCAGCGACTTCATGAACGAGCTACTCGAAGAACACGGCAAGCAGCTGCTGCGCTACAAGGGCGTGCTGAACATCGCCGGCGAAGACCGCCGCCTGGTGTTCCAGGGCGTGCTCAAGCTGTACGGGTTCGACTGGGATGCCGAGTGGAAAGACGGCGAGGTGCGGGAGAGCGTGATGGTGTTCATTGCCGATGAACTGCCGGAGGAAAAGATACGGGCAGGGTTCGACGCATTGACCCACGCCTGATTGGGACGCAGCTGACTGTTAGATGCCGCCGAAAGGCGGCATTTTTCATGGCCATGTTCAATTGCTCGGCCGGCAGTCACGGCCCCCTTGATGGGAGTACCTTTTTTGGTACACTTGGCCTCGTCAGATCAGCAAGTCCGTGTTTTGTTCTTTCGCAGTGCGCTTGGCAACGAGCCCGTACGCGAGTGGTTGAAAGCCTTGTCGCGCCATGAACGCCAGGTAATCGGGACCGAGATCAAGGCGGTACAGATCGGTTGGCCGCTCGGCATGCCGCTGGTGCGCAAGCTGGAAAGCGGGCTTTGGGAGATCCGCATCGATTTGGCAGATACCGTGGGGCGTGTGCTGTTCACCATCAGCGATGGCGTGATGGTGCTGCTTCACGGCTTCATCAAGAAAAGCCAGAAAACACCCGCAGTTGACTTGGCAGTGGCCAGGCAACGCAAGGCAAGCCTCAGGAGGCAAACGACATGAACCCGCATATCGGTTCGGATTTTGACGATTTTCTCGCCGAAGAAGCCCTGCTGGAGGAGGTTACGGCAGCAGCCCTCAAGCGGGTGATCGCCTGGCAACTGACGCAAGCCATGAAGCAGCAGAAGGTCAGCAAAAAGGCGTTGGCCGAGCGTATGCATACCAGCCGCACAGCCGTGGACCGGGCGCTAGACCAGAATGATCCGGGCATGACCCTGGCAACCCTGGCCAGCGCTGCACGGGCCTTGGGGCAGCGTGTGGAAATACGCTTGGTGCCGGAGCTTGCACCGGCCCGGTGAACGAGAGCTCACAAAAAAGCCCGGCACATGGCCGGGCTTTTTCACATCAGGCGTCTGCCGATCAGTTGCCGTAAACCGGCAGCTTCTTGCAGATGGCCTTGACCTTCTCACGCACGGCGTCGATCACCGCTTCGTTGTTCAGGTCGGCCAGGATGTCGCAGATCCAGCCAGCCAGCTCGCGGCACTCGGCCTCTTTGAAGCCGCGGGTGGTCACGGCCGGGGTGCCGAAACGCAGGCCCGAGGTGACGAACGGCGAACGTGGGTCGTTCGGTACCGAGTTCTTGTTGACGGTGATGAAGGCCTTGCCCAGAGCGGCGTCGGCGTCCTTACCGGAGATTTCCTGCTTGATCAGCGACAGCAGGAACAGGTGGTTCTGGGTGCCGCCGGAGACGACGTCAAAACCACGCTCGATGAACACTTCGGCCATGGCCTGGGCGTTCTTCACCACTTGCTGCTGGTAAGCCTTGAACTCAGGCTGCAGGGCCTCTTTGAAGCAGATGGCCTTGGCGGCGATGACGTGCTCCAGCGGGCCGCCCTGGGCGCCCGGGAAGACCGCGGAGTTCAGCTTCTTCTCGATGTCGGCGTTGGCACGGGCCAGGATCAGGCCGCCGCGCGGGCCGCGCAGGGTCTTGTGGGTGGTGGTGGTGACCACGTCGGCGAACGGCACCGGGTTCGGGTACACGCCAGCGGCTACCAGGCCGGCCACGTGGGCCATGTCGACGAACAGGTAGGCACCGACCTTGTCGGCGATGGCGCGGAAGCGTGCGAAGTCCAGCACCTGCGAGTAGGCCGAGAAGCCGGCGACGATCATTTTCGGCTTGTGCTCGACCGCCAGGCGCTCGACTTCGTCGTAGTCGATCAGGCCGTTGCCGTCGATGCCGTACTGGATGGCGTTGTACAGCTTGCCCGAGGACGAAACGCTGGCGCCGTGGGTCAGGTGGCCGCCATGGGCCAGGCTCATGCCCAGGATGGTGTCACCGGCCGACAGCAGGGCCAGGTAGACCGCGGCGTTGGCCTGCGAGCCGGCGTGCGGCTGGACGTTGGCGTAGTCGGCGCCGAACAGCTCCTTGGCACGGTCGATGGCCAGTTGCTCGACCACGTCGACGTACTCGCAACCACCGTAGTAGCGCTTGCCCGGGTAGCCTTCGGCGTACTTGTTGGTCAGGACCGAGCCCTGGGCTTCCATGACTGCCGGGCTGGTGTAGTTTTCCGAAGCGATCAGCTCGATATGCTCTTCCTGGCGCAGGGCTTCTTGCTGCATGGCTTCGAAGAGCTCGGCGTCGTACTTGGCAATGGTCAAATCACGGCTGAACATGGCGGTCCTCAAGGATCGGGGGTGAGTTAGGGGGGCATTCTAACTGATTGATTCGCGGCTGGCATATGAACTGGCATCAAGTCGCGGACCAATGGGGCTCATGTTGCAGGCCGCATGGGGACTGGGCTGGAGTTGACCTTCGGGTCCGTTTTTCGGTGCTGCGCTGTGCCTTCGCGGGGCGCCTGCATTGATCAACATCTCAGCGTTGATTCAACCCCTGTGGGAGCAACTGTCTTGTGCTGCCTGTTGCGGCCTCATCGCCGGCAAGCCGGCTCCTACCTGAAGCTCATGCAATCCCTGTGGGAAGCGGCCTTGTGTCGCGATTGGGCTGCGTAGCAGCCCCTGAAATTTGGCAGGGGTGCGCAAATCATGGGGCCGTGTGGCGCCACAGTCACTGAAACATGAACAACGTCTCGTTGCTGAACTGCGCCTCGAACTGGTTGGCTGGCATCGGCCGGCCGAACAGGTAGCCCTGCACCTCGTCGCAGCCGTGCTCGCGCAAGAACTCCAGCTGCTCGTGGGTCTCCACACCCTCGGCGATGACCGCAAGGTTCAGGCTGTGGGCCATGGCGATGATCGCCCGGGCGATCTGCGCGTCCTGCTCACCTTCAGGCAGGCCGTCGACGAAGGTGCGGTCGATCTTCAGCACGTCGATGGGGAACTGCTTGAGGTAGTTGAGCGACGAGTAGCCGGTGCCGAAGTCGTCGACCGCGATGCTCAGGCCGAGGTTCTTCAGGCTGGCGAGAATCTGCATCGCTTCGTTGACCTCGCGCATCAGGATACTTTCGGTCAGCTCCAGCTCCAGGCACGCCGGCGGCAGCCCGGTTTCCTCGAGAATGTCGGCGATGCGCGTGCCCAACTGGCCATCGGAGAACTGCCGCGCCGAGATGTTCACCGACACCTTCGGTACCCGCACCTTCTGCTGGTGCCAGGCCTTGAGCTGGCGGCTGGCCTCGCGCAGCACCCAGTCGCCGATATCCACCACCAGGCCCAGTTCCTCGATCACCGGGATGAACTCGCCTGGCGGTACCAGGCCGCGGGTCGGGTGGCGCCAGCGCAGCAGCGCTTCGGCGCCGGTCAGGCGCTTGCCGTCGCCGCTGAACTGCGGCTGGTAGTAGAGGATGAACTCGTTCTGCTCCAGGGCGTGGCGCAGGTCGCTCTCCAGCTCCAGGCGCTCCAGGGCACTGGCGTTCATGTCGGCCTGGTAGAACTGGAAGTTGTTCTTGCCACGCTCCTTGGCGTGGTACATGGCGGTGTCGGCGTTTTTCATCAGCTGGCTCAGCTCGCTGCCATCCTGCGGGCTGAGGGCGATGCCGATACTGGCAGTGACGAAGAACTCGCGGTTCTCCAGCACGAACGGCGTCACCAGACCAGCGAGAATATGCTCGGCCACATGAATGGCGCGGTTCAGTGCCTGCTCGCGGGTGGCCCGCGGTTGCAGCAGCAGGGTGAACTCGTCGCCGCCCATGCGCGCCACGGTGTCGCCGTTGTCGACGCAGGCCAGCAGGCGCTCGGCCATGTCCTTGAGCATGCGGTCGCCCGCGGCGTGGCCGAGGGAGTCGTTGATCGGCTTGAAGCGGTCCAGGTCGAGGAACATCAGCACCACCCAGGCCTTTTGCCGCTCGGCCTGCTGCAGGGCGTTGTACAGGCGGTCCTGGAACAGCGTGCGGTTGGGCAGGTGGGTGAGGGCGTCGTAGTAGGCCAGGCGGTGAATGCGCTGTTCGCTGGCCTTGCGCTCGCTGATGTCGGTGAAGAAGCACACGTAGCTGGCCAGGTCGCCTTCATCGTCCAGCACCGCGGTGATGCCCACCCAGGCCGGGTAGTGCTCGCCGTTGCGGCGCTTGAGAAACACCTCGCCCTCCCAGCTGCCGCGCTGGTTGAGCTGCTTGAGCACGTAGCCCAGGTGCGCATCCTGCTGGTGCTCGACGGTGAGCATGCCTGGCAACTGGTCGAGTACTTCGGCCACCTCGTAGCCGCTGACCCGGCTGAACGCCTCGTTGGCCTGCACGATATAGCCGGCCGGGTCGGTGATGAGGATGGCCGAGGTGGAGTGCTCGAATACCGTGGCGGCCATGCGCAGGTCTTTCTCGGCGCGGCGCTGCTGGCTGATGTCGCGGCCCACGCCCAGCACGCCCTCGAAGCGCTCGTGCTCGTCCCACACCAGCACCAGGCGCAATTCGATGGGGATCTTGCGGCCATCGGCGCGCAGGCAGTCGAACAGGAACAGTTGGGTCGGCAGGGTGCTGCGCAGGCGGGCCAGCTGCGCGCTGTCGCCCAACGCCTTGCTGACCCGCTCCATCAGCCCGTACACGCCGGTGAGCTGGGCCGGGTTGGCGACGATCGACTGCCAGCCGTTGGCGAAGATCCAGTCGGCCTGATAGCCCAGCACCGCCTGCACCGACGGGCTGACGTAGTTCAGGTGCAGCTGGTTGTCGGTACTGAAGATCACGTCGCTGATGCTTTCGGCGAGCATGCGGTAACGCTGCTCGCTGTCGCGCAGCGATTCGCTGGCCTCGATCTGCACGGTGACGTCCTTGCCCACCCCGATGATGCGGGTCACCTGACCGTCGCCGTCGCGGGTCAGCACCTGCTCGCGGATTTCATAGCAGCGCCAGCCGCCATCACGGTGGCGGAAGCGCAATTGGCAGTGCAGCGACTGGCCGTAACTGCTGTCCAGCTGCTGCTGGCGCAGGGCGTTGTAGTGGGCGGCGTCCTCGGGGTGCAGCAGCAGCTCCCAGAAGCGCTCGCCCATCTGCGCAAGCTCGGCGCGGTCGTAACCCAGGGTCTGGCCGAGGTGGCGGTTGCTGAAGATCATCCGCTGGCTGTGCACGTCCTGCACGTACAGCTGGTCGGGCACGGTACGCACCACGTCCGACCAGAAGCTCTCGCGCTCCAGCAGCGACAGCTCGACCTGCTTGCGGCTGGTGATGTCGCTGATGCTCAGGATCACCGCCTGGTAATCGCGCCGCTGCTGGGGCAGGCGCACCATCAGCCACAGGTGCAGCTCGCCGCCCAGCGGCGCTGGCAGGCGCACTTCCAGCTCCAGTTGCGAGCGCTCTTCAAGCAGCGCGTCTATCAGCTGCATACCAACGCTTTCGCGGCCGTTGCCGCTGCCGTCGATCAGGCGCTGCCAGGCGCCTTCGTGGCAGTCGACGTTGAGCAACTGGCGGGCTACCTGGTTGATCTCGGTGATTTTCAGCTCCAGCAGCAGCGAGCGGCGCAGGTTGCCGTCCAGCGCCAGGCTTTGTTTGAGCGCGGCGAGGTTGCGCAGGTGGTAGCGGTCGAGCTGGCCGGGCAGGCTGGAGAGGTCGAGCACGCACAGGGCGACGCCGGTGCCCTCGAAGATTTCGTGGTAGCGCCGGCGGTCCTCCTGCAAGGCGCGCTGGCGGCGGCGCATGTTGATCAGCGCCAGCACCGGCAGCAGGGCGCAGAACAGTGCCAGCACGCACTTGCCGATCAGCGCCGGGAGCAGCTTGCTGCGCGCCAGGCCCTCGTCGAACAGGCCGCGCAATTGCCAGGTGCTGTTGTCGATGAACGCCAGCATGACGCTTTGCAGGGGCTCGTCGCTGGTCAGGGTGGGGCCGTGGCGCTCGATCACCTCGCCGTTGCGGCTGTTTTCCAGCAGCCACAGCGGGTGGCTGGGGCCGTCCAGGTGCTGGGTGAGTTCGTGGTAGTAGGCCGGGCCCAAGCGTAGCAGCCAGTAGCCGCGGTCCTGCTCGGCGGTTTGGCGCAGCAGCAGGTAGACCTGCTGGTTGTCGGGTGTGTTGCTGTAGAAGTAGCTGCTGCCCTGGTTCAGTTGCAGCAGTTCGTCAATCAACTGGCGGTCGCTGCTGTTTGTCTGGGAGTCGGCCAGTACCTGCCCGCTGGCATCCAGCCAGGCCAGTTGCTGCAGGCTTGGCAGGCGCGCCTGCAGGGTGTCGAGCAGGTTCGGCAGGGCGCTGGGCGCCGGAGCCTTGACGTAGGGTTGGACCAGGTTGAGCGCCTGTTGGGCCTTGAGCGCCATGTTCAGGCTCAGGTGGTCGGCCAGTTCCGCGCTGGTGGCCAGGCTCTGCTGGCGCAGGTCGGCCTGGGTATGGCGAAACTGGGTGACCAGCTGCCACAGCAGCAACCCCAGCAACACCAGGGCCAGCAAGGCCAGCGCGCCTTTGAGCGAGCCACGCAGGTGTGAGCCGGCCGTGGGTACGGCAGGGCGCAGAGGGGGCGTTTGCTTCAAGTTGGTCAAGCGTCGGTCCTGCGATTGGGCTGGCGATGGCAGGGGTTTGCATGCACGGCGCATGCCGTGGCCTGGCCTGTAGCCGGCGCACTATATAGCCGCACGTATGAAGCCGCCTAGCATGCCTTCAATTGTGGCAAAGTGCCAGCCTGCTGGCCATGATGGCGGTCGCATCCTGTCATGCCGGTTCGGCAAGCCCCTGCAACCTGTGCGAGAATGCCGCCCGCTTCAAATAGTCAACGCATCGGAGAAGTACGGTTTTGGTTACCCACTATTCCACCAATGGCCTCGATTCCGCCTGCGGGCGTAGCAGTCAGACCCTGGTCAGCACTGCCACTGCCGAGGGCGTATCCTGCAAGACCTGCCAGCGCTCGCTGGCCAAGCCCGACGCCGCTGCCGGCGGCAACAAGTCGCCCTCGCTGGCCGAGTTGCGCAAGTCGGCCAAGGCCGCCAAGGCGGTTGCCGAGCCGGCAGGCGAAGTGGCCGCACAGCCGGCCACCAAGCCCGCTGCTGCACCGGCCAAGGCCGTCAGCAAGCCGGCCAGTAAAAAAGCCGACAAGCCTGCCCGCAGCGGCGGCTTCAGCGTCAAGTCGGCCTGGGCCGCGCGCCTGGCCGAGCAATCGGACCGTTGCCGTCTGCCGCGGGGCAAGGCCAGGCAGTCGCACGTCTGAATCCTGGCAGACCCCACTGGCCTTTTCGCGGGCAAGCCCGCTCCCACATGGTTCTATAGAGCGGCGCGAACCTTGTGGGAGCGGGCTTGTCCGCGAAGAGGCCCTGACAGGCCAGCACTGTCACCCCAGCACCGCCACCACAGCCTCAAGGGCTCGGCCAACGCTGCGACCACTCTGTGCAATGCCTCAGCTTGGCGTAGAATGGCCCACTTTGTTCAATGACACCCCGTAAACACATCCCCCGGGCAACCGCCACGGGCGTACGTCGATGTCTTTACCTATCTGATAGAGGGCTTGGTTTTGGCTCAATACGTCTACACCATGCATCGGCTGAGCAAGGTCGTGCCGCCGAAGCGGGAAATTCTCAAGAACATTTCCCTGTCGTTCTTCCCGGGCGCCAAGATCGGCGTGCTCGGCCTGAACGGCGCCGGTAAATCGACCCTGCTGCGCATCATGGCGGGCGTCGACAAGGAATTCGACGGCGAAGCCCGGCCGATGCCCGACATCAACGTCGGCTACCTGCCCCAGGAGCCGCAACTGGACCCGACCAAGACCGTGCGTGAAGTGGTCGAGGAAGCGGTCAGCGTGATCAAGGACGCCCAGGCCCGCCTGGACGAGGTGTATGCCGCCTACGCCGACCCGGACGCCGACTTCGACAAGCTGGCCGCCGAACAGGCCAAGCTCGAAGCCATCCTGCAGGCCGCCGACGGCCACAACCTGGAGCGCCAGCTGGACGTCGCCGCCGACGCCCTGCGCCTGCCGGCCTGGGAAGCGAAAATCGAACACCTGTCCGGTGGTGAAAAGCGCCGTGTAGCGCTGTGCCGCCTGCTGCTGTCGGCCCCCGACATGCTGCTGCTGGACGAACCGACCAACCACCTGGACGCCGACTCGGTGGCTTGGCTTGAGCGCTTCCTGCACGACTTCCCGGGCACCGTGGTGGCCATTACCCACGACCGTTACTTCCTCGACAATGTCGCCGGCTGGATCCTCGAGCTGGACCGCGGTGCGGGCATCCCGTACGAAGGCAACTACTCGGGCTGGCTGGAAGCCAAGTCGGACCGCCTGGCGCAGGAATCCAAGCAGCAGAGCGCCCACGAAAAAGCCATGAAAGAGGAACTGGAGTGGGTGCGCAAAGGCGCCAAGGCCCGCCAGTCCAAGTCCAAGGCCCGTCTGCAGCGCTTCGAAGAGATGCAGTCGCAGGAATTCCAGAAGCGTTCCGAAACCAACGAGATCTACATCCCGGCCGGCCCGCGCCTGGGTGACAAGGTCATCGAGTTCAAGAACGTCACCAAGGGCTACGGCGACCGCGTACTTATCGACAACCTGTCGTTCGCCATGCCAAAAGGCGCCATCGTCGGCGTGATCGGTGGTAACGGTGCCGGTAAGTCGACCCTGTTCCGCATGCTGATGGGCAAGGAGCAGCCGGACTCGGGCAGCATCGAGATCGGTGAAACCGTGCAACTGGCCTGCGTCGACCAGAGCCGCGAGGACCTGGACGGTGGCAAGACCGTGTTCCAGCAGGTGTCCGATGGCTCCGACATGATCAAGATCGGCAACTACGAGATCCCGTCGCGCACCTATGTCGGTCGCTTCAACTTCAAGGGCGGCGACCAGCAGAAGTTCGTCAAGGACCTGTCCGGTGGTGAGCGTGGCCGCCTGCACCTGGCCCTGACGCTGAAAGAGGGCGGCAACGTCCTGCTGCTCGACGAACCGTCCAACGACCTCGACGTCGAAACCCTGCGTTCGCTCGAGGAAGCCCTGCTGGACTTCCCTGGCGCCGCCATCGTGATCTCCCACGACCGTTGGTTCCTGGACCGTGTCGCCACCCACATCCTGGCGTACGAAGACGACTCCAACGTGACCTTCTTCGAAGGCAACTACACCGAGTACGAAGCCGATCGCAAGAAGCGCCTGGGCGATGCCGCTGCCCAGCCGCACCGTGTGCGTCACAAGAAGCTGGCCCAGTAAGGTCGCTTCGGTTGCACAAAAATGGGGCCCTCAGGGGCCCCATTTTTGTGCCAGGCAAGAAAGCGGTGCTGGCTTCATTCGCGGGCAAGCCCGCTCCCACAGGTACAGCGCTGCCCTTGGATTTCCCCCTCTCCTGTGGGAGCGGGCTTGCCCGCGAAGCAGGCGCCGCAGGGCGTGACTTTGTATACATTTATATAAAACGCACCAAAAAATTTCATAAAAACGACATTGCGCCCTGTTCCAGTGCGATTGCTTCTTGGTACATTCGCAAAAAAACCAATAAACAATCCCTCTTGGTGAGACGTCTACCCATGATCGAATCCGTCGACAATTTCCTCGCACGCCTGCAACAACGCGACCCGGGCCAACCGGAATTCCACCAGGCGGTGGAAGAGGTGCTGCGCACCCTCTGGCCGTTCCTCGAAGCCAACCCCCACTACCTGCAGTCCGGTATTCTCGAGCGCATCGTCGAGCCCGAGCGCGCCGTGCTGTTCCGCGTGTCGTGGGTCGATGACCAGGGCAAGGTCCAGGTCAACCGCGGCTACCGCATCCAGATGAACAGCGCCATCGGCCCCTACAAGGGCGGCCTGCGCTTCCACCCGTCGGTCACCCTGAGCGTGCTCAAGTTCCTGGCCTTCGAGCAAACCTTCAAGAACTCCCTGACCTCGCTGCCCATGGGCGGCGGCAAGGGCGGCTCGGACTTCGACCCCAAGGGCAAGAGCGACGCCGAAGTGATGCGCTTCTGCCAGGCGTTCATGAGCGAGCTGTACCGCCACATCGGCGCCGACTGCGACGTGCCGGCCGGTGACATCGGCGTGGGTGCCCGAGAAATCGGCTTCATGTTCGGCCAGTACAAGCGCCTGGCCAACCAGTTCACTTCGGTGCTGACCGGCAAGGGCATGACCTACGGCGGCAGCCTGATCCGCCCTGAAGCCACCGGCTACGGCTGCGTGTACTTCGCCGAAGAAATGCTCAAGCGCCAGGACAAGCGCATCGACGGCCGCCGCGTGGCCATCTCGGGCTCGGGCAACGTAGCCCAGTACGCCGCGCGCAAGGTCATGGACCTGGGCGGCAAGGTGATCTCGCTGTCCGACTCCGAAGGCACGCTGTTCTGCGAAGCCGGCCTGAACGACGCCCAGTGGGACGCGCTGATGGAGCTGAAGAACGTCAAGCGCGGCCGCCTGAGCGAGCTGGCCACGCAGTTCGGCCTGGAGTTCCGCAAGGGCCAGACGCCGTGGAGCCTGGCGTGCGACATCGCCCTGCCATGCGCCACCCAGAACGAGCTGAACGCCGAAGACGCCCGCACCCTGCTGCGCAATGGCTGCATCTGCGTGGCCGAAGGCGCCAACATGCCGACCACCCTGGACGCTGTGGATATCTTCATCGAGGCCGGCATCCTGTATGCCCCGGGCAAGGCGTCCAACGCCGGCGGCGTGGCCGTGTCGGGCCTGGAAATGTCGCAGAACGCCATGCGCCTGCTGTGGACCGCCGGTGAAGTTGACAGCAAGCTGCACCACATCATGCAGTCGATCCACCACGCCTGCGTGCACTACGGTGAAGAGGCCGATGGCACGGTGAACTACGTCAAGGGCGCCAACATCGCCGGCTTCGTCAAAGTGGCCGATGCCATGCTGGCGCAGGGCGTGGTCTGATCCGGAACTGCTGGGGCCGCTTTGCGGCCCTTTCGCGGCACAAGGCCGCTCCTACAGGGAACACGATAGCCTGAGCCATCGCGTATCCCTGTAGGAGCGGCCTTGTGCCGCGAAAGGGCTGCAAAGCAGCCCCATGGCCCTCAAGTCTCAACCCTGATTTCAAGCACCTCGATCATCTGATCCCCCGCCGGCCTGCGCCACAGCACTTCATCCCCAGGCCCCGCGCCCAACAGCGCGCGCCCCAGCGGCGAGCCCCAGTTGATCAGCCCGTGCACGGCATCCGCTTCATCCTCACCCACCAGCCGTACCTCCTGCTCCTGGCCGTCCTCGTCGACGAAGCGCACCCGGCTGCCAATCTGCACCTTTTCGGTGGACGTCGGCGCTGGCACCACCTGGGCACTCTGTACCCGCGCATTGAAATAACGCAGGTCGCGCTCGGCATCGGCCAGGCGCTGCTTGTCGGCCCGTTCGCCCTGGGCCTGCAGTTCGCTGCGCAGGGCATTGAGCGCCGCCACCCGTTGCTGCAGCTGGGCCAGGCCGCTGGCGGTGACGTAGTTGGGCTGGTCGCTGACGCGCCGCTCCACCGGCTGGCTGGCTTGGGCGGCGGCCTGGTCTTCGTTGACGAATGCTCGGCTCATGCGCGGGCCTCCTTGTGCTGGAGACCATGGTGGCAGTTGTGGGGTTTCAACGGTTGTCCGTTTGCGACATCAGTTGCGCCGGTAGGCGCGGGCGGCGTCCTGATCCTTCTCGCGCTGCCAGTCGCGGTCGCGCTCGTCCCAGTAACGCTCGCGGTACTGGCGGGTGTCCTGGTTGCTCTGCATGGCGTGGCACTGGCGAAAGCCGTCGTCCCAGCCGGTTTCGTACTGAGGTTCGTGCAGGTAACGCGGCACGTTCTTGCGAAACTCGCCGACCATCAGCCCGGCGGCCTGGCGGCCGCTGCTGCAACCGTCGTCGAAGCCATCGGCGTAGGCGGGCGGGTAGCCCTGCTGGACCATCTGTTGGTGGGTGGTTTCGCACCCGGCCAGCAACAACGTGACGCACAAGCCCAGCCAATACCGCGACATGACCACAAGACCTCGAGAGTAATGCAGCAAAGTCTAGGTGGCGGTTTGTCGGGGAGGTGTCAAAACAGTGTCAAAGAGTCGGTTGGTTCACAGATGCAGCTCTGTAGGAGCGGCCTTGTGTCGCGATGGGGCGCAACGCGGCCCCAGGATCTCTGCATCATGCGAAATTGCCGGGGCCGCTCTGCGGCCCTTTCGCGACACAAGGCCGCTCCTACAGGAATCGCGCTGGAGCCGGGCTCAGTAGTGATACCACCTCAACTCCAGCATCACCTCGTTCTGCGCCGTGGCCAGGTGGCTGAACTGGCGCGATGCACTCAAGCGCAGCCCAAGGTTCTGGCTCACTTCCCACTGCTGGTTCAGGCTCACACTGCGGCGCACCTCGCCATTGGTGAAGAAATCGCCCTTGGCCTCCAGCGTCAGGTTGCCCAGCGGGTTGCGCCACAACAACCCGCCATTGAACCCCGCCGCCGGCGAAACGAACTCGGCGAAGTCGTTGTGGTGTTCTACCCGCACCGTGCCCAGGGCAAAGCCCAGCAGGTCGTCGTTCAACTGCCAGGTACCCCCGGCACCGCCGTTGACATGGCTGACCAGCACCTCGTCGTCATGTTTGCCCGGCACCCGCTCCAGCCCGCCGGCAACCTGCCACGACCAGGGCTTGAGCAGCTCGTTGCGTGGCGTCAGCGAGCGGATGGTGGCCAGGTCCAGGCGCTGCACCTGCCAGTCGTTGCCCTCGTACTGGCGCAACTTGAGCTGCAGGATCTCGATCTGCGCGCCGAGCGGGAAGCCGAACAGGTTGTCGTTGAGGTCGTGGTAGGCCATGCGCAGGCCGTACTCGGCGAACGCGCGGTCCTCGCGGGTACCCACGCCCAACTGCCAGGTGCGTGACTGGTGGCCGTCCTCGGGCAGCCCGGGGCGTTCGATCTCAAGCGGCGGCGGCGGGTTGCGGTTGATCGCCCGCAACAGCTCGAAACTGCGTGCGGCCTGGGCCGGGTCGCGCTCCTGGCCGTTGGCGCGGTAGCGCTCCAGGCGGTAGGCGGCGTCCTGCACCAGGGCCTGGCGCTCGCGGGGCAGCGCGGTGAATTCGGGGCTTTGCAGGTGCTTGGTGTCGGCGCTGATGGCCAGCACCTGTTGCTTTTCTGTGTGCTCAAGCGGCTCGGCGCGGGCCAGCAGTTCGCGCTCGCGGGACGGCCGGTAGCGTACATCGGTGACCAGCCCGGACTGCTTCACCGCCTTGACCGTGTCGGTGGGGATGGCAGTGAGCGGGAACTGCGAGGTCAGGTCCAGGCCCGGGCGCGCCACCTGCAGCAGTTCGAGCAGGCGGTACGAGCAGTTCTCGTCGAAGAAGAAGTAGTCGAACTTGATCTGCTTGAGCTCCCACACATGCTCGACCATGCGCCCGGTCTCTTCGGGGGTGAGGTCCAGCTGGTATTCCCACAGGTCGCGGTTTTCCAGGCTGCGGTATTCGGACAGTTTTTCCTGGTAGGGCATCATCGCGAACAGCCCCGGGTAGCCGCCCATCAGGCCCTTCCAGGCGTACAGGATGCTGTTGTCGCTGCCTTCGATGTAGGCGCCGAAGTTGATCGCGTAGCTCAAGAGCGTGGTGTCGTCGCGGCGGGTGTTGGACTGGTCGATGCGCAGCAGGGTGTGGCCGAACATCGATGACGGGCTGTTCAGGTACGCCGCCGGGAAAATCAGCGCCGCGCTGTGCGGGTCGATCGACTTGTACCAGGTATTGAATTCGGGGCACTCGGGCTGTGGCAGGCCGGTGAGGTTCAGCTGTTCGCGCAACCAGCGGGTGCGCGCCGGGAACACGCACTGGGCGTGTTTGTCAGCGAGATTTGCCGGGGCATACAGCGCCTGCACCGTGGCCGCCAGTTCCTGGTCGGGGTGGTGCGCGCCGTCGGCGGCGAGGAAGAACCGCGGGTCGTCGACATAGCTGCGCCAACCGCCGAGCTTGGCGGTTTCGTAATGGCCCAGGGCAATCCAGTAGGGCGTGGCTGCCAGCTGTTGCAGGCGGGCCGGGTCGACTTGCGGTGCGGCGTGCAGCGGTGCGCTGGCGAGCAGCGCCAGGGGAGCGAGGCGTTTGAGCATGTCGGGCAACTACATCCTGATGATGCCGAAAGTTAACCGCCAAACCCGCCCCGGTGCCGGGGCGGGCGGCGCAGGGCTCAAGCCTCGGTGGCGTACTTGGCCAGTTGCGGGTCGCTCTTGAGCACCGCCAGGGTGTTGCTGTGCACAGATTCGGCAGTCACGTCGGCGCTGCTGAAGATCTGCTGGAAGTGCTCGTGGGTGACAGCGGCGAAGTGCGCGCGGTCTTCAGGTGCTACACCGAGCACCACGGCGTAGGTGGTCAGGGCTTCGCCCTGGCCCTTGGCCATGTCTTCGGAGAGCTCGTTCATCATGCCGTTCATGGCGAACCAGGACTTGCCGCCGTAGGTGAGGGCCGCCTTGGTCGAGCAACCGTTGGTGCCCGAGGTCATGCCGAAGGTCGCGTTGCCGGAGGTGCCGTTGGTGGTGGAGGCCAGGAAGTGCGCCGGAGTGCCGCGCTGGCCATCGAACAGCATGTTGCCCCAGCCGCAGTTCGGGCCACCTGGCGATTCGGCCATGGCGTTGATCGAGACAGCGGCGAACAGAGTACCCAGAAGAATCCGTTTCATAGCGTTGTTCTCATTCTGTAGTGACGTACCAAGGGTCAGGGTTCTGGCAACGCGGTTGCCAGTACAGGGAAGCTTTCCACCCCCCCGCGCAGCTTGGAGTTTAGGCACGATCCAAAGGTTGCGTTGTTTATTGCGAAAAATTGCATTGGCGTGGCTGCGACATAAAGTCCCGCACAGCCTTGCAAGCTGCTCGCAGGCAGCGCCAGAATGCTTTCCATCTGCCCCGCCGAAGTAAGGAAACCCAATGCCCGATCCTGTCGCCTCGCGCCTGCGTCTCGCGCCCGAAGCCCTGACCCGGCGTTTCTGCGCTGAACAGTTTGCCTTCTCCAACACTGACGATCTGGAGCCGTTTCGAGGTGTGCTGGGCCAGGAACGTGCCGTCGAGGCCCTGCAATTCGGCGTGGCGATGCCGCGCCCCGGTTACAACGTGTACGTAATGGGTGAGCCCGGCACTGGCCGCTTCTCGTTCGTCAAGCGCTACCTCAAGGCCGAGGGCAAGCGCCAGGCGACCCCGGCCGACTGGCTGTACGTCAACAACTTCGAAGACACCCGCGAGCCCCGCGCACTGGAGCTGCCAGCCGGCAGCGCCCATGCATTCATCAGCGACATGAACGGGCTGATCGACAACCTGCTGGCCACCTTCCCGGCGGTGTTCGAACATCCCTCCTACCAGCAGAAGAAAAGCGCCATCGACCGCGCCTTCAACCAGCGCTACGACCGCGCCCTGGACGTGATCGAGCGCGCCTCGCTGGAAAAGGACGTGGCTCTGTACCGCGACAGCAGCAACGTCGCCTTCACCCCCATGGCCGATGGCAAGGCGCTGGATGAGGCCGAGTTCGCCCAGTTGCCTGAAGCGGTGCGCGAGCGCTTCCACGAGGATATCGCCGAGCTTGAGGACCGCCTCAACGAAGAGCTCGCCAGCCTGCCGCAATGGAAGCGCGAGTCGAACAACCAGCTGCGCCAGCTCAACGAAGAAACCATCACGCTCGCCCTGCAGCCGCTGCTGGCCCCGCTGTCGGAGAAGTACGCCGAAAACGCCGCGGTGTGCGCCTACCTGCAGTCGGTGCAGCTCAACCTGCTGCGCACCGTGGTCGAGCAACTGGTGGACGACAGCAAGACCGACGCCGTGGCGCGCAAGATGCTCGAAGAGCAGTACGCCCCAAGCCTTGTGGTCGGCCAGCCCGGCAACGGCGGCGCCCCGGTGGTGTTCGAGCCGCACCCCACCTACGACAACCTGTTCGGCCGTATCGAATACAGCACCGACCAGGGCGCGCTGTACACCTCGTACCGCCAGCTGCGCCCAGGTGCGCTGCACCGCGCCAACGGCGGTTTCTTGATTCTCGAGGCCGAGAAGATGCTCGGCGAGCCGTTCGTGTGGGATGCGCTCAAGCGCGCCCTGCAGTCGCGCAAGCTGAAGATGGAGTCGCCGCTGGGCGAGCTGGGCCGGGTCGCCACCGTGAGCGTGACGCCGCAGGTGATCCCGCTCGGCATCAAGCTGGTGATCATCGGTTCGCGCCAGCTGTACTACGCGTTGCAGGACCACGACTCGGACTTCCAGGAGATGTTCCGGGTGCTGGTGGACTTCGACGAAGACATGCCCATGGTCGACGAAAACCTGGAGCAGTTCGCCCAGTTGCTGCGCACCCGCACCAACGAAGAAGGCATGGCGCCGCTGACCAGTGACGCGGTGGCGCGCCTGGCCACCTACAGCGCGCGCCTGGCCGAGAACCAGTCGCGCCTGTCGGCGCGCATCGGCGACCTGTTCCAGCTGGTCAGCGAAGCCGATTTCATCCGCCAGCTGGCCAGCGAAGAAATGACCGACGCCGGGCACATCGAACGGGCGCTCAAGGCCAAGGCCACGCGCACAGGGCGGGTGTCGCAGCGGGTGCTGGACGACATGCTCGCCGGGATCATCCTGATCGACACCGAAGGCGCGGCCATCGGCAAGTGCAACGGCCTGACCGTGCTGGAAGTCGGCGACTCGGCGTTCGGCATGCCGGCGCGGATCTCGGCCACGGTGTACCCGGGTGGTAGCGGCATCGTCGACATCGAGCGTGAGGTCAACCTCGGCCAGCCGATCCACTCCAAGGGGGTGATGATCCTCACCGGTTACCTGGGCAGCCGCTATGCCCAGGAATTCCCCTTGGCGATTTCGGCGAGCATCGCGCTCGAGCAGTCCTACGGCTACGTCGACGGCGATAGCGCCTCGCTTGGCGAGGCTTGCACGCTGATCTCTGCACTGTCACGCACCCCGCTCAAGCAGTGCTTCGCCATCACCGGCTCGATCAACCAGTTCGGCGAGGTGCAGGCGGTGGGTGGCGTGAACGAGAAGATCGAAGGCTTCTTCCGCCTGTGCGAGGCCCGTGGCCTGACTGGCGAGCAGGGGGTGATCATCCCGCGGGCCAACGTCGCCACGCTGATGCTCGACGAGCGTGTGCTGCAAGCCGTCGAGGCCGGGCGCTTCCATGTGTATGCCGTGAGCCAGGCCGACGAGGCCCTGAGCCTGCTGGTGGGCGAGGAGGCCGGGGCGCTGGATGACAAGGGCGAGTTCGCCGAGGGCAGCGTCAACGCCCGCGTTGTCGAGCGCCTGCGGGTGATTGCCGAAATGATCAGCGAAGAAGAAATCAAGGAGGCCGAGAAGGAGCGGTTGGAGGACGTGATCGCCCAGGCCAAACCCGCGTAAGTCAATAAACCGGCGCTGACGGCACATTGCTACCGTTCGGCGCCGGTTTTCTAACTTCTCCCACTGATCGGCTAAAGTGGAACCAAGGGACAGTATCAGGGTTCAGGATGGAAACAGCCCGAACGTATCGGGCTGAACAGGGCATCTCAGAGGGGACGCCGCCATGCGCAACCTCAGCCTCACCCGCCAGTGCCTGGGCCTGGTGACCCGCATCGAATGCAGCATTCGCCCGCTGGCCGGCGACAACGGCATGTGGACCTTGCTGTTCGCCGCCGGCATGGCCGGCGAACAACCCTCGGCAATCAAGGCCCAGGGGCCGTTCCACGGCCCGATGGTGGCCGAGTCGGTGATGAACGCCATCGTCGACAGCCTGACCCTGCATGGCTACCAGGTGGCCGAAGACCCGCAGATCTGGTGCCTGCACCTGCAGGCGCAGCTGCGGCGAATCAACGGCGAGCGCTGTCGCAACCTTGGCGATTACCAGTTCCATCCCGAGACCTGAAGGCTGGGGCGGCGCGGTCCTTGTAGGAGCGGCCTTGTGTCGCGAAAGGGGTGCGTAGCAGCCCCAAGATATCTGCACCACGCAAAATCGTCGGGGCTGCTCTGCAGCCCTTTCGCGACACAAGGCCGCTCCTACCAGGGAACGCATCGCCTGCAGATCAGTGCTGAGCCTGCGGCAACCCGCCGCAGGCTTTTGCTGTCACAGGTGGCTGGCTATACTCGCGCACGCTTTTCCAGTCACTTACCGAGTCCCCCTTGTCCATGGAACGTATCCTCGAAAATGCGATGTATGCCTCGCGCTGGCTGCTCGCCCCGATCTATTTCGGCCTCTCCCTGGGCCTGCTGGCGCTGGCCCTGAAGTTCTTCCAGGAAATCTTCCATGTACTGCCCAACGTCTTCGCCCTGAGCGAAGCCGACCTGGTACTGGTGATCCTGTCGCTGATCGACATGTCGCTGGTCGGCGGCCTGCTGGTGATGGTGATGTTCTCGGGCTACGAGAACTTCGTCTCGCAACTGGACATCGACGACAGCAAGGAAAAACTCAACTGGCTGGGCAAGATGGACTCCTCGTCGCTGAAGATGAAAGTCGCCGCGTCCATCGTCGCCATTTCCTCGATTCACCTGCTGCGGGTGTTCATGGATGCCCAGAACATCTCCACCGACTACCTGATGTGGTACGTGATCATCCACATGACCTTCGTCATCTCGGCGTTCGTCATGGGCTACCTGGACCGCATTACCAAGCACTGAGCCGCATGCACCGAACCCGCACCCACAAGGTCTGCACAGGGCCTGTGGGAGCGGGCTTGCCCGCGAAGGGCTCGACACCGTGCAACTGACGAGCGGTGCCTTGCCTAATCCCAGGTTCTGTACAAAAAATGACCTCTCATGCGTGGTTCCCGCAGCGAGGTGCGCCTATGAACCTGCATCAGCTCAACACCGAGGCCAGGGCCGGCCATGTCGACGAACTCAACCTGATCGCCATTGAAGGCGGTGACTACCTGCTCGAAGCCCGGGTCAAGGGCCGCGCCCACCCTCTGGCCGACCCGCGTGGCGAACGCCTGCGCGTGCATTCGGTAGAGGATGCGCGGCAACTGCTGCAAGCCCTTCCGCTGCTGTCGATGAACCTGGTGCACTGGTCCGTGCAGGACGAGATGTGCGGCATGGGCGTGCACCCGGAAGAAGACCTCAAGGTCCCGATTTCCCAGCGTTCGGCCTGGTAGCTGCTGCGCCCCGCGCCGGTGTGCTAGTCTGCTCGCCCTTTTCATCAGGGCGCTGATGTCGTGCGCCCTCAAGCGGAGCAAGCGAATGTCCGAACTCAAACTGTCCACCGACGAAACCCGCGTCAGCTACGGCATCGGCCGCCAGCTGGGTGGCCAGCTGCGTGACAACCCGCCACCGGGCGTCAGCCTGGAAGCCATCGTGGCCGGCCTGACCGACGCCTTCAACGGCGCCGACAGCCGCGTCAGCGAAGAAGACCTGTCGTCTGCTTTCAAGGCCATCCGCGAAATCATGCAGGCCGAAGCCGCTGCCAAGGCTGAAGCCGCCGCTGCTGCCGGCAAGGAATTCCTGGTCGAGAACGCCAAGCGCGAAGGCATCGTCACTCTGGCTTCGGGCCTGCAGTACGAAGTGCTGACCGCAGGTGAAGGCGCCAAGCCGAGCCGCGAAGACAACGTGCGTACCCACTACCACGGCACCCTGATCGACGGCACCGTGTTCGACAGTTCCTACGACCGTGGCCAGCCTGCCGAATTCCCGGTGGGCGGCGTGATCGCCGGCTGGACCGAAGCCCTGCAACTGATGAATGCCGGCAGCAAATGGCGCCTGTACGTGCCGAGCGAGCTGGCTTACGGCGCCCAAGGCGTTGGCAGCATCCCGCCGCACAGCACCCTGGTGTTCGACGTCGAGCTGCTCGACGTTCTGTAATAGCGGCTCACCTGTAGGAGCCGGCTTGCCGGCGATGGCGTCGGGCCTGATAACGGCTTTGCCTGTTCGGGCCTCATCGCCGGCAAGCCGGCTCCTACAGTGTTCAGTTCCAGTCTGTACCCCCTGGGCGCAATGCCCGCGCATAGCAGAACAGAAACAAATTCCTCACCAGCTCCTTGAGCACCCCCGGTTCACTGGAATTCAACCCCATCAGGTCCAGGTCGCCCTGGTCGCGCAGTTCGTCGAGCGCGTCTTCCTCGAGCACGGCACAGACTTCGCCAGTCTCGCGGTGCAGGATGCGCAGGTAGGGGTGGGGGCGGTCGAGCCAGGCGTCGATCAGGTAGGTCATGGCTATTCTCCTTGGATAGCAGTTCCAATGAGAATAATTCTTATTATCAAAATAGCAAGTGACTATTGGAAGAAATCTTCCAGATGGTGCAGGCGATCCTGTTGCAGGATCTGTCAGGGCTGCCAGGGCGGCAGCCCCTGAAGGGTGATCAGACCTTGCGCACGAACTCGGACTTGAGCTTCATGGCGCCGATGCCGTCGATCTTGCAGTCGATGTCGTGGTCACCGTCGCACAGGCGGATGTTCTTGACCTTGGTGCCGACCTTGACCACCAGCGACGAGCCCTTGACCTTGAGGTCCTTGATCACGGTGACGGTGTCGCCGTCCTGCAGCACGTTGCCCACCGAGTCCTTCTTCACCTCGTTGTCGCTGGCCTCCTGCGCATCGCCGCTGGCCGACCACTCGTGGGCGCATTCGGGGCAGATCAGCTGGGTGCCATCCTCATAGGTGTATTCGGAGGCGCATTTGGGGCAGGGTGGCAGAGTGCTCACTTCGGATCCTTAAACTGACGGGCGGTTAAAAGCCCACATTGTATAAGGTTTTGCTTGCGAAGTGTTTTTGTCCGTACAAATGCATTCGCGGGTAAACCCGCTCCCACAGGGGCTGCGCAGCCTTCGAGGCTTGCAGGGTCCCTGTGGGAGCGGGTTTACCCGCGAATGAAGGCGACTCGGTGTATCAGTGAGTGCGCGCTACCGCAAACTCGCTCAGCTCGACCAGTGCATCACGGTATTCGCTGGCTGGCAGCACTTCCAGGCAGGCGATGGCGCGGGCGACGTAGTCGCGGGCCATCTGCGCGGTGTAGGCCAGGGCGCCGGAGGCCTCGACCGCCACGCGGATCTGCTCGAGGTCTTCCAGGCCGCCTTTCTGGATGGCCTGGCGCACCAGTGCCGCCTGCTCCGGGGTGCCTTCGCGCATGGTGTAGATCAGCGGCAGGGTCGGCTTGCCTTCGGCCAGGTCGTCGCCGACGTTCTTGCCGAGGGTTTCCGAGTCGCCCTTGTAGTCCAGCAGGTCGTCGACCAGCTGGAAGGCCACACCCAGGTGGTCGCCGAAGGTGCGCAGGGCCTCGCGCTGTTCGTCGGATGCTTCGGCCAGCGCTGCGGCGCTGTGGGTCGAGGCCTCGAACAGCATGGCGGTCTTGCCGCGGATCACCTCCATGTACACCTCTTCGGTGGTGCTGGCGTCGCGTACCCGCGACAGCTGCAGCACTTCGCCTTCGGCGATTACGCGGGTGGCCTTGGAGAGGATCTGCATGACCGGCATCGAGCCCAGTTCGACCATCATTTCGAACGAGCGCGAATAAAGGAAGTCGCCCACCAGCACGCTCGGCGCGTTGCCCCACAGGGCATTGGCGGTGGAGCGGCCACGGCGCATGCCGGACATGTCGACCACGTCGTCGTGCAGCAGGGTGGCGGTGTGCAGGAACTCGATGGTCGCGGCCAGCAGGCGCAGGTCGTCGCCTTCGCGGCCCAGGGCCTTGCCGCACAGCAGCACCAGCAGCGGGCGCAGGCGCTTGCCGCCGGCAGAAGTGATATAGTCGCCGATCTTCGATACCAGCGGCACGCGCGAGGTCAGCTGCTTCTTGATGATCTCGTCGACGGCGCTGAAATCGTCAGCTACCGCGCGGTAGAAGGATTGGGGTTGCATCGGCTGCTCCATTGGGGTTGCGCGGCATGCTAGGTCGCAGGCCCCAGCGTGTCAAGGCGCGCCGGGCGCGGGGCCTGGCGGGTACTTGCAAGCATTTGTGGCGTTGCGTACAATCGCGCACCCTAACTTTCCTGGGCAGCACCTGCCTTACGCAATTGCACCGGGCCGTTCCAGCCTTGTGCAGCCATGCCAGCCAATACCCATCATATAAAGCGCTGGGTGAGCAGGATTATCGGAGATTCAAAATGTCTTACGCAGTAATCGTTACCGGCGGCAAGCAGTACAAAGTCGCTGAAGGTGAATTCCTCAAGATCGAAAAACTCGAAGTCGCCACTGGCGAATCCGTGACCTTCGATCGCGTTCTGCTGGTCGCCAACGGTGAAGAAGTCACCATCGGTGCTCCAGTCGTCGCCGGCGCCAAGGTTGTCGCCGAAGTCGTTTCGCAAGGTCGCCACGACAAGGTTCGTATCATCAAGTTCCGTCGTCGTAAGCACCACATGAAGCGCATGGGCCACCGCCAGTGGTTCACCGAGATCAAAATCACCGGTATCCAGGCTTAAGCCTCGGTCCCCTGAATTTATTAGGAGAATTGAACCATGGCTCACAAGAAGGCTGGTGGTAGTACTCGTAACGGTCGCGACTCAGAATCGAAACGCCTTGGCGTGAAGATGTATGGCGGCCAGGTTATCAAGCCGGGCAACATCATCGTCCGTCAGCGCGGTACCGAATTCCACGCAGGCTACGGCGTTGGCATGGGCAAGGATCACACCTTGTTCGCCAAGATCGAAGGCGTGATCAAGTTCGAGAAGAAAGGCGAGTTCATGCGCCGTTACGTGAGCATCGTCGCCGCTTAATCGCGACGTCGCTCCAGAAGCCCCGTCATGCGACGGGGCTTTTTCGTTTGTGGTTGAGCCTCTTGCAAAGCTGTTTGTCTGGGCTGCCGGCGTTGGTTTCTGATGGTACGGGGCCGCCGCGCTCATTTTTGCAAGAGCCTCAAGGTTTTCTGGTTTTCGACTCGTCGTTCGGCGAGAGGCGGTTTTGAATGAAGTTTGTAGACGAAGTATCGATCCGGGTTAAGGCCGGTGACGGCGGCAACGGTTGCATGAGCTTCCGCCGCGAGAAATTCATCGAGAACGGCGGCCCCAACGGCGGCGACGGTGGCGATGGCGGCTCGGTGTACATGGTGGCCGACGAGAACCTCAACACCCTCGTTGACTACCGTTACACCCGTCACCACGAAGCCCAGCGCGGCTCCAACGGCGGCAGCACCGACTGCACCGGCAAGAAGGGCGACGACCTGTTCCTGCGCGTGCCGGTGGGCACCACGGTGATCGACGCCGCCACCCAGGAAGTCATCGGTGACCTGGTCACCCCGGGCCAGAAGCTGATGGTCGCCCAGGGCGGCTGGCACGGCCTGGGCAACACCCGCTTCAAGTCCAGCACCAACCGTGCGCCGCGCCAGACCACCCCGGGCAAGCCCGGTGACCAGCGCGACCTGAAGATGGAAATGAAGGTGTTGGCCGACGTTGGCCTGCTGGGCCTGCCGAACGCCGGCAAGAGCACCTTCATCCGCTCGGTTTCGGCGGCCAAGCCGAAGGTTGCCGACTACCCGTTCACCACCCTGGTGCCAAACCTGGGCGTGGTCAGCGTCGACCGCTGGAAGAGCTTCGTCATCGCCGACATCCCCGGCCTGATCGAAGGCGCCTCCGAAGGTGCAGGCCTGGGCATTCGCTTCCTCAAGCACCTGGCGCGTACCCGCGTGCTGCTGCACCTGGTCGACCTGGCGCCGCTGGACGAAAGCAGCCCGGCCGATGCCGCCGAGATCATCATCAACGAGCTGGCGCAGTTCAGCCCGGCGCTGGTTGACCGTGAGCGCTGGCTGGTGCTGAACAAGGCCGACATGATCATGGACGACGAAAAAGACGCCCGGGTCAAGGAAGTGGTCGAGCGCCTGAACTGGGACGGCCCGGTGTACGTGATCTCGGCCATCGCCAAGCAAGGCACCGAGAAGCTCAGCCACGACCTGATGCGCTACCTCGAAGACCGCGCCGACCGCCTGGCCAACGACCCGGCCTACGCCGCAGAACTGGCCGACCTCGACCAGCGCATCGAAGACGAAGCCCGCGCCCAGCTGCAGGCCCTGGACGACGCCCGCACCCTGCGCCGCACCGGCGTCAAGAGCGTGCACGACATCGGCGACGACGATGACTGGGATGATTTCGAGGACGACGAAGACGGCCCGGAAATCATTTACGTGCGCGACTGACCGGTTGCAGTACACTAATCGCCGCTCTTTGGAGCGGCGTTTTTGTATCTACGGTATCTACAGATTCGACACAGGTTGGAAGAGAAGATGCGAAGCAAGGTGACGGGCGCCAAGCGCTGGGTCGTGAAGATCGGCAGTGCGCTGCTGACCGCAGATGGCAAGGGCCTCGACCGTGGCGCCATGGCGGTGTGGGTCGAGCAGATGGTGGCCCTGCGTGAAGCAGGCGTGGAGCTGGTGCTGGTGTCCTCCGGGGCCGTGGCTGCCGGCATGAGCCAGCTGGGCTGGACCTCGCGACCGAGCGCGATGAACGAGCTGCAGGCCGCCGCCTCGATCGGCCAGATGCGCCTGGTGCAGGCCTGGGAGTCGAGCTTCGGCGAGCACGGCAAGCACACCGCGCAAATTCTGCTGACCCACGACGACCTCTCCGACCGCAAGCGTTACCTCAACGCGCGCAGCACCCTGCGCACCCTGGTCGACCTGGGCGTGGTGCCGGTGATCAACGAGAACGACACCGTGGTCACCGACGAAATCCGCTTCGGCGACAACGACACCCTGGCTGCGCTGGTGGCCAACCTGGTGGAAGCCGACCTGCTGGTGATCCTCACCGACCGCGACGGTATGTTCGACGCCGACCCGCGCAACAACCCCGAAGCCCAGCTCATCTATGAAGCCCGCGCCGATGACCCGGCGCTGGACGCCGTGGCTGGCGGCACCGGCGGCGCCCTGGGCCGTGGCGGCATGCAGACCAAGCTGCGTGCTGCGCGCCTGGCCGCCCGCTCCGGTGCCCACACCATCATCATCGGTGGCCGTATCGAGCGCGTGCTCGACCGCCTGAAAACCGGCGAGCGCCTGGGTACCTTGCTGTCGCCCGAGCGCGGCATGCTCGCCGCGCGCAAGCAGTGGCTGGCTGGCCACCTGCAGACCCGTGGCACCCTGGTGCTCGACGCCGGTGCCGTGCAGGCCCTGCGCCAGGCCAACAAGAGCCTGTTGCCGGTGGGTGTGAAGACCGTGCAGGGCAGTTTCCGCCGCGGCGAGATGGTGGTGTGCGTCGGCCCGGACGGTGTGGAAGTGGCCCGGGGCCTGGCCAACTACAGCGCCCTGGAAGCGCAGAAGATCATCGGCCAGCCGTCCGACGCCATCGAGCAACTGCTCGGTTACAGCGCCGAGCCCGAGCTGGTGCACCGCGACAACCTGGTACTGGTATGAAGGCGTTCAGCATGCTGAAAAGGATGATGGCCGTGGCCGCCCTGGCGCTGCCGATGCTGGCCGGTGCCGAGGAAATCGGCCAGGTGTCCACCGTGTTCAAGTTTGTCGGGCCCAATGACCGCATCGTCGTCGAAGCCTTCGACGACCCCAAGGTGGACGGCGTGACCTGCTACCTGTCGCGGGCCAAGACCGGCGGCATCAAGGGTGGGTTGGGGTTGGCCGAGGACCGCGCTGAAGCGTCGATCGCCTGCCGTCAGGTGGGGCCGATCAACTTCAAGGGTGAGTTGAAGGACGGCGAGGAGGTGTTCAAGGAGCGCACTTCGCTGGTGTTCAAGACCATGCAGGTGGTGCGTTTTCTCGACAAGAAGCGCAATACCCTGGTGTACCTGGTGTACAGCGACCGGTTGATCGAAGGCAGCCCGCAGAATGCGGTGACGGCGATTCCGATCGTGCCTTGGGCGCAGTGATAACCGGCTAGAAGCGGGAGGCCTTCGGCCTCCTTTCGCGACACAAGGCCGCTCCTACAGGGTGATGCAAATCCCTGTAGGAGCGGCCTTGTGTCGCGAAAGGGCCGCAACGCGGCCCCGGCTATCTCAGGCCAGTTCCTCGGCCGCATCCTCACGCACGATCGCCCGCTCCACATCGCGCCGGCTGATGTACTTCCAGTCCGCCTCGTCGATGTAGATGCCGTTCGGCCCGCTGCCACCTTCCAGGTCGATGGCCACGTGCGCCGACACCTGCGGCTTCACACTCGCCAGAATCGGTACGAAGCCCAGCTGCTGGCTGGTCTCCAGCAGCGCCGCCTGGTTGCGTTCGTCGATGTCGGCCGCCTCGTCCAGGTAGTACGGCAGGCGAATGCGCCCGGCCAGGTCGCGGTCCATCAGGTGCAGCAACAGGTACATGTTGGTCAGCGCCTTGATGGTCATGGTGGTGCCGTTGGACGCCGCGCCGTCGATGTCGGCGTGGATGATCGGCTGGCCATTGACCTTGGTGATCTCGAACGCCAGCTCGAACAGGTCCTTGAGGCCCAGCTGGTTGTGGTTGGCCGCCACCAGCCGCGCCAGGTACTCCTTGGCCTCTTCGTTCTTGTTGTCCTGCTCGGCGCTTTGCGTCAGGTCGAACACCGACAGCGTCTCGCCTTCTTCGTACTGGCCGGCGCTGTGGATAATCTGGTCGATGTGCTTGAGCGCTTCCTTGTTCGGTGCCAGCACCACGCGGAAGCTCTCCAGGTTCGACACCTGGCGTTTGTTGATCTCGCGGTTGAACAGCGCCAGCTGGTGCTCGAGGCTGTCGTAGTCGCTGCGGATGTTGCGCAGGGTCCGGGCGATGTCGGTGACCGCGGCGCGGCGCGCCTTGGCCAGGGTCAGCGCTTCTTCGGTGCGGTGCGAGTAGGCGTTGATCAACAGCTGCAGACGGCGTTCCATGTCGTCTTCGCTGTCGAACTTGGCCACGCCCTTGAGACGCACCTGGGCGTACAGCGCCTCGATCTGGTTGTCCACGCGCTGCAGCGCCTGCCAGCTGTCCTGGTAGTCGTTGAGCAGCGGCAGCAGGTTGTCCATGGAGTCGTCCACGGCTTCCATGAACGGCGTGCCGAACGGCAGGTCGGCCGGCAGCAGTTGGCGACGGCGCAGGGCATCGTCGAGGGTGCGCTGCTTGGCTTCCAGGTCGGCGATCTGCCGGCCTACCAGTTGCAACTTGGCCGACAACTGCTGGACGCGTTCGGTGAAGGCGTCGCTGGAGCGCTTGAGCTCGTCCTGGGCCGCTTCGAACTGGGCCAGTTGCTCGAGTTTTTCCGGCTCTTCGGCGCTCAGGGTCTCGGCGCGGCGGTAGTCTTCCAGGGCTTTTTGCGCATCCAGCACCTGCTGGTACAGGGCCTCGGTCTGGGCCTTGCTGGCGGCGCGGTCGAGGGCTACCGACTGCTGGGTCTTGAGCTGTTTCAGCTCTTTTTCCAGGCGTTCCTTCTGGTCGCGCAGGGCGGCGCGGTCGGCCAGGGCCTGCAGCGCCGGCGGGTCGATGTGCGAGATGTCGATGGACAGCCCCGGCACTTCGAAGCGCTCGCCTTTGAACTGGTCGAGCACGCCTTCCAGGGTTTTCACCCACAGGTCGCTGTCGTCCAGCTCGATGCCCCGGTCGCCCAGCGGCAGGCTGAACAGCGCGCCGTTGAACAGGCGCATCAGGCGGTCGACGTCCTGCTGCGAGAATTCCTCGCGCAGGCGGGCGTAGCTGTTGTTGTCGGCGTGGTCGAGCTGCAGCTTGACTGCCTTGACCCGTTTTTCGAGGTCGCGCACGCGCTCGTCGAGGTCTTCGGCGGAGAACTGGCGCGACTGCGCCAGGGCGCCGGCCAGTTCGTCGTGGGCGTCCTTGGCGGCCAGCAGTTGCTGCTCCAGCACCTTGACGTCATCGACCAGGGCGAAGCGGTGCTTGAGCACGGCCAGCTCGCCGAGCCAGCGCTGCACGCCGGTGATTTCACGCTCCAGGCGCATCAGCTCCTGGGTGCCGCCGCGCTGGTCGTTCTGCAGGCGGTCCTGCTCGGCACGGTAGTGCTCGGCCTGGATCACCAGCTCTTCCTTGCGCGCCATGCCGTATTCCTGCCAGGTGCCCAGCAGGTTGTCGAGCACCGGCGAGATGCGGTGCAGCTTGCCACGCAGGATTTCACGCTGGGCCACGCCGCCGGCCAGGGCCTCGACCAGCGGGCCGGCCGCCACCAGGGCGTTGTAGTCGCCCTCCATACGGCGCACGTCGCGGAACGCCTCTTCGCAGGCGGCGATGTAGTCGACGCTGCCCGAGCGCAGGCTGTGCTCGAAGGCGTCGAGGAACAGCTGCTTGAGCTTGGCGGCAGTGATTTCGCGCATGTGCAGCAGGTTGATGAACAGCGCGCGGAAGGTTTTCAGGCTTTGCTCGCTGGTGGAGCGCAGCGGGATCAGGGTGAGGTCCAGCGGCACCGAGGTGTGGCCGCCGACCAGCAACCGGCGCAGTTCGTCCGGCTTGAGCTCGTAGGCTTTCAGGCCGTTGCGCTCAAGGTTGGTGAACAGCTCTTTCTGGCGCAGGCAGGTGTCGTCTTTCTGGTAGTGGGCCAGGTCCAGTTCGCCCTGGTAGGCGAAGAACTGGTGGCCGAAACCGCCACCCGGGCCACGGCCGACCACGCCGATCACGTGGGGGCCGTGGGGCAGGTTGAGCTCGCAGAGGATGTAGCTGGTGTCGCTGGCGAAGTAGAAGCGCCGTGACTGCTCCAGGCTGTACTTGCCGAAGCTCATGTCCGACATGCGCGCCAGGATGGGGAACTGCAGCGCGTTGATCGACGCCGATTTACCCAGGTTGTTCGCGCCGTAGACCGACAGCGGGTGTTCCAGGGGGAACAGGCCCAGGCTGTAGCCGGCGGTGTTGAGCAGTGCGAAGCGGCGAATGCCGTAGCGTTCCTGGCTCATGCGTCAATCTCCTGTTGCTCTTCGCGAATGGCCCGGGCCAGTGCGTCTTCTTCGCTCTCTTCACCATCGAAGACAGTGAGGTCGAGCGGGTCGTCGGTGCGGTTGAGTTCTTCGGGGGTTTCTTCCACCACCAGCACCGGTACCGGCAGCGGCAGGTCGCTGTGCAGGGTGGCGGCCAGGTCGCGGTCCTGCTGCACCGACAGGCATACGTCGAGGAAGCGGTGCATCGGCGGCAGGAAGCGGTAGATACCGCCTTCTTCATGGGCAAAGCCGAGCTGGGTCATGCGCCGCAGGATCTTCTCTTCGAGCTCCTCGACGGTTTGCACTTCGGCCTGCAGGAACAGGTCGCGGTACTTCTCCAGCAGCGACGGCAGCTCGTCACGGCCGATGCTGCCGCCGTCGAGCACGGCCATCGGGTCGCGGCCCTGGTCGGCCAGGTGCTCGACCAGGATGAAGGTGAACAGCGACAGGCGCTGGGCGGTCTTGTTGACCTGCGCGGCAGCCTGCTCGGGGACGAAGTAGTAGAAGCCGCGGGTGTCGCAGACCAGCTCGAAACCGAGGGCCTTGAACAGGGTGCGGTACTGGTCCTGGAAGTTCGACAGCTGGGCGTACAGCTCGGGGTCGCGGCGGCTGACGTGAAAGCCCTTGAACAGCTCGCGGAAGATCGGCGCGAGCTGGGACAGTTCGGAAAGATCAAGATGCATTGGCAGGGCTCGCGGTGGATTCGGTGGCAGCCGGTGCTTGTTCACGGCTGGAGGTCAGCGCGTAGGAGCGCAGGCTGACCAGGTGTTCGCGGGTGAAGTATTCCTGGCGCTCGAGGCGCTGGCGGCTGAAGCGCTTTTCGCGGGACAGGCGCGAGAACCAGTACAAGAGCTCGTCAGTGGCGCCTTCGGGCTCCTGCTCCAGCAGCCAGACCATCAGGTCCGGCAGCGGCAGGGCGTCTTCGCAGCGTTCGAGCATCTCTTTGACCGTGCGCGGCGCGCGGGGCAGCGGGCCTTTTTGCGTCTTGTGCGCCTTGGGGAAGCGCGCAGGCTTGGGCTCGAAGCGGGCCAGGGCATAAACGTAGGCCTCGACCTGGCTGGCGCTGCCGAGGAAGGTGCTCTGCGGGCGGGTGAACATCGGCATGGCCGCTTGCGGCACGGCGTCGATACCCTTTTTGCGGATCACCGACAGGGCCAGCGCGGCGCCACGGGTCACGGCGTTGTGCCGGCGCGCTTCTTCACGCAGCGGCAGCAGCAGTTCGCGGGCGTGGCGCAGCGTCAGCTGGGCGCTGGTTTGCATCTCGAGAATGCGCGCGTGGGTGCGCAGCAGCATGTCGTCGTCGACCAGATGGCCCAGGCGCGCCTGCTCGCCCAGCAGGCGCAACAGCACGGTCTCGACCTTGCGCACGCCCTGTTCGAAGGCGCCGTCGGCGTTGACCAGCTGGATCATCGGCTCGACGTATTCGTCCCAGGTGGCCAGTACTTCGGCGTAACGCTGGCGCAGGGGGATCTGCCGGTTGCTGGTCTTGGCCCGTTCGGCCACGGCAATCAGCGCCTGCTCGTCGTTGTCGAGTTTTTTCAGCACGTCGCGCACGCGCATGTCGAGCAGGCGCAGCTGGCGCGCCAGGTCGTCGCTGTCGCGGTTGTCGAAGGCATCCTGGATATGCCCGGCCAGGCGCTCCAGGTGGCGCAGGTAGGCTTCGATCTCCAGGCACAGGCCCAGGCGGTGCTCACGGCGCAGGTAGGCGAGGAAGTCGTGGATCTGCGCGTTGAGCTCGAAACGATTCGGGCTTTTCGCTACCGGGACCAGGATGTCCAGGCGGATCCACACGTCGAGCAGCTGGGTGATGTCCTGCGGGGTGCTTTCCACCTGCTGGCGGGCCAACTGCTGACGCAGCTCGACCAGGCTCAGGGTGCCCTGGTCGAAACGCTCGCACAGCGGCTCGATCAAGGCCCAGTGTTCGGCTAGGGCGCGCAGGACGCGCTTGGGTTCGATCATTGGCGGGTCGACTCGTTGCCAAATAAAAGGGGCGATTGTACTGCATACGGGGGGGAGGATTTCACCCCTTGGTCCGGGTTTTACGTTGTCTGTGCCGGCCTCATCGCGGGCAAGCCCGCTGCTACAGGCTGATCACGGCCTGTGCAGCGGGTGCTGTACCTGTGGGAGCGGGCTTGCCCGCGATGACGCCGGCACTGGCGATAAATTTCCGTCACCGCGTTGCAGCCAACGGCGTTAGAATGCCCGCCTGATTTCGCCCACCGGAAAACCGCCCCTTGCTGATCGAGTCCCGCCGCCGCGCCTACCTGTCCGCCATGCAAGTGGTGCACTGGCTGCCGCGTGCCGAACTGCCGTTCGCCGCGCCGTCACGGCCCGAACTGCTGTTGCCGGTGGCGCCGGTCGACGAGGTTGATTTCGAGGTGCGCCCGGCAGCCCCGGCGCCTGCGCCCGGGGAAGCGCCGCCAGCGCCCCAGGCACGCAGCGAGCGGCCGAAAATCGAAATCCCGCGCCCGGGCAGCGCGCCAAAGCCCGTCGCAAAAGCGGTGCAAGCCGAAGAAGAGGCCCCGGCACCACGCCCTGTGCCAGTGCCGCCGCCGCGCTTCGCCCTGCAACTGCTGCGTGCCGGCAGCTGCCTGCTGCTGGTGGAACTGGCCACCGGCCAGCCCTTCCAGAGCCGCGACCCTTCGTACCTGCTGCTCAAGGACATGCTGCGCGCCGCCGGCCTGCCGGATGCCCCGCAGATCATCGGCGAGCCGGTGCGCTGGCCGTTGCTGGTGCGCGGCAACATGGACCAGGGCCCGGAGGCGGCGCGCGACTTCGTCCAGGGCTTTATCGCCGCGCGTCTCGAAGAGGCCCCCTGCACCTGCCTGTGGCTGGTCGGCCTGCCCGCCGTGCGCTTTGCCGGCCAAGCCGACGCCGAGGCGTATTACCAGCCGCTCGAGGTCGAGCTGCTGGGCGCTGCCTGGGCCTTGCCTGGCCTTGAACTGTTGATGGACGAGCCGCAGCGCAAGGCGGATGTCTGGAAAGCCATGCGCCAGCTGATGGCGCGCTGGAAGCCTGTTGAATGAGTGACTCGATCAGTTTCCGCCCGGCCACCGAGGCGGACCTGGATGCCCTGCTTAAAATCGAATATGCCGCGTTCAGCCACCCCTGGACCCGTGGCATCTTCACCGATGCGCTGAAATCCTACGAGGTGTGGTTGATGTTCGATGGCCAGCAGCAGGTTGGCCACGGGGTGATCAACGTGATCATCGACGAGGCGCACCTGCTCAACATCACCGTCAAGCCGGAAAACCAGGGCCGCGGGCTGGGCCTGCGGTTGCTCGAGCACCTGATGGCGCGGGCCTACCAGCTCAATGGCCGCGAGTGCTTCCTGGAGGTGCGCGCCAGCAACCAGTCGGCGTACCGGTTGTACGAGCGTTATGGCTTCAACGAGATCGGCCGACGCCGGGATTACTACCCGCTGGCCGGTGGGCGGGAAGATGCGTTGGTGATGGCCTGTACGCTGCTTGAGGATTGAGCTACAGGTACAGCGCAGGCTCGAGGCAAACGCTGTACCTGTGGGAGCGGCTTTAGCCGCGAAGCAAGCGACGCGGTGTATGGCACCGGCTGCGCCGGTGTTCGCGGCTGAAGCCGCTCCCACAGGGATTGCATGAGCTTCATGTAGGAGCCGGCTTGCCGGCGATGAGGCCGCAACAGGCAGCACAAGACAGTTGCTCCCACAGGGGTTGCCCAGCCGGAAGACCTTGAGTTGCCCTGATCAACCCTGCTTGTGCTTCAGCGCATGTTCGGCCAGCGCCCGGCTCATCTGGGCGTTGTGCGCGGCATTGACCAGCATGCCAAGCCCGGGCTCGCCGGCCATGGCGCAGCAGTATTCATCGATGGTGTCTTCGATGCCGCGCATCAGCTGGATGGCATGCACCAGTGCGTCGGTGCCCGCCAGGTCGTCGTTGATGGTGAAGAAACTGCGGGTGGATTTGCTGGGTGGTGGATCGGGTACGAGCTTTTTCATGATGCATCTCCTGTTCCGTTGAGAAAGGCCACCTTTCCTTGATCCCTCTCACAGAATGAAGGGTGGCAACCGCACGCGGGGTGAGAGACCGGCGAACAGACAATTCCGGCAGGCATAAGCCTCCCGCGCGCGGCAGCCATTGAGCAGCGCTTCTGTTGCAGGCGGGCTCTCACACCCCCATCGCCATTTTTGGCGACCCGGGAACGTTAGCCCTCATACCTGTCCACAACAACGCAGAAGCGGCTGTAACGCGCGTAGGGTATTTCCCAAGGCATGCCGTTTTGAAGCATTTGGTTTCAGGTTGGGAAAAATCCTACGGCGTACTGCAGTTTGTCGATCAGCGCGGACCTGTAGGAGCGGCCTTGTGTCGCGAAAGGGCTGCGCAGCAGCCCCAGGATCTCGGCATCATGCAAAATCGCCGGGGCTGCTGCGCAGCCCTTTCGCGAC